>CALXKE010000003.1 GCA_944388805.1 uncultured Clostridia bacterium | reverse complement strand
GTATCTCAAAGACTTGGTGAGATAGAAAACAAATCTCTTGAAGGAACTAAAATTGTTACTTGCCATTTAGGTCAAGGAGCTAGTATATGTGCTGTAAAAGATGGTAAATCAATGGATACAAGTATGGGGTTAACACCACTTGCAGGATTACCTATGGTAACAAGAAGTGGGGATTTGGATCCATCAGTAGTTACTTTTATCATGAAAAAAGAGAATCTAGATCCACAAACAATGGAAGATATTTTAAATAAAAAATCTGGATTAGCAAGTATATCAGGTATGGCACCAGATTTTAGAGTGATAGAAGATGAATCAAACAAAGGAACAGAAAGAGCAAAAATTGCGATTGAACAATTCAATTATTCTATAGCAAGCTTTATTGCAAAATATGCTGTTGCTATGAAAGGTATTGATTATATCATCTTTACAGGTGGTATTGGTGAAAACCAAATTAACATTAGAAAAGGTATTTGTGAAAAATTGGAATTTATGGGTGTAAAATTAGACTTAGATGCAAATAATATGAGAGGAGAAGAAAAAGTCATTTCAACACCTGATTCAAAAGTAAAGGTATATGTTATACCTACAAATGAAGAATTAATGATTGCAAAAGAAACAATGAGATTAGTAAAATAATTTCAATTAATATACAATCATATTTAAATCAATAAGAGATTTAAAACAATATGCGACAAAGATTATATTGAAAGGAGAGAAGAAATAGAGTATAATGAAAAATATATAGTTAGTAATGTAACTTCAGACGAAGTAGAAACAATTTTCTATGGCATGGAAGGGCAAGATTGGGATTATCCACTAGTGTTTTTATTACTAAAGGATGGAACAATAAAAGGAATTGCTATGGAAAATGGTTACAAAACAGGAGAGTTTGTGGCAGAAGATATTTCAGGAGTAAACAATGTTGATAGATTTGAACAAGTAAGTGTTACTCCACAAGATAGCAGTGGTTATAATGCAGTTGTTGCTATTACAGAAGACGATTCAATATATGAAATTGGCGCATCAATGTAAGAAATAAAATATTATTTTATTTTAGTAAACTAATTGTTGAGAAAATGAAATCGACGATTAGTTTACTTTTTTAACCTAAAAATATAATTGGGTTAATCTTTAATGCGTAACTATTCAGTGGTAAAGATATTTGATATTAAACGAGTTCTTGTATATTTATTTTTCATAAATGACGAATGTGATTGGAGTGCTTGTAGACTTTCTTGATATAAAAGAAATGAGGAAGCGGGAATAGCGAGAGGCTCGTTTCTTTTATATTTAGAAAGGCTAAAGCACGTATTGAGCCGAGGAATTTATGAAAAATAAATATACAAGAACTCGTAATTAGAAATTCTGAACCACGGAATGGTTACTTTAATGCTATGAAAAAAAAGAAAAATGGTTTACACTACAATAAAAATGTGATATACTAGTACTATCAATTTTTAGGAGGACAAATTTAATATTTTAATAGATGGAGGAGTTAATATGGCAAAGATTTTAGAAGATATTTCAAGAACATTTAATGAATTTTTATTATTACCAAACTTAACAGATGAAAGATGTATACCAAATAAGGTATCTTTAAAAACACCATTAGTAAAATACAAAAAAGGAGAAGAACCAAAATATTATGCAAATATTCCAATGGTATCTGCTATTATGCAATCTGTATCAGGAGTAGACATGGGAATTGCTTTAGCTAGAGAAGGTGGCGTTGCATTTATTTATGGTTCACAAAGTATTGAATCTCAAGCAGAAATGGTAAGACAAGTAAAAAAACATAAAGCAGGATTTATTGTAAGTGATTCAAATGTAAAATCTGGAACACCTTTAAAAGATGTTATTGACTTAGTTATTAAAACAGGACATTCAACAGTTATGATTACAGAGGATGGAACTGCAAAAGGAAAATTCATTGGATTAGTAACAGATAAAGATTATCGTGTATCTAGAGATGATATGGAAGCCCCAATTGATAATTTTATGACACCAAAAGAAAAAGCAGTATGGGCACATGAAGGAATTTCTTTGTCAGAAGCAAATGATTTAATATGGGAAAAGAAAATTGCATGTTTGCCAATATTAACAGACGAAGGAAACTTAAAATATTTAGTATTTAGAAAAGATTATGAAGAAAGAAAAAACAATCCAGACTCTTTATTAGATGAGGATAAAAGATATATTGTAGGTGCAGGTATTAATACTAGAGACCATGAAGAAAGAATACCAGCATTAGTTGACGCAGGTGTAGATTTGCTTTGTATGGATTCTTCAGATGGATATTCTGTATGGCAAAAAAATACAATTGATTTTGTAAGAGCGAAATATGGAGATTCTGTTAAAATTGGTGCAGGAAATGTTGTAGATGCAGAAGGATTTAGATATTTAGCAGAAGCTGGAGCAGATTTTATTAAAGTAGGTGTTGGAGGAGGATCTATTTGTATCACTCGTGAAACTAAAGGTATTGGACGTGGACAAGCCTCAGCTTTAATTGATGTTGTTGCAGAAAGAGATAAATATTTTGAAGAAACAGGTATCTATATTCCAGTTTGTTCAGATGGTGGAATTGTACATGATCATCATATTACTATTGCTTTAGCATTAGGAGCAGATTTTGTAATGATGGGAAGATATTTTGCTAGATTTGATGAAAGCCCAACAAGAGTTGTAAAAAAAGGAAATGGATATGTAAAAGAATATTGGGGAGAAGGTTCTAACAGAGCAAGAAACTGGCAAAGATATGATATGGGAGGAGATGCAAAACTTTCATTTGAAGAAGGTGTTGATTCTTATATTCCATATGCAGGAAAATTAAAAGACAATTTAGAAATTACTTGTGCAAAAATCAAATCAACTATGTGTAATTGTGGAAGTGTTACGATACCTGAATTACATGAAAAAGCGAGATTAACATTAGTTTCTGATGTTAGTATTTCAGAAGGTAGCGCACATGATGTTATCTTAAAGGAAATTGATAATCAATATAAATAAGCTATATTAAAATTGAGGTGGAGAACGTAAAATGTTCCATCTCTTTTTTATTATAAAATTGAAAAATAATCCAAATATCATTAAATTCAAACAATAGCAAAGAAGATAATTTTAATATAACAGTAAAATTATATGTATATATATGTTTATATAAATAAGATTTTAAGATAAAATCATAAAAGAAAAAATAAAAACTATTGACAAAATAAGATTACAAATGTAAACTATACAAAAGGAGAAGGGGGAATGATTTTAAATGAAAAAAAGTATTTTAAGTTTTATATTTATATTGGCAATAGTAATCAATTTGTTACCAATGGCAAAGGTACAAGCGGTAATGAAAAATAATAATCCATTATTAAGAGATATAAAAATTGATGGAGAAGAGATGGAACCTCAATTTGATCAATTTATTACGGATTATGTAATAGCAATAGGTGAAGATAAAGACAAAATAGAGATAGAAGCTATAACAGATGATCCAAATGCCACAGCAGAAGTTATAGGTGATACAAATTTAAAAGCAGGAGTAAATGATTTTGAAATTAAAGTAACAGCTGAAGATGGTACAACTACAAATTCTTATTATTTACATATTACAAAAGGAGATCAAGAAAAGGCAAATGCAAATTTAAAAAATTTAGAGGTAAGAGGCTTACAATTAAATCCAGCATTTAATGATAAAGATATTAATTATCTTGTGGAATATGAAGGATATATAGATAGTTTAGACATTGTCGCAACTCCTGAAAATGAAAATGCAAAAGTAGAAATATTAGATAACAACAATTTTAGCAGCACACTTCATATTGTTACTGTAAAAGTAACTGCTGAAGATGGTGTTACAACAAAAGAATATAAGTTGACAGCCAAAAAAGCAGGAGAAAGTGTTGAAGATCCAAGTGGATTAGAAGATTATGAAGCAGATTTAGAACAAGCACAACAAGAAGAACAAAAAGAAGAGAATCAGAATTATATGATTTGGGGTGGAATCGTATTACTAGTTTTGATAGTGATTATTGTGTTAGTAATAATAGCCAAAAAAGGAAATAAAAAAGAAGAAAAATAAATTGTCAAAAAAAAGTATAGATGATATACTTAAGAGGATTAAAAAGTATAAATGGATTATTTTTAGAAAGGAACGATAAAATGAAAATAGTAAAAAACATCGTATTCATAAGTATTGTATGTATCTTAATCATATTAAACTTTGGACAAGTGTCGAACGCTGCTAATACATATTATCAATATATAAAAACAGGAATTAATCAATTTCCTGCATCTTATCAGGAAAGATTAAAACAATTAGCAAGTAAATATCCAAACTGGAAATTTCAAGCATATTATACAGGAATTTCATGGAATGAATTAATGCAAAATGAAAGAGATGAAAGTGTACATAGAAACCGTGTTATAAATAGTGCACCAAAATCTTGGAAAGATAGCTGTGGATTTGTAGATGATAACGGATATGCTTGTGCCTCTGATGCAATTGTAGCATATTATTTGGATCCTAGAAATTTCTTAAATGAAACACAAATATTTCAATTTGTAGAAAGTTCTTATAATTCCAAAGTACAAACACTATCTGCCATTCAAAAATCTGTAAAAGGAACATTTTTAGATAAAACCATTACATGTAATGATTTAAATAATAATCCAGTAACAATGTCTTATGCTGAAATGATAATAAAAGCTGCACAAGAGTCTAATGTTAGTGCTTTTTACATTAAAAGTAAAATTATTCAAGAGGTAGGAAGCCAAGGAAGTGGTTCTGTTTCTGGAACATATCCAGGATATGAAGGATATTATAATTTCTACAATTTTGGAGCATATGACACAGGAGATCCAATTGCCAATGGTTTATTATATGCAAAAGATAAAGGATGGGACAGTCCATATAAAGCCATTGTTGATGGAGCAAAGTTAATTGGAAAAAATTATATTGAAGCAGGACAAAATACAGCATATTTTAATAAATGGGATGTTGTAGGAACAAAAATATTACGAGATGGAGAATCTCAAACAGTTAATAAATCAGATATGTTTTGGCATCAATATATGACAAATGTTCAAGATCCAACATCACAATCCTATTCAAATTATCAATTATATAGTAATAGTTTACAAAGTGAAATAACATTTATTATACCAGTATATGATAATATGCCAGCATCTAATCCAATGCCACAAGATGTTCGTGTTCAAGGAATTACAATGAAACAAAATGCCTTTACGGTGGGTATAGATGAAACAGGAGATGCTATTCCAGTGATTACACCATCTAATGCTACTGACCAAAGTGTGGAATGGACATCATCAAATCCTGATGTTGTTAGAGTATGGAATGGACATTTTAGAGGTTTGAAACAAGGAAAATCTGTATTAACAGCAAAAACAATTGATGGCGGATATACAGCAACTTGTACAGTAACTGTTATTGATAAAAGTAAAATATATGTCAGTGATATTCAATTTGAGCAAGATCAATATGTTATTGAAGTTAATGAAGCAGTCGATATACCATTTACCTATACTCCAAAAAACAGTATAAACTATGAATTTGATTGGATTTCATCAAATTCAGAAATACTAAGAGTATATAATAACCGATTTAGAGGATTAAAAGCAGGAACGGCAGAAGTGATTGTTAGAACACGTTCAGGACCAACTGTAGAAAAGAGAATAAAGGTAATTGTAAGAAATCCAAATAAACATTATGTACAAAATATATGGATTGAAAAATCTCAATATGTAGTAAAGGAAAATGAAGCAGTAGATGTAAAATTTTCATATACACCAACAGATAGTGTAAATGCACAATTTGAATGGTATTCAACAAATCCAGAAGTATTAAGAGTATATAATAATCGTTTTAGAGGTTTAAAAGAGGGAACGGCACAAATTGTTGCAAAGACATTAGATGGAACAGTAGCAACAAGTAGTAATGTAGTAGTAGAAAAGACATATGTAGAAAATATTCAATTTGAGCAAACATCTTATACAGTAGGGATTAATGAAGCAGTAGATATTCCTTTTACATATTCTCCAAATAATGCTTGTAATTATGAATTTGATTGGATATCAAGTAATCCAGAAATTATTAGGGTTTATAATAATCGATTTAGAGGATTAAAAGCAGGAACTGCAGAAGTGATTGTTAGAACACGTTTTGGACCAAAGGTAGAAAAGAGAATAAAAGTAACAGTAAAAGATTATAGTAATATTAAAGTGCAAGATATTAAGTTAGATAAAACATCTTATATTGTTAATATAAATGATGCAGTAGATATTCCATTTAGTTGGACACCAGAAAATGCATCTAATGCAGAATTTGATTGGATTTCATCAAATCCAGAAATACTAAGAGTATATAATAATCGATTTAGAGGCTTAAAAGAAGGAACAGCAGAAGTCATTGTGAGAACACGTTCAGGACCAACGGTAGAAAAAAGGATTAAAGTTGCTATAAGAGATCCTAAGAAAAAATATGTAACAGATATACAATTACCACAAATGGAATATACCGTGAATGAAACACAAGCAGTAGATATACCATTTACATATAACCCAACAAATGCAGTAAATGCACAATTTGAATGGTATTCAACCAATCCAGAAATTGTAAGGGTATATAATAACCGATTTAGAGGATTAAAAGCAGAAACAGCAGAAGTGGTTGTAAAAACCCTAGATGGAACATATGAAGAAAGAATTAGAGTGACTGTGAAATAGAGGGGGAAAATATAGTGAAAAGAGTTTTTCAAATCATTATGATTATGATTGTAGCTTTTGTATTTATTGGAATTTTACAAACAACAGTCAATGCAGCAGATGAAGAAGGAAATTTAGTTATTGTACTGGATCCGGGCCATGGTGGTTCAGATCCAGGTGCTTCTAATAGCAGATTTGGATTAAAAGAGTCAGATATTAATTATAAAATAGCGACTTATGCAAAACAAGAATTAGAAAGATATGAAGGTGTAAAAGTTTATCTAACAAGATATGCAGATTGTCCTAGTATATATGATAGAGGCGAATTTGCCAAAAGATATAATGCAGATTTAGTTGTTAGTATTCATATTAATTCAAGTGGATCACAATCAGCTAGAGGTGCAGAAGTTTGGGTAACACAAGATAATTCTCAAGTAGAATATTACGAAAGAAGTAAAATCGTAGGAGAAAAAATACTATATAGACTTGCAAGATTAGGATTACAAGACCATGGTGTTTCTACACGTTCAGGACAACCAAATGAATGGTATCCAAGTGGAATTGTAAAAGATTATTATGGTATTATTCGATATCCAATGAATTATGGGATTCGTTCTTTGTTAGTGGAACATTGCTATATTAGTAGTGATGCAGACTGTCAACAGTTTCTTAATTCTGATGCAAAACTAAAGAACTTGGGTGTGGCAGATGCACAAGGAATTGTTGAAGCATATAATCTACAATTAAAAGGACAGGGAAGAGAACCTGTAAGGCAGATGAGACTAAATACAACAGAGCTACAACTAGAAATCAGTAATACAAATCCAGAACCAACAGCACAATTAAATACACTTATTACGCCAACAAATGCCTATATGCAAGGAGCAGATTGGTATTCTTCTAATCCAGATGTTGTACGTGTATGGAATGGGCATTTAAGAGGATTAAAAGAAGGAGAGGCCACTATTACAGCAATTAGTTGGAATAATCAGAGAATTGCAAAATGTAAAGTCAAAGTAACGAGAGCAACAGTTCCTGTAACCAATATTACAGTAGATAAAACATCACAAACGGTTAATATAAATGAAACAGGAGATATTATTGTAAGCTTTACTCCAAGTAATGCAACAAATAAAGCACTATCTTGGGAATCTTCAGACCCAGAAGTTGTACGTATATGGAATGGACATTTTAGAGGATTGAAAGAAGGAAAATCAACTATTACAGCTACATCTATCGCAGGTGGAAAACAAGTAAGCTGTGTAGTATATGTCAAAGACCCATCAAAAATTTATTTAACAGATATTCAGTTAGAAAAAACGGATTATCAAATCAATATCAATCAAGCAGTGGATATTCCATTTGAAGTTACACCAAAAAATGCAACAAATGCAGAATTGGACTGGATTTCATCAAATCCTGATGTTTTGAGAGTATATAATAATCGATTTAGAGGATTAAAAGCAGGAACTGCAGAAGTGATTATCAGAACACGTACAGGTCCAGTTGTTGAAAAAAGAATAAAAGTAACCATTAAAGATCCAGGAACAGTAAAAGATATTGTACTAGATAAGACAGAATATACAGTTAATGAAAACCAAGCAGTGGATATTCCATTTAAAGTTACACCAGAGTTTGCAACAAATGCAGAATTGGATTGGATTTCTTCAAATCCTAATATTTTGAGAGTATATAACAATCGATTCAGAGGATTAAAAGAAGGCACAGCAGAAGTCATTATTAGAACACGTACAGGTCCAATGGTTGAAAAAAGAATTCAAGTAAAAGTTGTAAAACCAGGAAAGATATATGTAGAAAGTGTAACGACAGATCAAACAGAATATACAGCTTATATTGGTCAAGCTATTGATCTTTCATATAATTATGCACCATCAAATAGTACTAATGCAAAATTTGAATGGTATGCAGAAAATCCTAAT
This sequence comes from uncultured Clostridia bacterium, assembly GCA_944388805.1. Taxonomy (GTDB): domain Bacteria; phylum Bacillota; class Clostridia; order TANB77; family CAG-508; genus CAG-269. The sequence continues at coordinate 82,819 of CALXKE010000003.1, read as the reverse complement.
ATTATTCGTGTATATAATAATCGTTTTAGAGGACTTGCAAAAGGAACAACCAATATTGTTGTAAAAACACTAGATGGATTATTTGTAAAGAAAATAAAGGTTACCATAAAAGACCCAGGAAAAGTAAAAGATATTGTATTAAATACCACACAATACACAGTTTATGAGAATGAAGCCATAGATATTCCGTTTAGCTATACACCACAATATGCAACAAATGCCCAATTTGATTGGATATCAAGTAATCCAGAAATATTAAGAGTATATAACAATCGATTTAGAGGTTTAAAAGAAGGGGTAGCAGATGTGATTGTAAGAACAAGAGATGGAAGTTTAGAAAAAAGAATTACGGTAAAAGTCCAAAAAAAGGGTAAAGTCTATGTGAAGGATATTACAACAGATAAAGAAGAATATGTAGCAAAGGTAAATGAAGCAGTCGATTTAACATATACATGTACACCACAAAATAGTCAAAATACACAATTAGAATGGTATGCAGAAAATCCTCAAATCATAAGAGTATACAATAATCGATTTAGAGGATTGAAAAAAGGAACAACGAATATTGTTGTAAGAACATTAGATGGAATGTTTGAGAAAAAAATAAAAGTAACGATTCAATAGAAAAGGGGACTTGTTATGGGAAATAAGACCAAAATATTACTATTTGCTTATACAAAAGTGAATTTAGGAGACAATTTATTTATCTATTTACTATTAAAGAGATATCCAAATATTGATTTTTATATACATGTTGTAGAAAAGGAATATGAAAAAGTATATCAAAATTTTGAGAATTTACATTATCTTTATGAAAATAGAGATTTTGATAAAATACATATAGAAGATTTTGACGCCTACCTTTATGTAGGCGGCTCTATCTTTATGGAGTCAGAATATGCAAGACATGAACTAAAAGAAGTAAATAAATTTGTAAAAAGATGTAATGAAAAAAATAAAAAGTTCTTTTACATGTCTTGCAATTTTGGACCATATCAAACAGAAGAATATCTGAATTTAGCAAAGGAAACATATTCACTATGTGGAGGAATTTGCTTTCGTGATAAAAAATCATATAATTTATTTAAAGAAATTCCACAAGTAAGACAAGCACCAGATATGGCTTTTACATTACCAGTAAAAAATGTCGAAAAAGAAAAAAATACAATAGGAATTTCTGTTATTAGTTTAGCCATTAGACAGGACTTAAAAGAAAAAGAAGGACCTTATAATGACTTTATTAAGAGAATTATTATCAAATTTGCAAAAAAAAATTATAAAGTAACATTATTTGGATTTTCAGAATTTGAAAAGGATAGTGAAGCAATTCAAAATATTTTATCCACTATACCAGAAGAATACAAAAACAGTGTTCAAGTAGAAATTTTTAGAGAAAACATAGAAGAATATCTAGAAAAATATGCCAAAATGGAATATATGGTATGTGGAAGATTTCATTCTATGATATTATCTATGCTATATAGACAAAAAATTTACAATTTAACATATAGTAAAAAACAGGAAACAGTTATTGAAGAATCAAAATTTTTTAATAGATATCAACCTATTAGAGATATGAATTATGAAACAATATTGAGAAAATATTATTTTAAAAGAGCAAGTAATGATAAACTAAAAAAAGTAATCAAAGAAGCAGAAAACCAATTTAATGATTTAGAAAATTGGTTACATAACAAAGAATAGGAGAAACAAAAATGCTATTTTCAACAACAACATTTATTATCATCTTTTTACCAATAGTGATAGCAATATATTATGGTTTATTAAGAAAAACAAAGACATTAAAAAATGTATTTTTGTTTTTAGTCAGTATATTATTTTATGCTTGGGGAGAACCCTATTTTGTATTAATTATGTTATTATCAATCATAGCCAATTGGTTTTTTGGAGGTTTAGTAGATAAGTATAGAGAAAATAAGATAAAAGTAAGAATCGTAATTGTTCTTATGTTTATTTTCAATTTATCCATATTAGGTGTTTTCAAATATTTGAATTTTATTATTAGCAATACAAATGCTTTCTTTCATACAAATTTTGTTGTACCTAATATTGTATTACCAATTGGAATTTCATTTTTTACATTTCAAGCAATATCTTATGTATTAGATATTTATAAAAAGGATGCAGAGGCACAGAAAAATCCATTAAATATGGGATTATATATTGCCTTTTTTCCGCAATTAATAGCAGGACCAATTGTACGATATAAAACAATAGCAGAACAGATAGAGGAACGAAAAGAAACATTTGAAAAATTTTCACAAGGTGTACAACGATTTATCAAAGGATTAGCCAAAAAAGTATTATTATCTAATTCTTTAGCAATCGTAGCAGATTACACATTTGGAATGATACCATCTGAACTATCTGTTCTTTTAGCATGGCTAGGAATCATTAGTTATACATTACAAATTTATTTTGACTTTAGTGGATATTCTGATATGGCGATAGGACTTGCCAAAATGTTTGGATTTGAATTAGAAGAAAACTTTAATTTCCCTTATATTTCAAAAACAATCACAGAGTTCTGGAGAAGATGGCATATATCTTTAGGTACATGGTTTAGGGATTATGTATATATCCCACTAGGCGGAAGTAGAGTTGGTAAAAAAAGACTAATATTAAACTTGTTTATTGTTTGGACTTTAACAGGATTATGGCATGGTGCCAATTGGACATTTATTGCATGGGGAATTTTCTATTTTGTATTGTTAACAATTGAAAAACTAACTAAGATAGATAAAAAGCAAATGAAAAATAAGGTACTTATCATATGTCAACACATTTACACAATGTTCTTTGTTATGATAGGATGGGTATTATTTAGAAGTGATAATTTAGGTTATGCGATACAATATATAAAAAGCTTATTCGGATTGATAGGAAATACCTTTATCAATTCAGAGGCAATTCTATACTTGAAAGAATATGGAATCTATATGTTATTGGGAATTTCATTTAGTATTCCTTTTGGAAAGGCATTACAAAAATATAAAGATAAAAAGGGATTCGAAGTCATTTATGGAGTGGCTACAATTTTAATTTTTTATGTATGTCTAAGCTATATTATTAAAGGAACATATAATCCATTTATATATTTTAATTTTTAAGACATTAGGATAGGAAAGGAATGCAAAAAAATGAAAGATAATCAAGAATTAGTCACAATAAAAAAATATAAGATTACTGAAGAAAAGGTGGTAGCTATTATATTTTTAGCCATCATTTTTTCTACATTAATTTTTACAGTGTTTTCAAAGTATGAAGAATTAAAAGCACAAATAGTTGCTATTTTTGAAAATAGTGAAACAGACGGATATGAAAAGGTAGTTGAATTAACTAAAAATACAGAAACCATGTTTAATGAAGAAATATATGGAAAAGATGAATTTGTGGATGTATATGGCCTTGTGCAAAGAATTCTTTTTAAAAATTATTTAGAGGATAGTAATGATCCAACAAGAGATGTTGTGAAACTTAACAATGGAATGTTAACATTTCTTCAAAAGAAAGAAGATATGGTAACAAGAGCAAATCATATTGCTGAATTGCAAAAGAGTATCCATGAAGAAGGAATTCCTTTTATATATATTCAAGCACCATACAAAATAAGAGATAATGAGGAATTGCCAACAGGGGTTATCGATTACGCAAATGAAAATGCAGATGCTTTATTAAAATCATTAAATGAACAACAAGTTGAAACAGTAGATTTAAGAGAATATTTCAAAGAAATGCCAATACAAGAAGAATATTTTGTAACAGATCATCATTGGAAAATAAAAACAGCATTTGAAGCAGTGAATCATATCAGTGAAATATTAAACAATGAATATAATTTTCACATGGATAGTTTTTATACAGATATAAATCATTATCATATTATCACACAAAAAAATGCTTATTTAGGTTCTATTGGAAAACGAAATGGAAGATTTTATGGTGGAGTAGATGATTTTGAATACATATTACCTAACTTTGAAACACAATTATCAGTTAATAAGAGTGGGGATATAAAAAATGGCAGTTTTGAAGATACTATCATTGTGAAAGATTTATTAGGTGATGATATTTTGTTAAACAAATACGCCTGTTACTTCGGAGGAGATTTCCCAGAAATTATCATTCAAAATGAAACATCTGAGTCTGACAAAAAAGTATTAGTTATTCAAGATTCTTATGGATTACCATTTTCTTCTTTCTTATCTTTAAGGGTAAAAGAATTAAGAACAATTGATTTAAGACATTTTGAAGGAAGTGAAATAGAATACATAAAAGAATATAAACCAGATATTGTATTAATGATATATAATCCATCATCTTTTTATATTGAAAAAAATTTTCAATTTGAATAAAGTTAAATTATTTTTACTTTACAATATGACAAATTATGATATAATAAGCAAAGCTTAACAGATAAGAAAAAAGGTTTAAAAAAATTTAAACTTTGGAGAGGAATGAGATAAAATATGCAAGAAAATCAAGAAGAATATAGTATTATTATAGATGATGTTTATAAAACATTTAATGTGTATTTAGATAAGGCAAATACCATAAAAGAAAAATTATTATTTTTATTTTCAAGAAATAGAAAAGAAAAAAGGGAAGTTTTAAAAGGCATTAATGCAAAGATAAAAAAAGGTGAAGTGGTTGCATTAATTGGAACAAATGGAAGTGGTAAATCTACTTTATTAAAGTTGCTTACAAAAATTATCTATCCCAATAAAGGAAGAATTGAAACACATGGGAAATTGACTTCTTTACTAGAATTAGGTGCAGGGTTCCATCCTGACTTTTCTGGTAGAGAAAATATATATTTTAATGCTTCCATTTTTGGTTTGACTAAGAAGGAAATTGATGATAGATTAGAAGATATTATAGAATTTTCAGAATTACAGAATTTTATAGATAATCCAGTAAGAACATATTCATCAGGAATGTATATGAGGCTTGCATTTTCAGTTGCTATAAATGTAGATGCAGATATTTTGCTAATTGATGAGATATTATCTGTTGGAGATGAACATTTTCAAAATAAATGTTTTGATAAAATGTTAGAATTGAAAAATCAAGGAAAGACAATGGTGTTTGTAACCCACAGTATGGAATCTGTAAGAAAGTTATGTAATCGAACCATTTGGTTATGTGACGGAAAAATCAAAATGGATGGAGACACAGAAAAAGTAGTAGATGAATATATAAAAGCAATCAGTTAAAAATTTGTACCTAGAAAGGATTGAGAGTATGAATATAGACAAAAACATATTTCCAGGAAAACAAAGAAAAGAAAAAGAGCAATATGAAGAAAAAGACCCCATTATTGCAATAATAACCCCATATTATAATACCAACAAATATATAGATACAACTGTAAATAGTGTATTAAATCAAACATTTCCTTATTTTGAATGGATTATTGTTGATGATGGTTCTACCAATAAAGAAGATATAGAAAAATTAGAAGACATCAAAAAATTAGATAACAGAATAAAAGTATATCATAAAGAAAACGAAGGACCAGCAGCTGCAAGAGATTTTGGAGTAGAAAAAATAAGTAAGTCTGTAAAATATCTTGTTTTTCTTGATTCAGATGATTTGATTGTTGATACCTATTTAGAATGTGCCTATTGGACATTAGAGACAAACTCAAAAGCCAGTTGGGCATATGCAGATACCATCAATTTTGATGGACAATATTATACATGGACAAAATGGTATCAACCTAAAAAAATGATGCAAGACAATATTTTAGTTATGACAGCTATGATAAGAAAAGAAGCATTTTTAAAAGTGAATGGATTTGAAATAAGAGATAAAAATGTCTATGAAGACTGGTGTTTATGGCTAAAGATGATGAAAGAAGGTATGTTCCCAGTTAGAATGAATTTCTTTGGCTTTTGGTATCGCCAAAAGAAAAAAGAAGAAAGCCAGTTAAGACAATCAAATGAAGACAACAGAGAAAAGGCCATGAATTATGTTAGAAATATAAACAAAGAAATAGAACAAAAAGAGAAAAAAGAAGCATTTATATTAAAAAAAGCAATTCAATATCCAAAAGAAGATTACGATTGGGAAGAAATCATCGAAACATTTGATAAAATAGAAATTCCTAAAAAAGCAAAAAACAAGAAGATAAATATATTAATGATTATACCATGGATGACAATGGGAGGTGCAGACAAATTTAATCTTGATATTGTAAAACGTAGTGACAAAAATAAATTCAATTTTATCATTGTATCAACAGAGCCAAATAGAAATGAATGGAGACAACAATTTGAAGAAAGTGCAGAAGTATATGATTTGACAACTTTTTTGGATAGAAAATATTGGATAAGCTTTATTAATTATCTAATCCAAAAGAATCATATAGATATTATATTTAATACAAATAGTACATTTGGATATAATATTTTACCATATTTAAAAGTAACATATCCGCAAATTCCAATCATGGATTATATACATATGGAAGAATGGTATAATCGTAATGGCGGATTTTCAAGAGATTCAAGTAGCGTATCTTCTGTAATTGATAAAACCTATCTATGTAACAAAAATAGTGAAAAAATATTAGTAAACCATTTTCATAGAAAACCAGAAGATTTAGGAACAGTATATATTGGTGTAGATGAAAAAATCTATAATCCAGAAAAATTTAATAAAGAAGAAATCTTAAAAGAAAAACATATTGAAACAAACGGAAAATACGTTATCAGTTATATTTGTCGAATAGCAGAACAAAAAAGACCATATTTATTATTAGAAATTATAGATAAATTAAGTAAAACTAGAAATGATTTCATGGTTATCATTGCTGGAGATGGACCATTGCTAGACAAAATCAAAAAAGAAGCAAGAAAGAAAAAAATAGAAGATAAAATGATTTTCTTGGGAAGTGTAAAAGACACAGAAAAAATTTATGCAATCAGTGATTTAACTATAAATTGTTCTATAAAAGAAGGACTAGCATTAACGGCATATGAATCATTAGCCATGGGAGTTCCAGTTGTTTCATGTGATGTGGGAGGACAAAAGGAATTAATTAATTCAAAAGTAGGAGTCATTGTACCATGTTTACAAAAAGAAGAAGACATTTTTGATTTGAATTATAAAGAGGAAGAAATTACTCCATATGTTGAAGGAATTAATACAATTCTTAATAACTTAGAAGAATATAAAAAAGAGGCAAGAAAGAGGGTACTAGATGGATTTACCATTGATAACATGATAAAAAATATGGAAGATATTTTTGAAAATATAAAAAACAATCCAAATCAAGAAAAAATAGAAAATGCTGAAAATTTATTACCATATAAAGATATAACAAAAGAATTAATCACAAAATATTTCATTAGCGAACAAGTAGAATATAAATGGTTAGCAGAGAATTTTAACAAACAATATGTCGATATAGATTGGAATTTAGAGAAAAAAGAAGATAAAATGCTTTTTTATGAAAATACATTAGAATATAAAATTAAACATCCATTCTATGTTGTACTTACAAAATTACACATATATCCATTTTTGAAAAAGATACTAAAAAGAGGAGAATAATCAATGTTAAATGTTTTTAAAAATTTATATAATTATCGAGAGCTATTAAAAACAAATGTAAAAAAAGAAATTAGAGGAAAATATAAAAATTCTTTTTTAGGAGTCATTTGGTCATTTTTAAATCCATTATTACAAATAGCAGTTTATGCGATTGTATTCCAGATGATTTTAAAAAATCCACAAGAAAACTATGTTGTTTTCTTGTGCTGTGGATTAATACCATGGACATTTTTTTCAACTTCTATTTCAAGATCAGCATTTACGATGATAGAAAATGGGAATATTCTAAAAAAGGTATATTTTCCAAGAGAAATATTACCAATTTCCGTTGTTACCAGTGAAGCAGTAAATTTCTTAATTTCTACTATTATCATATTTGCATTTGTTATTTTTAGTGGAATTGGTATCACAAAATATATTTTAGTATATCCACTAATATTTATTGCACAATACTTATTATTATTAGCAATATCTTTTATTGTTTCTAGTGTGTGTGTATATGTAAGAGATTTACAACATTTTATAGGTATATTCTTACAATTATTATTTTATGCAACACCAATTGTATATTCAGTAGAAACATTACCACCAGAAGCAGCTTGGATATTAAAATTAAATCCAATGACATATATTATTGAAGGATATCGTGACATTTTTTATAACCAAACAATGCCAGATATTCAAAGTATTTTGATTTTAATTGCCATTGTTTTAGTCGCAATTGTTATTGGATATTTAATATTTAATAAATTGCAAAAAGGATTTGCTGAAGAACTATAATAAGTGGAGAAAAGAATGGAAAAAGCGCAATTGAAAAGAACCTTGAAACTAAGTGTGATAACGTTTATCATATCATCTATTAGTATGGGGATGATATATGCCCTAACAGGAATGTATCCATTTGGTGATAAGACAATTCTAACAATGGATATGTCAGGACAATATATCAATTACTTGGCATATTTTAGAAATATATTTTTTGACAATGCAAGTATATTTTATGATTTTTCTATGAATTTGGGAAGTAATGCATATGGACTATTTGCTTATTATATTTCTAGTCCTCTAAATATTATTTTATGTTTTTTTAAACAAGAATATATATTAGAAGCCATACTATGTTTAAATATTATAAAGATAGGCCTTGCAGGAACAACAATGGCCATATACTTGTCAAAAGTAACCAAATTAAAAAACTATCAAATTATTGCATTATCAGTCATGTATGCTTTAATGAGTTATAACATCATATATTCACAAAATATTATGTGGTTAGATGGTGTGATATATTTACCACTGGTTATGTTAGGATTAGAAAAAATTATTAAGGAACAAAAATATAATGTGTATTTGATATTTTTGTCATTAGCTATTTTTTCTAATTTTTATATTGGCTATATGATAGGTGTATTTGGGGTATTATATTTCATTGCAAATTTAGTCATAAAAACTGAAAGCACAAACAAAAAAGACTATTGGAAACAATTTAGAAAAGTATTTTTTATATATTGTAAAGCAAGCATTTTTGCAATTTTAATTACCGCTATATTACTATTGCCAGTAGGAATCAATTTAATCAACAGTAAAGCAGATATTCAAGCAAGTAATTTTGAAATAGATACTTACTTTAATCCATTAGATGCTCTTTCCAAAATTACGATAGGTGCGTTTTCACGAGATGAATTGGTATTTGGTCCACCGAATATTTATTGTGGATCTTTGAGTTTATTATTATGTTTTACATATTTTTTAAACAAGAATATTAAGCAGAAAGAAAAAATCGTAAACTTTATTTTGATGGCTATTATCATATTGGCATTTGTATTGGTTCCTTTGAACTTAGTATTCCATATGCTACAAAGTCCTGTATGGTTTCCTTTTAGATATTCGTTTGTATTTAGTTTTCTTATGATTGTTTTAGCTAGTAAAAATATGGAAAAGGGAATAGAGTTAAAAATATTATGGATAGGACAAATTGTATTAAATATCATCATAGCCTTATTTGGAAAGTTATATCCAGAATATATTACCAATAACAATGTTGTCATTACGATTTTATGTTTGTTTATATTAGGCCAACTTTATTTTTATGTAAATAGTAAGAAGGATAAAATAAAAAAGATATTCAAAATAGCATTAATCATATTTGTTTGCCTGGAAATGATTATAAATGGATATCAGATTACAAATCAAATCAGTTATGTAAAAAGAGAAAAATTTGTAAATTCATATAATAAAGTAAATGATATCATTCAAAAATATAAATCTCAAGAAAATGATTTTTATCGTATAAATAGTGAAGAATATAGAAGTATTAATGATTCTATGTTATATCACTATAATGGATTTGGACATTATAGTTCTACTTCAGGAAAGGCAAATAAAGACTTTTTAACAGACTTTGGAATCAGACAAAATTTAATAACAGAAAACGCTAGTAAAGTGACTTTACCAATGAATTCATTATTAGGAATCAAATATACAATTCTTCGAGAAGATAGGGTGGAAGATCAAAATTATGAAACATATGAAGAAATAGAAAATAATGGACAAGTAAAATTGTTGAAAAACCCATATGCCTTATCAATAGGATTTATGGTAAATGAGCAAGCAAAATATATAGAATTAGAAGACAATAAGCCTTTAGAAAATCAAAATCATTTATTGAAAGGAATTACTGGCATTCAAGAAGATGCATTTTCAAATGTACCAAAAGAAGAAGTCAGTACCATAAAAGAAGATGAAAATGGCATAACAATAGAAATCCAAAACGAAAATGAAAAAGAATATTATATTGTTTATCAACTTGTCAATGGTTCAACAAAAGGTGTTACCATTTATGTAGATGGAAAGAGTTATGTATCTGCTTCAGAAGTTAATGCAGAAGCAAGTAATGTAGTGTATATTCCAAAAGAAGCAAAGAATACAATAATAAAAATAGACAAAGAATCATTTAAAGGATTTAATTGGGAGTGTTATGAATTTCATCCTAAAGTATGGAGAAAAATGTATGACAAATTAAAAACAACACAGTTAGATATAGAAGAAAATAAGAGTCATTATCTAAAAGGAACGATTCAAGCAGAAGAATCAGGATTGCTTTTAACATCTATTATCAATGATAAGGGGTGGACAGTAAAAATAGATGGTAAAAGTGTAGAAAAACAAATAATTGCAGAAAATTTAATTGGAATTGATATTGAAAAAGGAGAACACACAATTGAATTTGTTTATTGTCCAGAAGGTTTCTATATAGGTATGATCATCACTTTAATAGGAATAGGGCTTGTAGTGTGTGAAAAAGTATTTTTCCAAAATAGGAAATTTTCTAATTTCTTATTAATCTCAAATCATGTTTATTTAAGAAAGGAAAAAAATAGAGATGGAAAAGTTTAAAGAAAAAACAAAAGAAATCATAACAGATAAAAATTTATATATGTTTACAATAATAACCATTGTATTTTTTGGAGCACTTTGTAAATTACAATATGCTCCAGATACATACAGTGTTTTTACAAATGACTTAATGCATAGTGTAAAACACTTTTTATCTTGCGGAAGAGTTGTAACAGCTATTGCGACATATATAGTCATGGGAATATTAAAATTAAGTAATGAATGGACATATATCTTGTCATATGTATTTGCCATGATTTGCATGATAACTGCATTGTATAGATTAAACAAATTAATACAAAAAGATATAAAAAATCATATAGTAAGTGCTATCATTGCTACTTTAATGTTAATCAATCCATTTTCTTTGGAATTATTTTTGTACATAGAAAAAGGAATCATGGTTTTATCAGTTCTATTATGTGTATTAGCCGTAGAACAAATGGATAAATTTTTCCAAGGAAAAAAGAAATCCATTATATGGGCAGGAATTTTAATGATAATTGCAAATTGTTGCTATCAAGGAACTGTTGGATTGTTTGTTGCTATATCATTAATCTATATCATAAAATATTCAAAAAATATAATAGAATTCATTGTAAATAATGTCATTGTTGCATTAACATATGGAATCCCAGCTCTATTGAATTTCTTATTAGTACGATTTTGCTTTACAAATACGAGAGTAAATGGAGAGATGATTTTTTCAGAATCATTTGCAAAGGTCATGGATGGAACCAGAAGAATGCTGGTAGATAGCTATGATTTATTACCTAAATATTTATTTTTAGCAATAGGTATTATATTACTAGGAATTATCATTTATAAAGCCATAAGAGAAAACATTAGCATAAAAGAAAAAACATTAAAAATATTAGGGGCGTTTTACTTAATTGCAGGTACATTATTTGCAACAGTAGCACCACAAATGTTACAAGATACAAATTCAATATGGTTTGTTGCTAGAAGCTCATATCCAATGGCAGCTATTATTGGAATTTTAGGGTTGTATTTATTTTCAAAATTTGATATAAAAGAGGTAGTAAAAGATATAGTGATTTGCATACTTATTGTATTTTTATTAGTACAATATGTATATTTTATGGATTATACAAGAGACAATTATATTGGAAATTATATGGATAAACAAATCACCTTAGAAATTAATCAAAAAATATTGAACTATGAAGAAAAAACCGGAAATACAGTAGATACAATTGCAATTTACAGAGATAAAACACCACAATATGTATATCCAGAATTAAGAGCATCAGGAGATATCAATATTAAGGCATATTCTGCTGATTGGTGTGTGAGTAGAATATTAAAATTGTATACAGGTAGAGAATTTAATATTATAGAAGGTAATCAAGAAATAAAGGAACAATTTGAACAGAAATCATGGGATCATTTTTCTGAAGAACAAATTATTTTTGAAAATAATGTTATGCATTTATGTGTTTTTTAAATTTAGAAATTACATTTTTAACTTTAAAAGCAACATTGAAAAAACAAAGAGAGACTTTTGTTAATTTATATAGAATTTATGGGAATATAGGAGGAAAAAATGAAAGCACTAGTAATCATACCAGCATATAACGAAGAAGGAGCAATCGTAAATACTATAAACAATTTAAAATCAATTTGCCATGATGTTGATTATGTCATCATAGATGATTGTTCAAAAGATAAGACTTTAGAAATAGCAAGACAAAACAATTTTCATGTTATACATTTACCGATTAATTTGGGAATAGGAGGAGCAGTTCAAACAGGTTATAAATATGCATATGAAAATGATTATGATGTGGCAATTCAAATGGATGCAGATGGACAACATGATCCTAAGTATATACCAGAACTTATTAAAAAGGTTGAAGAAGGAAATGACTTGGTCATAGGCTCTAGATTTTTAGAAAAAGAAGGGTTTCAATCTACATTTATTAGAAGAATGGGAATTGTGCTTTATTCTAAAATTATTAAAATATTTACAAAAAAAGAAATAAAAGATACAACATCAGGTTATCGAGCAGCAAGTAAAAAAGTAATAAGTATATTTGCAAAAAATTATCCAGTTGACTATCCAGAGCCAGAAACAAATGCTTTTATAGCAAAAAATGATTTTAAAATCATAGAAATTCCAATGAAGATGAAAGAAAGAGATAGCGGATCATCTTCAATTACACCAATAAAATCTATATATTATGCTGTAAAAGTAGGACTAGCAGTTGTATTGGCATGTATTTTTAAGAATCGAGAAATATAATGCTTATATGTTACGGATAATCAGAAATTAGATTATTAATCATTAGAGGAGGAAAAAAAATGAATCGTGGATTACAGATAATCTTAATTGTAGCAACATTTTTCTTTTGTATATTTATTTTAACTGTTACACAAAAGAAAAAATTATCTTATCGATATACACTTTTATGGCTATGTTTTGGATTCATAACATTGCTTTGTGCTATTTTTCCGAATATTGTTATTTGGATTTCTAAAGTGTTACATATAGCAGAACCAACAAATGCTTTGTTTCTAATTTATCTATTTTTGATAATTGTTATTATATTTTATATTAGTTTGGCATTTTCAAAATTATTTGAAAAAGTTACGACCCTAATACAGGAAAATGCGATATTGTCAGCCAAGGTAGAAAAGTTAGAAAAAAAGATAAAGGAGGAAACAAATGATGAAAATTCTTAGTATTATCGTATATTTGGTTTTAACAGTAGGAGGACTTATTTTAGTAAAAGCAGGATCAAGTAATATTCAAATTGCTATACAGGATGGGACATTTAATTTTTCTATGGGCTTAAAAGCAATGCTAGGCTTTATTGCATATATTGGTAGCTTTTTAATATATACTTTTTATATTATTAAAAATTTTGACTTAAGTTATATATATCCAATTATTACAGCCATTACACAAATTTTAATTATATTAGCTGGTGTATTTATTTTTAAGGAACATCTAAATGCTTATGCAATTGGTGGAATTGTATTAATTATTATTGGAGTTATCTTACTAAATATAAAGTAAATACGTAAGAAAATATAAACGAAGGTAAAAGGAAGATAAAAAGATGAAAATAGATTTAAAAAAAGATTGGAAATTTTATGGTATTTTAACAATAGCCATTTTGATAATTATTTTAATAGCGAATTATTCACTAAAAATAGAAGAAAAACTTTATACATCAGGAGACATACAACTGGAAACGGGAACATTGGAAGAGGTGACAACAGGAACTGAAATTGTACAAACTTTTGTTGCAGTTGCTAATAACTTAGAAAAAGTAAAAATAGATTTTGAACCATATAAAGAGGATGTTAATTGTGGTGGAAAAGTAACAGTAGGAATAAAAGATGCTGATGGAAATGTGATAGAAGAAAAAGAGATTTTACGTAATTATGTAAGAGAAACATCACAATATACTTTGGAATTTGAAAAACAAAAGGATTCAAAAGATAAAGAATATCAAATCTTTATAAGATTTAATGATCTTGAAGGAGCCAATAGATTTTATAGTGTAAAATATACAGATAAAAATGAATTTCAAAAAAATCATTTAACTGTAAATGGCGAAGAAATGCAAGGGGCTTCAATCATTTTTCAAGATTTATATAAAAGTGATATTAGAACAGTTATATATTCCGTTGTTCTAAGTGTGTTTATATTAGAAGTTTATATTGTATCAAGTATTATTTATTATAAAAAAGGAATGAGGATTGAAAATATCTTTTTAATGATAGCACCGCTTGCATGTGTATTCTTTTTAGTAACAATGCCAACATTTAAAAATCATGATGAATATTATCATTGGTTAAAAGCATATGAGGTATCACAAGGTACATTAATGACACCACAAGAAGATGGTGTGCAAGGTTCGATGATGCCAGAAGGTGTATCAAAGGTATTTCCAACTAATTGGACAGCAATAGATTATCAAACAATGAAACAACTTTTAAGTGTAAAACTAAATGAAGATAATAAGGGAATCTTAAATCCAGAAACAGCAGCTGTATATTCTTTTGTACAATATATACCACAAGCAACAGGTATAGCTTTAGCAAGATTAGTGACAGATAATGTATATTTGATAACATATGGCGGAAGAATCGTTAATATGATATTTGCATTATTGGTATTGTATTTTGCAATAAAACTTATGCCGTTTGGAAAAAAATTGTTATTAATACCAGCTATGATACCAATTGCGATAGAAGGATTTACATCTTTATCTCCTGATGCTATGACAATTTCTGTAGCATTTTTCTATATTGCTTATATATTACATTTAGCCTTTGGAAAAAAAGAACAACTAGGGATTAAAGAAAAAGGAATTCTACTCATTTCATCTATTGTTATTGCATTATGTAAGATTGTATATATACCATTAGTTGGATTAATTTTGATTATTCCAAAAGAGAAATTCAAAAATGCAGGAAATAAAAACAAAATATTAAACTTCTGTGTGATAGCAGGAATTGCGGTAATGATAAATCTAATTTGGTTAGCAATATCTAGTAGATATTTATCTACATTTAGAGAAGGAGATTCAAAAATTCAAGTACTGCTAGCATTACAAAATCCGATTTTATACATACAAAATGTGTTATATACATTCAACCTTAATGGTAGTAATTATCTACTATCCTTATTTGGAGCTGATTTAGGATGGGGTGAGTTAATTAAACTATATTCTATTGTGCCATATGCATTTTTAGGAATTTATCTATTTACAGCAATTACAGATAATGAATTGAAAGACAAATTAAAAAAATATCAAATTGTTTGGATATCATTAGTCATATTAGCAATTGTAGGACTAATATTTACAAGTTTATATGTACAATGGACAACAGTGGGACAAACAAGTATAGCAGGTATACAAGGTAGATATTTCTTACCAATATTACCATTGGTAATGTTATTATTGGGAAGTGTTGTAAAAGTAAAATCTTTATATAACGAGGAAAAAGTTACGAAGTTTGTTGCAATATCTATTTTGGTATTACAAATATTTACAATTTCTCAGATTTTAGTAGAACATTTGTAATAGAAGAGCGGAAAACTATGAAAGTTTTCCGCTTTAGCTTTTTTATTGTATAGGAAGTAATTTTCCTTCACACACAAATTTTACTAACGTAAAATTTGGCGCCGAACAATGACGTGGGCTTTGAAATGTTATGAACAGAAAAATGTTAAAAAAGCCCGCTATTGTTTCTTGAAAAAAAAACAATATAATGATAAGATAATAAAGAAAAAATAATGTCTAAATAGAGGAGAAAATGAATGAAAAAACTTTTTTTTGCAACACATAACTTAGACTTAGGCGGAATAGAAACCGCACTTGTTACATTAGTAAATGATTTATCAGAAAGAGGTTATGATATAACGATTGCATTAGAAAAAAGAGAAGGTGTGTTTTTAGACAGATTAAGTAACAAAATAAAAGTTGTAGAATACAACACCAATAACAATAAAAATGTTATTTTGCGAAAGATATGTAATTTATTGAATAGAATAAAATTTATCATAAAATATAAAAACAAATTTGACTTTTCAGCAAGCTTTGCTACATATTCTTTAGCAAGTAGTTTTATGGCAAGAATAGCATCAAAAAATTCAGCATTATGGTGTCATGCAGATTATCTTAGTTTATATCATGGAGATAGAAAAAAGATGATTGCATTTTTTGAAAATATACATTGCAGAGAATTTAAACATATCATATTTGTTTCAAATGAAGGAAAAACTCACTTTATAGAAAGTTTTCCAGATATGAAAGAAAAGGTTATTGTATGTAACAATATGATAAACGGAAAAAGACTTGAAGAAAAATCAAAAGAAGCTATTACAGAAGAAGTGGTATTAGAATTAGCCAAAAAAGAAATTCCAGTTTTTCTAAATGTAGGAAGACATGATGAATTACAGAAAAAGTTAACAAGAATTATAGAAGCTGCCAAAAAATTAAAAGAAGATGGTTTTCTATTTAAAATTTTATTGGTTGGTGATGGACCAGATACGAAATTATATAAAGATCTTGTTATAGAATATGGCTTGGAAGATACAATTCTCTTTTTGGGGAGAAAAAAGAATCCGTATCCTTATTTTACAATTAGTGATTGTGTGATTCTATCTTCTGAATATGAGGGATATCCAGTTGTATATTTAGAAAGTTTTGTATTGCATAAACCAATCATCACGACAAAAGTATCTGATTATGAACAAGTAGAAGACGGAAGAGGAATGGTTGTAGAAAAAGATACACAATCTATATATAATGCAATGAAAGAATTTATACAAAATGGATATGAAATAAACAATTCATTTGATTATGAAACATATAATGAAAACATTGTAAAAACATTAGAAACAATATTTTAAAATTCGGACAATTGGGGACGTTTCTGTTTGGACATCTTCAATTAGAAACAATATTTTAAAAAGAAAGATGGAGAGAATATTGAAAAAATTAAGTGTCATTATTCCCGTATATAATGCGGAAAAAACATTAAAAAGATGTATGGAATCTGTTTTAAAACAAAAAGATGAAGATTTGGAAATTGTATTAATTAATGATGGAAGTACAGATGCATCTGATAAAATTATACAAGAATATAAAGAAAAAAATCCTAAAATCATTTCTTATTACAAAAAGAAAAATACAGGAGTTGCTGATACAAGAAATTATGGAATTAAAAAAGCAAAAGGAACATATATCTTGTTTTTAGATGCAGATGATTACTTAGATATTCATTTATATGGTTTAGTAAAACAATATATGGAAAAAGATATAGAGTTAATTAAATTTAAATTGCAAAGAGAAGATGAAAAAGGAAATGTCATAGAAACAGTCAGTGGACCTGTATTTGAAAATAAAACAGGAGAAGAAGGATTTGAAGAACTATATTCAACAGATGTTTTATTAGACTCTCCTTGTGTGTATGTGATAAAAAAAGAGATATTTACAAAGAACAAATTAGAGTTTAAGGTTGGAACAGAACATGAAGATTTTGGATTAATGCCATTTGTGATTGTACTTGCCAAAACAATGATTTCTATTAATTTTTATGGATATCATTATGTACAAGTAAAAGGAAGCATTACAAGAAATGACAGTTATGAAAAAACAAAGAAAAAAGCAAATGATGCACTAAAACAATATGATGAAGCTTTATTAAAAATTGAGAGATATAAATTAAACAAAAAAATAGCAGAAACATTAAAAATTTATTATACAAATGCAATTTTATTAAAAATAGAAACGTTAGAAAAAAAGGATCAAAAGCAATATATAAAAGAAATTAGAAAAAGAAACATGACAAAAAATATTAAGGCGAAAGATACAAGACAATTATTTAGAAAAATAATTTTAAGCTTAAATATAAGATGGTATTTAAGTTTAAGAAAAAAACTTGGAAAATAAATACAATTTTGGCGTCGTCAGATTTCAGTACTTGTGCCTTAGAAAGGAATGCGTTAAATCATGATAAAGGTTAGTATCATTGTTCCATTTTATAATGTAGAAAATTACATAGAAAAATGTTTGCAATCTTTAGTAAATCAAACATTAGAAGATATTGAAATCTTGCTTGTGAATGATGGAAGTCAAGATGGGACGGAGGAGATTGCCAAACAATTTGTAGAAAAATATCCAAATAAAATTATCTATTTGGAAAAAGAAAATGGTGGGTTATCAGATGCTAGAAATTATGCAATTCCACATGCCAAGGGAGAATATATTGCTTTTTTAGATTCTGATGATTATGTTGAAACCAATATGTATGAAGAAATGTATAATAAAGCAAAAAAAGAAGATTTGGATTATGTAGAATGTAATTTTCTATGGGAATATCCAGATAAGACATTAGAAAGCAAAGGAAAACAATATAGTAATAAAAAAGAAATGTTTATCCATACAAGAGTTGTTGCATGGAATAAACTAATTAAAAGAGAAATTGTACAAGATAACCATTTAGAATTTCCCAAAGGATATCGATATGAAGATGTAGAGTTTTTCTATAAACTATTGCCATTGATACATGATTATGGAATTGTTCAAAAACCATTCATTCATTATGTACAAAGAGAAGACTCTATCTCAAATGTACAAAATACAAGAACAAAAGAAATTATTGATGTTTTAGGACATGTTATTGAATATTACAAAGCAAATAATTTGTTTGAAGAATACAAAGAAGAAATAGAATACACTTATGCAAGATATATTTTATGTAGTTCTATGCTTAGAATGGTAATGATTGAAAATAAAAAAGAAAGAAAAGAAATGATTCATATGGCATGGAAATCGTTGAATACACAATTTACAAATTGGAAGGAAAATACCTATTTAAAGGAAAAAGGGTTAAAGAATTTATATATGAGATCTGTAAATACAATTACATTAAAAATTTATACAAGTTTAGCGAGAATTAAATTTATAAGAGATAAGTTACAAGAAAAATTTGTTTAGGTTAGAAAATAATTAGAATTTTGGCGTTGTCAAACTTCATTTGAAATTTAATCAACGTACAAATAAGTACGTCTCATAAATTTCAAACTTGTTTTCCTAGCCAAAATTTAATTCTTTCCTAACCATGTTTGAAGCATTAAGAAAGGAATACATGAAAATATGAAAAAGATAATATTGGGAATAACGAGTTTAACGTTAGGCGGAGCAGAGAGAGTATTGGTTGATATGGCAAATCGTTTATGTGATACATTTGACATTACGATATTTACGATTTATGGAAAAGGTGAGTTAGAAAAAAGTTTAAATGATAAGATAAAAGTAAAAAGAATATTTGACAAACCATACAAGAGATTTAGTCAGTTTGAAAAAATAAAAATACCATTAAAGATTTTATGCTTCCAAAAACAATATTATAAAAAATATATTCAAGGTAATTATGATATAGAAATCGCTTTCTTAGAAGGACCAATTACAAGGCTATTTAGCACAAAAAATAAAAATACAAAGAAAATAGCTTGGATTCATAATGATATTTCAAAAGTATATGGAAATGGATTAAAAGCAAAACTAAAATTACTCATAGATAGAAGGATTTATAACAAATATCAAAAACTGATATTTGTTAGTAAAGATAATCAAGAAGTGTTTGACATACGATATCCGAATATGAAACCAACAGAAGAGGTTATCTATAATTATATAAATGCACAGAAAGTAATAGAAAAAGCAGAAGAAAAAATAGACTTTTCTTTTGATAATCACCAAATCAATTTCTTGACAGTAGCAAGATTAGTAGAACAAAAAGGAATTGATAGATTAATTCGTATTCATAGAGAATTAATTGCAAATCATTATATGAATAAATTTTATATTATTGGTGATGGACCAGAAAAAGAAAAATTGGAAAAATTAATAAAAGACGAACATTTACAAGAAACATTTTTCTTATTAGGTGCCAAAGAAAATCCATATCCATATATGAAACAAGCAGATATTTTTTGCTTACTTTCTAAATTTGAAGGATA
Source organism: uncultured Clostridia bacterium (assembly GCA_944388805.1). Taxonomy (GTDB): domain Bacteria; phylum Bacillota; class Clostridia; order TANB77; family CAG-508; genus CAG-269. Next base: position 62,334 of record CALXKE010000003.1, on the reverse strand, counting down.
TGGTATGGTGCTAGAAGAAGCAAAAATTTTGAATAAGCCAATTATTATTACCAATACAGCAGCAAGAGAAGCTGTTGAAAATTATAGAAATACAGTGATTGTAGAAAACGATGAACATGAAATTTATAATAAATTAAAATATATCATTGAAAATAATATAAAAACTTTTGATGAGAAGAAACAAACTTATGATAATCAGCATATCATCAAAAAATTAGAAAAATTATTAAAGGAAGAATAATTATGAAATTATCTATTATTACACCAACATATAATAGGGCCAATATGCTTGGTAATTTATACAACAGCATTGTGAAAAACTTAGAACTAAATGATGAAGTAAGGCAAAGTGTACAAGTACAATGGCTTGTTATAGATGATGGTTCAACAGATAATACAGAAGAAGTAATCCATCAGTACATAAATGAAAAAAAGATAGAAATACAATATCATAAACAAAAAAATCAAGGAAAAATGTCAGCTATTAACAATGTTGTTCAATATGCTAATGGAGATTTAATTGTAGAGTGTGACTCTGATGATATATTTTCAGATAATGCATTTTATGATATTTTACAAGCTTATTATGAAACAAGAGAGAGAAATGATTTATATGGTTTGTGCTTTTTAAAATATGATTTAAACGGAAATAATATTGGAAACTTATTTCGAAAAGAAGAGACCACCATGTTTGATTTATATTTTAAAGAGCGGAGAAACTGGAGAAAAAGCAATTGTATTTTTTGCAGATATCCGAAAACAGTATCAGTATAAAATTGAAAATCATGAAAAGTTTTCAACAGAAGCCAGGATGTATCATGAAATGGATTTGAAATATAAAATGAAATGTATCAATAAACCACTTATGATATGCGATTACAAAGAAGATGGATATACCAAAAATATTAGAAAAGTTTTTAAAGAAAATCCATATGGACATTTTGCATATTTCAAAGAGATTTTAGAACAACAGGATATGCGAGGAATTTCTCTAAAAAAGAGGTTATATGTTATGAAACATTATATTTTATTTGGTTATTTAACAAAACAATATAACATAGGAAACATAAAAGGAATAGAAAACAAAATATTATATATATTATTATTCATTCCAGGAATGATAAAAAGTTATTATTTTAAGAATAAGCAATAATCATATGCTTTACAAGAAATATATTTATTGATATAATAGTAACGATTTTAACGAATGATAATGAAAAATATAAAGAAGATACAAATAAAAAAATATGGAATGAACTTTAAATTTAATAAAGAAAATAATAAGAAAGTGAAGAAAAATGGAAAAAATTATAAAAAAATTATGTACAAGAGAAACCATATCATATTTAATATTTGGTGTATTAACAACACTCATTAATATAGGAGTTTCAACAATATTAGTAAAAGCATTTCAGGTTGAAGGAAATATAGCAAGTACAATAGGAATTATTATTTCTATTTTGTTTGCTTATTTTACCAATCGTAAAATGGTATTTAATTCTACAGCGGAAACTGCAAAAGAAAAATGGACAGAATTTTTTAAATTTATATTAGGTAGATTGTTTACGATGGTATTAGAAATGGCAGGTGTATTTTTACTTTATACAGTCTTACATGTAGAATATGTCATCACAAAAGTAACCATTACAGTGATTGTTGTCATTCTAAACTTTTTTATAAGTAAATTTTTTGCATTTAAAACAAAGAAAGAAGTAAATGGGTAGAAAAGTGAAAGGGTTGAGAAATAATTCTTTTTTAACCAATTTTGACCTTAAGAAAGGAATGAGAATAAAATGAAAAAAATAACCATAATTATACCAGCATATAATGAAGAAGAATCATTACCACATTTATATGAAAGATTAGAAAAATTAATGAGTTCTATGGAGCATTATGAATTTGAAATTTTATTTGTAAATGATGGAAGTAAAGATAATACCATTAATTTAATAAAAGAATATAGAGAAAAAGATAATAGAATATGCTATGTTGATTTTTCTAGAAACTTTGGAAAAGAAATTGCTATGATTGCAGGATTAGATTATGCAACAGGAGATTGTGTTATTTTTATGGATGCCGATTTACAAGATCCACCAGAATTGATTCCTGAATTGGTAAAATACTGGGAAGAAGGATATGATGACGTTTATGCCAAAAGAAGTTCAAGAAAAGGAGAAACTTGGCTAAAGAAATTTACATCAAAAATGTATTATAGAGTTTTGCAACATTTAACAAATGTACCAATTCAACAAGACACAGGAGATTTTAGATTATTAGACAGAAGATGTGTGAATGCCTTGAGAAAAATGAGAGAATCTCAAAGAAATTCAAAAAGTATGTTTAGTTGGATAGGATACAAGAAAAAAGAAGTACTATATGATAGAGACCCAAGAATTGCAGGGCAAACAAAATGGAATTATAAAAAGCTAATAGATTTAGCAATAGATGGAATTACATCATTTACGACATCACCACTTAGAATATCAACATATATTAGTATACCAACATTTATTATTTTATTTGTATATTTTGTATATGTAATTGCAAAATGTATTATAACAAGTACAATGATCCAAGCATATCAAGCAATTATATTATTGATTCTATTTTTCTCTGGCGTACAAATATTATTATTTGGAATTATAGGAGAATATTTAGGAAGAATATTTAATGAAAGTAAAGATAGACCATTATATTTGGTAAATGAGTATAATGGAGAAAAAGAAATGAATGATTAAAAAGAGGAGAAACAGTTGAGTACAAAGGAAAAATTAATCAGACATAAAAAGAAAAATGTTAGGTTATTCCCATTATACAAAATGGTATCATGGGACCTATTATTTTATTACCCAATTATATTTTTATTTCTGACACAAGTAAAGGGATTTTCAGCAGCACAAGTATTATTTTCTGACGCCTTTTATACATTATCCAATACTTTATGGCAGATACCAGTAACAAGATTAGTAGATAGAGTGGGAAAGAAAAATGCATTAATTGTTGGAAATGTATTATATACATTAAGCATATTATCTATGATATTTATGCAGGAATATTATGAATTACTAATTATTCAATTTATATATGCACTAGGATATTCTATAAAAGGAATATGTGAAGCAAATATATTATATGATTCTTTACCAAAAGGATATAGAAGAGGAAAGATATTCTCAAAAATAGATGGGAAATCTACATCTTATTTCTATATATTGGAAGCCATTGCTTCTACAACAGCAGGTTTTACATTTGTTATCAATGGATATATTCCTATGGTTTTATGTTTTATATGTTGTACACTTGCAACGATTTTATCTTTTAAATTCAGGCATACAGCAATTGCACAAAACAAGGTAAAACCAATTAAGTTTACAGAATATATGGTACAATTAAAAACGTCTTTTAGGTATTTCTTAAAGTCAAAAAGGATTCGTTCATTAATTATGTTTAATGCATTGTTAATGGGAACTATAACGGCAATTGTTAATTTAAGAAGTAGTATATTAGAAGAAATACATGTTCCTGAACAGTATTTTGGCGTTATATTTGCTATATTACAAATTATTGCGGCAATTTCTACTAGAAATACAGAAAAAATACAAGAAAATTTTGGAAATAAAACATTAGCATGGTTAGGAATTCCTATGGTAATGTCATGTATTGTTATAGGATTTATAGGACAAGACCAATTATCAAGGTCATCTTTAATCCTAATTGTAGTCTTATTTGCAATTCAATATGCTATTAAAGGACCATATGTAGGACTAATTACAAGATATTTAAATAATTTTACCAATAGAAGCATACGACCTAAAATATCTGCTTTAAGATATTTAACAGCCAATTTAGCAACAGCTATTTTATCATTAATCTCCTCTGGATTATTAGCGATAACCACAACTGCAAATACATTTATTATCATAGGATGTGTTACAACAATTGGAATCATATTATTGTTAGACTATATGAGAGATAAAGTAGGTTTGAAGCCAGAAGAATATAATGATGAAGATATACGATATAGTATTAATAGACCAGAAAAACAAAAAAATAGTTAAAAATTTAACGAATGGAATATAATCATAGTATATTCATGTTATGAATAAAAAGGAGAAAACATATGCAAGAAATCATGTTATCTATAATGGAACAATTTGGATATCTAGGTGTATTTTTATTAATAGCGGTAGAAAATATTTTTCCACCAATTCCGTCAGAAGCAGTTTTATTATTTGGTGGATTTATGACTACTTATACAGGATTAAATATTGTTATCATGATTATATCAGCAACTTTGGGATCATTAGTTGGTGCCATTGTGCTATATTATGTAGGAAGAATATTAAATAAAGAAAGACTAAAAAAATTAGTTTCAGGAAAAGTGGGAAAAATACTTAGATTAAAAACAGAAGACATTGATAAAGCAGATAAGTGGTTTGATGAAAAAGGAAACAAAACGGTGTTTTTCTGCAGATTTATTCCTATTGTTAGAAGTTTAATTTCTATACCAGCAGGAATGAGTGAAATGTCTATGGGGAAATTTTTAATGTATACTATATCAGGATCTGCTGTTTGGAATACAGTTCTATTAACAATTGGAAATATCGTAGGAGAAAATTGGGCAAATATGCTTGCAATTTTTGATCAATATTCTCATATTACATTAACCGTATTAGCAATTGCTTTTGTTATTGGTTGTTTATTATTCTATTGGAAAAAAACAAACAAGTTTATTTTCAAGAAAAAAATATATTATTTGGGAGATTCAACAGATTAGTAGTTATTCAATAATAAATTTAATAACAAAATAGTGTATCATATGGTACGCTATTTTATTACTTAAATATAAGGAAAGTTTTTATTGAAAAATAAATAAACATATGGTAAAATAAAAAGGAATTAAAAAGAAAGGTTAAAATGGTGGGAAAATGATTATTATTAATAAACTACAACAAATAAAATAAGAGGTAATCATATTTTAGAATGGTTTATTAATAATGCAAATTTTAAAATTTATGTACAAAACTATTAAATAAGTGAACATATATAAGAATATAAATGCGAAAATGAGATGAGATTTAAAATAATAGATAATAAACTCCTTCTTTAATATGATTAAAGGAGGAGTTTTTATGGTATTAGAATTAAAAAATATATCAAAATATTATGGTGATAGAAAGATATTAGAAATTGAAGATTTAAAAGTATATGAAAATGAAAAAATAGGAATAGTAGGACAAAACGGATCAGGAAAAACTACTTTATTGAACATCATAGCTGGAAGAATAGAGCCAGATACAGGAGAAATTATTCGTAAGCAAAATATCATATATATGGAGCAATTTGAAGAAATTAATTATGAAAATAAGAGTTTAAGCGGCGGAGAGAAGAAGAAAGAAGCATTTCATCAAAAAGTATTACATCAAAATGGCATCCTATTACTAGATGAACCGTCAAGCAATTTAGATAGGAATGGGATTAGTCATATTGAAAAAGAATTAAAAAAATATCAAGGAACAATATTAATCATATCTCATGATAGAAGTCTATTAGATGAAATTTGTTCAGCCATTATAGAAATAAAAGATGGAAAAGTAAAAAGATATGAAGGAAATTATTCAAAATATAAGTTACAAAAAGAGGCTGAAACGAAAAGAAAAGAATTGGAATATATACAATATATAAATGAAAAACAAAGATTAGAAAAAGCGATTCATGTTTCAAAAAATACAGCAAAAGAAATTCGAAAAACGCCCAAAAGAATGGGAAATTCTGAAGCAAGATTGCATAAAAGAGGTGTTGAAAACATAAGAGAAAAATTGGAAGGACACACAAATGCCTTGCAAACTAGATTAGAAAAACTAGAAGTAAAAGAAAAACCACAAAACAATCAAAAAATATATATGAAATATCAAACAAAAGAAAATACAAAAAATAAAATAGCAATCCGTATTGAAAATTTAAATATCCAATTAGGAGAAAAACAATTATTTGAACATGCAAGTTGTGTTATCAAAACCAATCGAAAAACAGCTTTAATAGGAGAAAATGGAGCAGGAAAGACAACACTGATCAATCAAATCATAAATGGAAATTGTCATATAAGAGTAAATCCGAATATAAAAATAGGATATTTTTCGCAGGATTTTTCAAACTTAGATTTTAGTAAAAATGTATTACAAAATGTCATGCAAGATACGAATCAATCAGAAATGATTGTAAAAAATATATTAGCAAATTTGTTATTCAAAGATAAAGACTTAGAAAAAAACATAAAAGATTTAAGTGGTGGAGAAAGAGTAAAAGTATCGATTGCTAAGATATTGGTATCAGACAATAATTTACTGATATTAGATGAGCCTACTAATTTCTTGGATATAGAATCCATTGAAAGTTTAGAAGAATTGTTAAAAGAATATAATGGAACGATTTTATTTGTTACACATGATAAAACATTTATTGATCATATTGCAACAGATATTTTAGTTATAAAAAACCATAAAATTATAGAATATGAAGGAAATTATTCTTCTTATCTACAATATGAAAAAGAAAGAAGTAAAAAACAACAAAGTAAAAATGAAAATGATAAACTATTATTAGATTTTAAGATATCACAAATTACTTCAGAATTAGCAATGACAAAAGATGAGAAAAGAAAAAAAGAGCTTGAGGAAGAATTTAATGAACTCATAAAATTAAAACATTTGACGAAATAAATAAAAATTCGTATAATAACAATGAAATGAAAAAAGAAAAAGATTGAAAAGTTTAATGTATTCTGCTAAATAGAAAAATTGATTTTCTATTTAGTAAATATAATATTGAGAAAGGAATCATTAAAAAGTGAGTAAAATATTAATTGTTGAAGATGATAAAAAACTAAGACAAGAATTAGAAACATTTTTAAATAAAAATGGATTTGAAGCAAAAGGATTAGAAAATTTTGATAATACAATACAAGATATATTAGATGAAAATGCAGATTTGGTATTACTAGATATTAATTTACCATATACAGATGGAGAATTTGTCTGCAAAGAAGTAAGAAAAGTATCTAATGTGCCAATTATTATGGTAACAAGTAGAGATAATGAAATTGATGAATTAATGAGTCTAAATTATGGAGCAGACCAATATGTTACAAAACCATATAATATACAAATATTACTTGCAAAAATAAATGGTTTATTAAAAAGAAATCAAAATGCAGGAAGAAATCCAGAAAAAATTGACTGTCATGATTTTGTATTAAATATAGCAGAAAGAACTATAGAAAAAGATAATCAGAAAATGGGCTTAACAAAAAATGAATATACTATTTTATACTATTTAAGTACTCATAAAAATGAAGTGGTATCAAGAGATGAAATCATGGATTATTTATGGGAAAGTGAAGAATTTATTGATGATAATACATTAAATGTCAATATAAAAAGACTAAGAACAAAACTAGAAGAATTAGGATTACATGATAGAATAGAAACCAAAAGAGGACAGGGGTATATATTAAAATGAAATTTAGTGATTTTATAAAAGATAAAGTATTGTTAATTGTAAGTGTTCTATTAGCCTTAATTAGTATAGAAATATTATTATTGGCTTATCAAATCGGAATTATTGCACAAATTTACATAGCTGCTATTATCATTATCGTTGTATCCATTTCCATATTTGTTGAATATAAAAGAAAACAACATTTTTATAATCAATTAAAAAATAATATGGAAGAATTACATGAAAAGTATTTGATTTCTGAAATTATAAAAAACGCTAATTTTACAGAAGGCAAAATTTTAAAAGAAGTCATGCTAGATGCAGGAAAGTCTATGCTTGAAAATGTAAATTACTATAAACGTATTCAGGAAGATTATAAAGAATATATAGAATTATGGATCCATGAAGTAAAAATACCAATTGCGGCAAGTAAAATGATTATTGAAAACCATAAAAATGAAGTAACCAAAAGTATAGATGAAGAACTAGATAAGGTAGAAAATTATACAGAACAAGCCTTATTTTATGCAAGAAGCAATGCCGTTGAAAAAGACTATATTATTACCAAAAACAATCTAAAAGAAATTGTAAATAATGCTATATTAAAAAATAAAACTACATTACTAAATGAAAAAGTAGCTTTGGAATTAAAAGATTTAGAACATGAAGTTTATACAGATAGTAAATGGGCAACTTTTATTATTAACCAAATTATACAAAATGCAATCAAGTATTCTAAAGATGAAAATAAGAAAATAGAGATATTTGCAAAATCCAAAAACGATAAAGTCATTTTATACATACAAGATAATGGAATTGGAATAAAAAAAGGAGAAATCACAAGAGTATTTGAAAGAGGTTTTACAGGAGAAAATGGAAGATTAATAGGACAAAAATCTACTGGAATTGGTTTATACTTGTGCAAAAAATTATGTGATAAATTAAGTCTTGGAATAGAATTGAATTCAGAAAAAGATAAAGGAACAGAAGTAAGGATTATATTTCCTAAAAATAGTTATACAAATTTGAAGTAGTTGAAAAATAGATTTTTAAATTGTATATATTTAAAAGGTAAGATATAAAGAATGTCTTATCTTTTTTTGTCAAGGACAACATAAATAGTTTTATTTTTTAAAGAAAAAATTCTATAGCATTGACATATATATAAGTATATGATAGAATTTAATTACCTAATAGGTAACAACAAGATACAAAAGGAGGAAAGAACTTGGAAATAGAATGGCATAATCATGAGATACAAAAGAAAATGTCAAATATGGAAGAATTAAGAAAAATAATAGGCATAGAATTAGCTAAGATGGTTAAATTAAGATTTAATCAAATAGAAGCAACAGAAAATTTCCAAGAATTTATGAAATATGGTTTTGGAAAACCACATCCTTTAAAAGGCAACCTGAAAAGATATTTTGGTGTTGGGATTACAGGAAATTATAGATTGGTAGTAATGCCTAAGGGTAACCAAAAAATAATTGTGAGAGGAGTGATAGATTATCATGGAGACAAGTATAACTGGCTTATCCCTTGATTTTATTATACATCCAGGAATAAGTATAAAAGAAAAATTAGAAGAAAATAATATGAATCAAGAAGAGTTGGCAGAAAGAACAGGTTTTTCTGCCAAACATATTAGTGAAGTGATAAACGGGAAAAAAGGAATTTCACCCAAATTTGCTAAGGCATTGGAATATGTCTTTGGAGTAAAATTTACATTTTGGTTAAATTTACAAGCAATATATGACAAAGAAATTATTGAATATCAAGAAAAAAATAATATTGATAAAAGAGAAATAGAGATTACAAAAAGAATAGAACCTATTTTAGAATATGCTATCTTATTAAATTTAATAAATAAATATAATAATACTACTGAAGAAGTCATTATAGCTAGAAATCTTTGTAAAACAAATAATTTGTTAAATATAGAAAAACTATTAATAACAAAAGTGGCTTATCGAGCTGCAAAAAATATACAAGTCGATGAATATGTATTATATGCATGGCAAAGAGTATGTGAATTAATAGCTGAAAAAGAAAGTGTTGAAGATGCATATGATAGTAAAAAATTAAAGAATTATTTACAAGATATTAAACAATTAATGTTTGAAGAAAATCCTAATATGATGATACAAAAATTAAAGGAAATATTTAAGAAGTGTGGAATTATATTTGAGTTAGTAAAGAATTTTCAAGGAGCGCCTATACAGGGATTTATAGAGAATAAAAATGACAGAATTATATTATGTATGACAATAAGACAATCATATGCTGATATTTTTTGGTTTACATTATTTCATGAAATAGGACATATATTAAATGATGATATCAAAGAAAATAAATTGGATTATTATATTGAAAATACGAAGGCAGAAGATATAGCAGATAATTTTGCCAAAGATTTTTTAATAAGTAGTGATAAATATGAGGAATATATACAGAAAAAAGACTTTTCAATAGAAAGTATAAAAGAATTTAGTCAACAAAATAAGATAAAAGAATTTGTGTTAATAGGAAGATTACAAAATGATAATCTTTTACCATATGATAAATATAGTAATTTAAAAACAAGATATAAATGGAAAGAATAAATTAATAAAAAAGAGATAGATTGTTTAAAGGTAAGATACAAAAAATATCTTACCTTTTCTTTATTGTATAGGAAATCGACTTTTATCTTGACCCTATGTGGATTTTTTCGTATACAACAAGGTAGGCTTCCTATATTTGTGAAGTACTGCGAAGCAGTCTTCACATGTGTGCGTCGAAATCTTTGATTTCGTTAACGCACAATTACCTTACAAAAATGTAAGATAAATGTAAGATTAAACAATGGAAAGAAAAAAGAATAAGCCGTATAATAAATATAGAATAAAAGATAAATGGAGGTTTACAAGCTTGAAAAATAATTGCGTTTTGGCGTTGTTAGACTTCATCCAAAATCAAATCAACGTGCAAAAGCACGCCTCATTGATTTTGGACTTGTCTGCCTAGCCAAAAGCACAATTCTTTTCCAAGTAATTTGTGCCTAAAGAAAGGAATGAAATTAAATGAGTCATGTATTAGAAGTCAAAAACATAGAAAAATACTATGGAAACAAATCAAATTTAACAAAAGCCATTGCAGGAATTAGCTTTAATGTAGAAGAAGGAGAATTTGTTGGAATCATGGGCGCATCAGGATCAGGAAAAACAACACTTTTAAATTGTATTTCAACAATTGATAGAGTAACAGCAGGAAACATTATCATCAATCATCAAGATATTACCAAACTAAAAGGAAATAAGTTAAACAAATTTAGAAGAGAGGAATTAGGATTTATATTTCAAGATTTTAACTTATTAGATACATTAACTGCTTATGAAAATATAGCTTTGGCATTAACTATTCAAAAAGTAAATGCACATGAAATTGATAAAAAAGTAAAAGAAGTAGCGGAAAAATTAGAAATTTCAAATATTTTAAATAAATATCCATATCAAATATCAGGAGGACAAAAACAAAGAGTAGCATCAGCAAGGGCCATTATTACAAATCCTAAAATGGTCTTGGCAGATGAACCAACAGGTGCATTAGATAGTAAATCCGCAAGACAATTATTGGAAACATTTGAACATTTAAATCAAAATCTAGGAGCAACCATTTTAATGGTTACACATGATGCCTTTACAGCAAGTTATGCAGATAGAATTATTTTCATTAAAGATGGAAAAATCTTTAATGAACTAGTAAAAGGAGAAGATACTAGAAAACAATTCTTTGAAAAGATAATTGAAGTACAAACACTTCTTGGAGGTGATTTGAACGATGTTATTTAAATTATCTGTTAAAAACATGAAAAAGAGTTTTAAAGATTATGCCATTTATTTTTTAACATTAGTATTAGGTGTAGCAATCTTTTATATGTTTAACTCTTTAGATAGTCAACAAGCTATGTTAGAAGTATCTGAATCTACAAGAGATATGATAAAACTCATGATTAGTATGTTAGGAATGGTATCTGTATTTATTGCCATTGTACTTGGATTTTTAATTGTATATGCCAATAATTTCTTAGTAAATAGAAGAAAAAGAGAATTTGGTGTTTATATGACATTAGGAATGGGAAGAAGACAAATATCCAAAATTATATTGATAGAAACCATATTAGTAGGAATCATTTCATTAATTGTTGGTATTTTTATAGGTGTATTTGGCTCACAATTTATGTCTATACTAGTAGCCAAACTTTTTCAAGCAGATATGAGTGAATTTACCTTTGTATTTTCAAAAGATGCTTGTATTAAAACATGTATTTATTTTGCCGTTATGTATTTAGCAGTTATGATATTTAATACACTTACTATTTCAAGATACAAATTAATTAATTTATTAACAGCTGTTAGAAAAAATGAAAAGGTAAAAATAAAAAATCCAATCATTTCTATTATTGTATTCTTAATTTCAGCAGGATTATTAGGATATGCATATTATATAGTTACAGGTGGCATCTATGAATTAAATACAGAAGAAAAAATGTTAGTACCAATTTTAATGGGAATTGTAGGAACAATAGGCGTATTTTGGTCTTTATCAGGATTTATACTAAGAATGATACAAACAAGTAAAAAAATATATCTTAAAGGAACCAATATGTTTGTATTAAGACAATTGAATAATAAGATTAATACAACCGTTATTAGTATGTCTGTAATTTGCTTAATGCTATTTATGACCATAAGTGTCTTATCTAGTAGTTTATCTATCCAAACAACAATGGATTCAGAATTGCAAGAAATGACACCAGTAGATGTCAATTTATATAAAACAGCAAATTTACCACAAAGTTATGAAGATTCTTATACAGGTCAGATGATATATCCTACAGAAGAGCAAATTGAAGATTCAAAACAACCAGTTAGTTACACATTAGAAACCAATGGTTATGATATGAATAATTTAAAAGATATAGTAGAAATTTCAGTTTATACAATTCCAGAATGGACTTTAAAATATAGTTTAGGAACTTATTATGAACAAGCAAAAGCACAATTTTCAATGCTTATGTATGATTTACCAGAAGAAATTATCAAAGTATCTGATTATAATAAAATTGCAGAACTTTATGGACAAGAACAATATAGCTTAAACGAAGATGAATATATTGTCCTTTGCGATTTTGATAATATGACAGAATTAAGAAATCAAGCATTAAAACAAAATTCAACAGTACAAATTGAAGGAAAAACTTTACATGCTAAATATAATGAATGTAAGAGTGGATTTATTGAAATGTCTGCAAGTCATGTAAATACAGGAATTATATTAGTTCCAGATAATTTTGAATTAAAAGAAGAATGGAAAGAAGAAGAATTTTTAGCAGCAAATTATAATGCTAAAACTGATGAAGAAAAAGAAGAAATAGAAAAAACATTATCAGAAACAAATAACAATACCTTTTTGGAAAACTTAGAACAAAAAGGTATAGAACTAGAGGGCATGACAAAAATTAGTTTAATAGAAGCAAGTAAAGGATTAGCAACGATTATTATATTTATTGCCATTTATCTAGGAGTTATCTTCTTAATTGCAAGTTCTGCCATTTTAGCATTAAAACAATTGACAGAAAGTTCTGATAACAAACAAAGATATACAATTTTAAGAAAAATTGGTTGTGATGAAAAGATGATCAATCAAGCATTATTTAGACAAATATTTATATTTTTCATGTTACCATTAGCTCTTGCGATTATACATTCTATATTTGGAATTAAATTTATATTATCAATGCTTGCTGCATTAGCCTCTCCAAGTGATTTATTACCTTCTGTAATAGCAACAGCAGTTATTATTGGTGTTATCTATGGTTTATATTTCTTAGCAACATATATTGGTAGCAAGAACATTATTAAAGAGGAGGAATAAAAGATGGAAGATTTTAAAGAAAAATTACCGATTATTATTGCAGTCATTATTATAATTGCTTTGATGATTGGAACATATTACTTCTTAGTAGTACATAAAGACCAATATTATACGCAAATAGATAATACGAAAATGGAAGAAGTTTCTGGAACAGATGATATGAAATACCAATATACATTAACAGCTTATAATAAAAATGGAAAAGAAAAAGAAGTACAATTTAAAACTAGTAGAGAATTAAGAGAAGGAGCATATTTAGAATTAGATGTAATGCAAATGAGAGGAGTAGTAAACTGGAGAGAAGTTCAAACAGATGATTTACCAGATGAAGTTAAAACAGCAATGAATGTAGAATAAATATGAAAAAATAAATGTAAAAAGAAATGGGGTGGTAAAATGAAAGTATTTTTTAAAGTTGTATTTTTGATAGTATTAATCTTATTAAGTATTGCCTTATTGTTTGTAGGAAATGGATATAGCATGTATAAGGAAGCAATAGAAAATACACCACTTGAAGAAAAAATAGAACAAATACAAGAAAAAGAAAATTATACAGAACTTTCAGAACTACCACAAATTTATTTAGATGCTGTTATTAGTGTAGAAGATCATAGATTTTATCAACATCCAGGAATTGATGTCATTGCCATTGGAAGAGCATTTATCAATGATATCAAAGCAATGAGTTATGTAGAAGGTGGAAGTACCATTACACAACAATTGGCAAAAAATATATATTTTACACAAGAAAAAAAGATGACTAGAAAAATTGCAGAAATGTTTATGGCATTTAATTTAGAAAGAAATTTAAGTAAGGAAGAAATTTTAGAATTGTACTTAAATACTAGCTATTTTGGTGATGGATATGATACGGTAAAAGAGGCTTCAAGAGGATATTTTGGAAAAGAGCCAAATGAAATGACAGATGGAGAATGTGTTATGCTTGCAGGAATACCAAATGCACCAAGTGTATATGCACCAACTGTTAATCCAAAGCTTGCAAAACAAAGACAAAAACAAGTATTAAATAAAATGGTGAAATATAAATATTTAACACAAGAAGAAGCAGATACAATATATGAAGAAAAATAGAATTTTAAGAAGATATATTTTTGCATATCTTCTTTTTTTTATAACTAATTATAATTATTCCTAAATATATGTTTAGGACTTCTTAATTACTTTGTAAAATTACAATTATTGAAAAACAACAAAAAAATATTGACAAACATAAAATAATAATATATAACGGATAAAGGAGGAGTTTATGGAAGAAAATAAAAAAGAGAAATCTTTGAGAAGCATATATGGAATACTAAATTCGATTTTAGCCATTTTTATACTTGTATTTTCAACTTATACATTAAGATATTCAGGAGAATATGAATTGTATATAAACAAGAGTAATAAAGATAGGATTTATACATATATAGGAGAGGAAAATTTTAAAACAGATAGTGAAGTAAAGAAAATTATATATGAAGAAGTCTGGGATAATAATCATTATGAAGTTTATTATGAAGATGGAGAAAAAGAAGTCTTATATTTGGAAGGTATTCCTTGGCAGGATAATTTAATAAAAGAAGAGGGCATTTATATTCCTATAAGAAACTTAGGGATTACATTTGTTCTTATTATCATTTTTATTCTAAATACAATTAAAATAAGGAAAGACTTTAAAAAAGATAGGAAAAATACAAATATTTCTATTATGAACAAGATTATTTTTACTTTTATGATTATTTGCAATATTGTATTTACTTTAACAACTCCTTTTCTAATGATTCCTGTAATGATATTAGTTGTATTTGGAGGAACAGGATTAGTGGGATTAATTAGCTATTATATCGAAAAAGAAAAAACAATACAAAAATCCTCTTCTGATTTTTTAAAATTCTTACTCGTAAATTATATTGTCCTTTTAGCAGTATATAGTATATATATGATTTCATGGGGAGCTATAATGGAATTCAATGTAATCATTTCAATAGTATTAGTAGCTGGAGAAAGTATTTTAGGATATGGGATTGGAAGGTTTATGGATATACCAAATATAAAAAAACATAATATAGAAATCACCAAATTTTAACAAAAATATATTGAAAAATACACATTTTTCTGTTACATTAAGGAAAACAAAGGAAAAAGGTGATGATATGATAAGAAAAATAAAAGAAGAAGACTTAACAAAAGTCATGACCATATGGGTAAAAGGAAATTTCAAAGCTAATAGCTTTATTGAGAAAGATTATTGGTTAGAAATTTATAATCAAGTAAAAGTGGATTTCTTGGAAAATTTTAAAACTTATGTCTATGTAGAAAATGATGAAGTCTTAGGATTTATTTCTGTTAATGAGAATGAAATCAAGGCTATATTTGTAAAAGAAGAAAACAGAGGACATGAAATTGGAACAAAATTGCTAAATTATTACAGAAATAATTTAGAAGAAAATGCAGAACTTTTTGTGAAGGTGTTTGAAAAAAATATGAATGGTATTCTATTTTTCTCAAATCTACAATTTAGAAATACCAAGATTCAGCTAAATGAACAATTTAATGAGAAAGAATATGTTATGACTTGGAAAAAAGAATAACAAATCTATAAAAAGGATAGAGTATGCAGGTACTTTATCCTTTTTCATCCTATAGAAAAAAATACTCTTATAAATTAAAAATATGAGTGTTAACTATCTTAAGAAAATTTTAATATTTCGTAAAAAAATACTTAATAAATAGCTGATATACTAAAAGTGACAAAAATGTAAGACAAAAATATAGCAAAATGCATACATTTTAGGAAAAATGTGGTATAATATATATGTCATGGTTTATTTTAACATAAACAGAAAGGATAAAAATGAGTAGAAAAGCAAAGGTAAAAATATTTAGAATTATATTAACAATCATTGCAGTAGCAATTATTATAGGAATGTTAGTTTATTTAATACCAGTGATGAAAAATCTAAGTACAGTAGAAGGGCAAGAAGCTTTTAAAAATAAAGTGAACGACTCAGGATTTATTGGGTTATTAATGTTATTTGGCCTTCAGGTGGCGCAAATATTTTTATTTATATTACCCGGAGAGCCAATAGAAATATTAGCAGGTATGTGCTATGGTGGCTGGGGTGGATTATTATTTATTACCATATCTGTATGTATTATTACAACAATAATCTTTTTCTTAGTAAGAAAATTAGGGAGAAAATTTGTATATGACTTTTGTGATGAAGAAAAAGTAAAGAAAATTGAAAATAGTAAAATATTTAAAAATCCAAAGAAAGTTGAGTGGATATTAATTATATTATTTATGATACCAGGAACACCAAAAGATTTGTTGGTATATATTTCAGGATTGTTACCAATCAAACCATTGCATTTGATATTAATATCTACATTTGCTAGATTACCATCAGTAGTTTCATCAACATTTGCAGGAAATACATTGATGAAAGGTGATTGGAAATCAAGCTTAGTCATATATGCAATTACATTTTTATTAGTTGGTGTAGTTGTGTTTATCATCAATAAGTTTGATAAAAGTAAAACCACAGAAGAAGCTTTAAAATCAATACAAGAAGATATAAAATAGAAAGGAAATAAGAGGGAAGTTTATGGAAAAGAAAATAGTCTTAGCCAAAACAACAAAAGATAAAATAATCGAATATATAACCTACTTTTTCATATATTCTTTTTTAGGCTGGTTAATTGAAACCATTTATGCTATGTTTGTACATGGTTATTTTGTAAAAAGAGGATTTTTATTTGGACCAATTTGTCCGATATATGGTTTTGGAGCAGTCTTATTATTAATGGCAACAAAAAAACTATATAAAAAGCCTCTTCTAAAATTTCTAATTGCTACAATTGCATTTACATTATTTGAATATATGGTTTCTTTTATATTAGAAATGTTATTTGGATTAAGATGGTGGGATTATTCTAATGATTTCTTAAATATTCAAGGAAGAGTTAGTTTATTATATTCTATATTTTGGGGTGTTATAGGATTGATATTATTAGAAAAGTTACACCCATACATACAAGATAAAATCCAAAAGATAACAAAAGGAAATACCAATAATATTCAGAAAATTGTTTGCTTTGTATTTATAGGCATATTAATAGCAGACACAGTTTTTTCAGTATTAAAATATTTACATTAATTTGAGGGAAATTGGGGACGGACTCATTTTTCCCTTTTTTAAATTGAGAAACTATAAAAAAATATAGAATATAAAGCCATTACACAATTTTGTATAAGCTAAATTTTCATAGAAATTTCTACAAGAAAAACATGCGCCTCTCTCATTGTTGCTATAAATCTTAAGCAAAATGAGCAGTCCTCATGCTTTTCTTTAGAATTTCTAATTTCAAATTTAGATACGCAAAATCGTTTCATTTTTTTATATTCTATATTTTTCGTTTTAATCAAACTTGAAAAAGGGAAAAATGAGTCCGTCCCCAATTTCCCTCAAAATGCCTTCAATTGGACATTAATTTTTCTTAAGAAATTATTCAAGTAAATTTAAGAATCCCTAAAAATATTATTAAGATTTACATGATATAGTAAAATTACAAAAATAATATAAGGGGTGAAGCAAATGAAGAAAGAAAAATTAGTTAATCAATTCATAAAAATATTTTGGGTGTTTATTATAGGAAGTCTTATTGGATATGTAGTAGAAATGATTGTAGGATTGGTTCAAAATGGACATTTTGTATCAAGACAGGGATTACTATTTGGGCCATTTGCACAGGTCTATGGATTAGGAATATTAGCTTACTATTTTGTTGTTCCTAAAATAAAAGGAGGATATCTAAAAATATTTTTTGTAACAATGGTATTAGGAGGAATTGTAGAATATTTATGTTCTTATTTTCAAGAGCTTTTATTTGGCACCATATCATGGGATTATTCAAATCTATGGTTTAATATAAATGGAAGGACAAGTTTGTTACATTGCACATATTGGGGAATAGGAGGAGTATTATTTATGAAATATGTTATGCCATTAATTAATCATATTGACAATATAATAAAAAATCAATATTTTAGAACGATAACTGCTTTATTTGCTATATTTATGTTATTTAATATATCTGTATCTTCAATGGCAGCCATTAGACAAGATGAAAGAAATCGTGAAATAGCAGCAACAAGCAATATAGATATGTTTTTTGACAAATATTATTCTGATGAAGTGATGGATGTGATTTACGAAAACAAAATAGAAGTAAAGAGATAGAGAAAAAATAAAATTAACCAAAATAGAACAGTATTTATATACTGTTCTATTTTTATGTTAGATATTATAAAAAATAGCAAGCAATATTTACATAAAATCATATTATATAAAAGATAAAAAGAAAGGAGGAATTTTTTTGGAAGTAAAGGGAAAAAAGATAGGATTTGTATTAACAGGTTCATTTTGTACATTTCGAAAAGTGTTACCAAAAATGAAAGAATTAATAAAAAGAGAAGCAGAAATTGTACCCATCATGTCTTTTAATAGCTATCAATTAGACACAAAATTTGGAAAAGCAGAAGATTTTATTGATGAAATAGAAGAAATGACAGGAAGGAAAATTATTCATACTATTGTAGATGCAGAACCAATTGGTCCTAAAAAAATGACAGATGTGATGATTATTGCACCTTGTTCTGGAAATACAATGTCAAAGTTAGCCTGTGATATTATAGATACGCCAGCCACTATGGCAGCAAAATCGCATTTAAGAAATAATAGACCATTAGTGATTGCACCATCTACGAATAATGGATTAAGTGGTAATGCTGAAAACATAGGAAAATTATTGAATAGAAAAAATTATTATTTTGTACCATTTAGACAAGATAATCCCATAACAAAACCAAGATCAATTGTATTTGATGCAGAATACATCATAAAAACAATAGAATATGCCCTAGAGGGAGAACAAATCAGTCCAATATTGATTTAAGAAAAAACAAACATTTTTTTGCAACAAGTATTGACAAAGAATAAATGTTCGTATATAATACAAACATACCGAACATATATTCTTAAAGGAGGACTGTTATGAAACATATAAAAATTATTAATAAATATAAATTTATAAGAACAATGACAATTCTAACATGTATAGTAATTGCTATCATATGTATTGCAAGCCATAAAACATATTCTAATAGTGAAACAAAATATAAAACAGAATATGTTGTAAAAGGAGAAACATTATGGGAAATTGCAGAAAAGGAAATACAAGAAAATGCATATTTTGAAAATGCAGATATTCAAAATGTTATATTAGAATTAAAAAAAGTTAACCATATGACAACTAGTAATTTATCGGAAGGGATGGAAATAAAAATTCCTGTCTATTAATGAATATGTAATATAGAAACACTTTTATTTGTATAATCTGGTAATAGAAATTATACATGAATAAAGGTGTTTTTTTATTTAGAAAAAAGAGTGATGAATTCCTTGTATATAAAATTCAGGTATGGTAGAATAGGGGACAAGGAGGAAGAAAAAATGGAAAAAGTACAAGACAAATATAGTTGGGATTTAACAGATTTATTTAAAAATAAAGAAGAATTTTATGAAGAAATAAAAAATGTAAAGGATAAATTAAAACAAATAGAAAACTATAAAGGAATATTATGTAATAGTTCAGAAAATTTATATCAATGTTATGCTTTATATGAAAAGCTATTAATGAGTTTTGACAAAATTTATTCTTATGGAATGTTTTCTTATCATTTAAATATGGCAGATCAAGAAGGAATCAAGTTATTTAAAGAGGTGGAAAATCTATCATCAGAATTCAGTACAATCACTTCTTTTATCACACCTGAAATTACATTTACAGATGAAAAAACAATTCGTACATATTTATCTGAAGATAAAAGATTAAAACCATATGAAAGAGATATAGAAGATATTTTAGAAAAGAAAAAACATGTTTTGAGTAAAGAAGAAGAAAGTTTACTTGCTAATTATTCAGAAGTGTTTTCTGGACCAGAAAATATATATGATATTTTAACAAATGCAGAATTTAAATTTGGAAAACTAACAAATGAAGAGGGAAAAGAAGTAGAATTAACAGATGCAACATATACAACATATTTAAAAAGTTCAAATATAGAAGTGAGAAAACAAGCTTTTTATTTAATGTATAAGAAATATAGTGAATATATTAATACCATAACAGAAATGTATTTATCAAATGTAAAGCAAACGGTTATTACTTCAAGATTAAGAAAATACACCTCTTCTTTAGAACAAGCAACTATTCATGATGATGCAACAATTAAGGTATATGAAGCATTGATGAAAGGTGTTAATGATGGACTAGAAATTAATCATGAATTTATATCTTTAAAAAGAAAATTGTTACATATGGATGAAATGCATATATATGATATCTATGTTAATCCATTTCAAGTAGAAAAAGACCAAATTTCTTTTGAAGAGGCAAAAAAAGAAGTAAAAGATGCATTAGCTGTATTAGGTAAAGAATATGGTGATATATTAAATAAGGCTTTTGAAAACCGTTGGATAGATGTATATGAAAAACCCAATAAAAGAGGTGGAGCATATAGTTCTGGAGTATATGGAGTTCATCCATTTGTGTTGATGAGTTTTACAGAAAATAAGAGAGATGTTGGAACTATTGCTCATGAATTAGGACACAGTATCCATTCATACTATTCTAATAAAAATCAAAATATAATTAATGCGAATTATACAATTATGGTAGCAGAAGTAGCCTCAACAGTGAACGAAATTTTACTTAATGAATATCAAATACAACATGAGAAAGATAAAAAGAAAAAGGCAGAATATATTTATGAACTTTTGGAGATGGTAAGAGCAACTTTTTATAGACAAGCAATGTTTGCAGAGTTTGAAAAGGAAGTTCATGAAAAGATTGAAAATGGAGAAATGTTATCAGCAGAAGACTTAAATAAAATGTATTATGCATTAAATCAAAAATATTTTGGAAAAGATATTATTATTGATAGTCAAATACAATATGAATGGGCTAGAATTCCTCATTTTTATAGAGATTTTTATGTATATAAATATGCAACGGGAATATCAGCAGCTGTTTGTATTGCAACAAAAATCTTGAATAAAGAAGAAGGATATGTAGAAAAATATATTCATATGTTAAGTCAAGGTTGTACTAAAAAATCAATAGATCTTTTGAAAATGGTAGATGTTGATTTAGAAGATATACACACTTATGAAGTGATTGTTCAATTTTATAAAAATAAAATTGAAGAGTTAAAAAGTTTGCTATAGAAAGGATTTTTGCAATATATGGAAAATAAAAAAATGAAAAAAGAAGAAATAAAAGATGAAGAAATCAATGTGCCAGTAGAAAAAAATCAATGTGAAGAAAATAATGAAACACAAAACCAACCAAAAGTAAAGAAAAAAAGAACAATTAATGGAATTAGTATATGGAGAATTTTGGCATATTTTATTATTTATAGTGTATTAGGATATATTATAGAAACTATATATGGTATGATAACAAAAGGGGTATGGGAAAGTAGACAAAGCTTTTTATATGGACCATTTTGTGGTATTTATGGTTTAGGTGCTGTTGTTATGATTATTTGCTTACACAAGTTTCCTAGAAAATTTAATACGTTATTTATAGGCGGATTTATTGTAGGTTCAATTGTTGAATATGTAGTAAGTCTTGTTGGAGAAATGTTATTAGGTGTAAAATGGTGGGATTATTCTAGCATGCCATTAAATCTTAATGGAAGAATTTGCGTGTATTTCTCTGTTTTCTGGGGATTTTTAGGAATTTATTTAATAGCTTCTTTAAATCCTAAAGTAGATAAAATCATTGATTGGATAAAAAGCAAATTTAAAACCTATAAAGGTTTAAAGACATTTGTTATGACAGTATTTATTTTACTTATGATAGATTGTGTATCTACAGGTTTTGCAATTGAATTCTTTTTAGTAAGAATGATTGTTCAAAATGATATTGATATTGATAATAAAGAATTAGTAATAGAACAATATGATAAAATTTATGAAAATGAAAAATTATCAAAATTTATTTATCGATTTTGGGGAGATAAAAAGATGATAAGAACATTTCCAAACTTAAAAATAAATGATAAAAATGGAAATATTGTCTACATGGATAGTCTACTTGATATACAGCCATATTATTTGAAAGTGCATGATAAAAATAATAAAAATAATGAAGAAGTAGAAGCAGATATTAGAGGAGAATAGATAATCCGAATGAATTATCCATCGAAAAGAGCTAATACATAAATATTTTTTAAAATTCGAATGTGACCGAAATAGTTTTATAAATTCTTAAAATAAAACTGTAAAGGGTCCTGTTTCCGGGTATTGTTACAGTTTTATTTTTAGAATTTGTTAAACGTAATGTAGGATAACCGAGAATTAAAAAATATTTATATATTAGCTCTTTTCAGAATACATCAACTAATATTCTTAGTTTATTGGAAGTTATAAAAAGAAATAAAAATTACCATTGCTAAAATATTTTGGCAATGGTATAATACTTTATATACTTATGAAAGGAACGTGAATGAAAATGAAAAATGTAGTTGAAAAAATCATATCTATTTTAATTATTATGATAATGATATTATCAATTAGTTTGCCAATTGTATCAAAAGCGGTAGATAGTGGAACATCATCAACTTCAAAACAAGATTATCCAGTTAATGTAGAATTAAAAAGAGATGAAACTAATCCTGATATAATTCATATAATGGCAACAAGTACAGAGGGGAATATTATAGAGTTGAAATATGTAAAACAATATATAGATACAAATAATGCTTCTTATTTCGAAGAAGACCATGAGGATATCTATACATTTGATATAACACCAGCACCAACAGTTGAAGAAACATTCAAATTAGATGGTTATGGAAGTTACACAGTATTTGCGAAAGATGAAAATAAAAATGCATTTTTAGCAAGATTAACCGTAAATGACCCAAATGATATGCCACAAATTTCATTAACAAAAGAAAAAGATTCATTAAATTTAAATATTGAGGTAACAAGTAATAAGAATACAATAACAAAATTAAAAATTGCCAAAAAAGATAATATAAATGATAATATTGATTTTAGTACTGAAGGAACAGATATAAAATTCATAGAAAATAATCATGTATCTGTAAGATATACAGAAATTACAGAGGAAGGCTTATATGTCATTTATGCAGAAGATAGTGAAGGAAATAAAGCAACTCGTCAAATGTATGTAGCAAAACAAAATACGCCAATATCAGTTGAAATCACAAATGGAACAAATACAAGAGAAGTGAATTTACATATAACAGATGCGATTTGCAATATTGTTTCTGTGAAGGTAGCAAAACTTTCTGAAATAGGAGAAGATTATGATAAATTTGACACAATTGAAGGACTACCAATTACAGAAGGGCAAACAGTTAATTTAAGTTATACAGCACCAGCAGATGATACATATATGTTTTGTATAGAAGACGAAGCAGGATATAGATTATTTACACAAAGTAGAATCACTGCGCAGAAAAATGTCATGAATATATCAATTGAACAAGACGAAAATGCTCCAGGTAATTTAACAATTACTGCTGCAAATACAATATGTAATATTGTTGAAATGAAAGTAGCGATAGGTGATGACATTGCTGATGACTATTTTGAAAATAATGGAGAGTCTATTTCAATTACACCAGGAAAAGAAGTTGTTGGAAAATATACAGTTCAAGAAAATTGTACAATTCATGTATATGTTAAAGATGAACAAGGATATTCACACATCTATACAAAAACACTTATAGGAATCAATACTCCAGAACCAGAACCAGAACCAAGTGAGGCACCAACGATTACCCTTACACAAAATACAGAAAATCCAAAACAAATTGATGTAGATGTTCAAGCACATAATTCTAATGTTGATGAAGTGAAATGGGCAAAAGGGGAAGAAGACATAGCATATTTTGCAACAAATGGAACGCGTATTGGACAAGGCAAAGTAGGTGTATCTATTCGCACAGAATTTACAATTGATTCTATTGGAACATATACCGTATATGCAAAAGATGAAAATGGTAATGAAACGGTTAAAACAATAGAAATTACGAATATAGATGATACTCCACCAACAGAAGAAGATAAAACTCCACCAGAAGTGAATAATGTTCAAGATAATGGTATCTATAATCAATCTGTTACACCAATCATTACAGATGAACACTTGGCAGAAATATATTTAACAAAAGATGGTATCGACGTAGAAGATTACCAAAATGGTGATGTAATTGAAGATGAAGGTGCATATGTTTTAAATGCAGTGGATGAAACAGGAAATGAAGTAGTCGTAAAATTTGTGATCGATAAAACAGCACCTGTAATTACAATCAATCAAGAAAATACAGATAATAAAAATGTGAAAGTGTCTATCAATCTTTTAGATAACCTTACAAACATTAACTTAGTAAAGGTAGCAAAAGGAGAACAAACAATAGAATATTTTGAAAACGAAGGACAAGAATTAAATCTTCAAAAAGAAGGAAATTCTGCATTAGCAGCTATTAATGTTATAGAGAATGGAACCTACACGGTATATGTTGAAGATGAAGCAGGAAATGCTAAAATAGAAGTATTTGAAGTAACAACCATTACAGAAGAACCAGAAATTGATGATATAACACCTCCAGAAATACAAACAACGGAGGAAAGTATTAATGAAAATGAATCTATAAAATTAACGATTCATGTAACAGATACAGAGTCTCAAATTAAGACAATAAAAATAGCGAACGGAGAACAAAATACAGATTATTTTGAAAATGAAGGAAATTCACTTCAAATGATAACTGATGATAAATCAGCAGAGGCAGCAGTTATGTTTACAAAAAATGGAACATATACCATTTATGCAGAAGATGAACAAGGAAACAGTACAGTAAAAGTGATTACGATTACAGAAATTGTAACACCAGAACCAACACCAGATCCAGAACCAGAACCTGAACCTGAACCTGAACCAGATGATACTACACCACCTACAATTTCGGGTGTAGAAGATGGTATGACATATGGAACTGAGGTAACACCTAGAATAGAGGATGAAAATTTAGAAAGTGTGACATTAACAAAAGATGGTAATATTGTTGGAAACTATCAAAGCGGAGATACTATATCTGAAAATGGTACATATGTCTTGACAGCAACAGATGAGGCAGGAAATCGAACAGTTGTAGAATTTGTGATAGATATTAAAGAAGACAACGATGATGACAATAACAATGATGATAATGATAATACCAATACAAACACGAATACAAACACTAATACAAATACGAACACCAACACAAATAACAATACAAGCACAGATGACAATGCTACCAATACAGATAATAATGATAATGACAATAACACCATAGATAATACAAACAATAATGGAAGTGCAAATAACAACAATATAAGTGATAATTCTAATAATAATCAACAAAATATAATTAACAATTCAGAAAAAAATAACATTTCTACGAGTAATTCAAAATTACCTTATGCAGGACTTAGAAATATATTAATGATTGGCATAATTATTGCAGGTGGTGTTTCTATATTTACATATATAAAATATAGAAAATATAAGATATAAAATAAAGAGAAAAAGTTCGAATGAAAACAATATTAGGAAAATGATATATAATTAGTAAGAAAAAACAGGAAGAATTTAAGGAGAAACCTATGAAAAGAAAAAAGAAAAGAAGATATAAGAAAAATGAATTGATTTCAAAAAGAATGATTATGTTTATAGTTATCATAGCTATTATAGCACTTATCTATTTTACTAGTGCAAATAAAAACAAGGAAAATGCCTCTGTTAATGCTTTTTCTTCTATTAATGAAATTGTTGATGAAATCGAAACTGGTACATATGCAAACATAAATCGCTATATTGTATATGGAACCCATTTCAATATAGAAGGAGATATGGACATTTCTGGAAACAATTCAATAGAGTCTGCAAAAGTAGTAGCGAAAACAGCATCAGGGGAAGAAATTGGTATAGATACAGAATATACATATGAAAATAATCAGATTTCTTTTTCTACTCTAAAAGAAATTAATACAGGATTAGATTTAGAAAGTTTAAAAGTTGAGGATTATTATATTTTGTTAAAAGTTGAATTTTCAAACAATGAAACAAAATACTATTCTTTAACGAATGATACAGAATATGGAAATATAGAATATTATACCTTAACAAGAAACCATTCCAACAATAGAATAAATATTGATTTTACTACAATTGATAATATGCCTATTTTAGGATTTCATATAACAACTGTAAAGGAATTGCCAGATGATGTGTATGATGTAGTAATTGATCCAGGACATGGAGGAAGTGATGTAGGAGCTGTCAATGGTAGATATATGGAATCAGAAATAGCTTTAGATTGTGCTCTTGAATTAAAAAAACAGTTAGAAGATATTGGATTAAAGGTGTTACTAACAAGAGATGGTACAGAATCAGAAGAAGAATATACTATGTACAATATTTATGATAAAGATGGAAGAGTAACCATGGCAAATGAATCTCATGCAAAAATTCTTATATCTTTACATTTAAATAGTAATCTTTCAGATAATGTAGATGGTGGTGTTGAAATTTATGCCTCTCCTAATAGTGATTTAACATTAGCAAAAAAGTTGGCAGATGATATTGTTGAAACAGCAAAAACAGAATATTCTACTAATCAAACAGATAAAATAGAAGACGGAGTTTATGTTAGAACTATAGAAGTTGAAGATCAAAAAAATGAAGCTTCTTTTTCAAGAGAAAATTATAAAGGAATATTTGATTCTATTCCATACTTGTATATCATAAGAGAGATTGGAGGAATTGCAACAGGAGCCTATGTGGATGGAACCAATAAAGCCTATGGTGTTAATGAATATCGAAATTCAAATGTAGGTATAGAAGGCTATTTAGTAGAACTTGGATATATCAATGTGGATGAAGATTTAGATAATATTTTAGAAAATGGTAACCTATATGCACAAGCGATTACCAATAGCATAGCTAATTTTTATGGAATAAAGTAAGAATTTTTAGAATTGGAGAAAAAGAATATGATTTTCAAACAAATGCAATATTTTATTTCCATTAGCACCAATAGAAAGAATTTTGCATGTTGACTTATACGGAACAGCTGTATTATTAGAAGAAGTAGGAAGGGTAATTAAAAAAGGTGGAACAGGTGTAACCATTTCATCTCAATCAGGACATAGAATGGAGCAATTAGGAGCATTTATTGATGAACAATTAGCAACTACACCAACAGAAGAATTATTAAAGTTAGATGTATTACAACCAGAAAATATAAAAGATACATTACATGCTTATCAATTAGCAAAAAGATGTAATGAAAAAAGAGTTATGGCAGAATCTGTAAAATGGGGTGAAAGAGGAGCAAGAATAAACTCTATATCACCAGGAATTATCGTAACACCTCTTGCTATTGATGAGTTTAATGGAATTCGTGGAGACTTTTATAAGAATATGTTTGCCAAATGTCCAGCAGGTAGACCAGGAACAGCAGATGAAGTGGCAAATGTAGCAGAATTGCTAATGACAGACAAAGGAGCTTTTATCACAGGAGCTGACTTCTTGATTGATGGTGGAGCAACAGCATCATATTTCTATGGACCATTAAAAACAGAAAACAACTAAAATTTTGTATATAGATGAAACACATTTCTAAAAATGGAATTAAAGATAAGAAATAAGGAGGGAAAAACATGTCTTTGTTTGGAAATAAAGAAACTGTAAAAGGAAAGAAAAGTTTAGTGATTTATTTTTCAAGAGCAGATGAGAATTATGCAGTTGGAAATATTGAAAAAGGAAATACAGAGGTTATTGCAGAGTATATACAAGAATTAACAGGAGCAGATTTGTTTAAGGTAGAAAAGGTAGAGTACAAAATTGGATAAAATAAAAGAAAAATAAGAATTGTTTAAGTATGCATAGAAATCATGCATGCTTTTTTATTGAATAGGAAAAATCGATTTTTCCTATTCAATAAAAAAACAACGTTGCACAGAAAAATTGCTACGCAATTTTTCGCGTCGACAAATCTTTACGCTTCTTCGAGAACTTAAATACATGTAGTTAAAATGTAGTTAAATTAGAAAAGTAGAGAAAAGTTCTCGCGAAGCGAGATTTGTCCCATTAGGCAATATATAAAAGCTATCATAAAAGATTTTTATAAAATATTCACAAAATCCATCTTTTTTGATATAATTCAAATGTAGTAAAATATATATGATAAGGGGAGGAAAAAATAATGGATGAAAATGAAAAAGTAAATGAACAAAATGAGAAACAAGTAAACAATGATGGAGAATTAAAAAAACAAGCTGCTGAAACGCTAAAAGAGACAAAAGAGCAAATGAAAAACATAAACTTCAAAGAAGAGGCTGAAAAAGGAAAAGGGTTATTAAGTAAATTATTGGGAAAACCAGTAGAAACAATTAAGGAAATTGTAGAAGACAACAAAAATCAATTTTATAAAACGGCATTAATCATTATTATTGCATGGGCAGTACTTATTCTAATTAATAGGATTATAGATTTTATTGTCTATGACTATTATAAATTTAATGTACTAGCAACAATTAAAGCAATATTATCACCAGTATTAGAAATATTAGTAATGGCAATTATTATACATGTATTAAATAAGGACAATAAACAACCATTAACAAAATCAATTACTACAGTGTCTATTGCCAAAATACCTTTAGTATTTTCTACAATTTTAGGGTATTTAACATATATTAGCTCTAATGTAAGATATATTACAAACCCAATATCTTCATTACTAAGTGTGATATCAATAGTATTAATGTTCTTTGTTGTAAAAGAAATGTTTAAAGAACAAGAAAATGAAAAAGCTTTAAAATTATTTGTAAAAGTTGAAGTTATCTATTATATTGTTGCATTTGCATTTAGTTTCTTAGGAATTTCTTTATAAAATGAGAAAATCATATATTAACAAAAATAGAAAATTCAAATTATTATTGAGATTAATAATTTGGATTTTTTTATTTATTGTATTTTGACATAAAATATGATATAAATAATATGTTAAACTTATTAGTAAAAAGAAATAAAACAAAATTAAAAAATAAAGTGTTTTTTAAATAATGTATTAAAATGATGTGGAAGAAGCTAGAAGGAGGAGGATATATGTTCAAATTACATTCAGAATATAAACCAACAGGAGATCAACCAAAAGCAATTGAATATTTATCAAAAGGAATAGAAGAGGGAAAGAAGTTTCAAACATTACTAGGGGTTACAGGTTCTGGAAAAACATTTACTATGGCAAATATCATTCAAAAAGTACAAAAGCCGACACTTGTTTTGGCGCACAATAAAACGTTAGCAGGACAACTTTATTCCGAATTTAAAGAGTTTTTTCCAGAAAACAATGTGGAATATTTTGTATCTTATTATGATTATTATCAACCAGAAAGCTATATTCCTCAATCAGATACCTATATAGAAAAAGATTCTTCTGTCAATGATGAAATTGATAAACTTAGACATTCAGCCACATTATCTTTATTTGAAACCAGAGATGTCATTATTGTGGCTTCTGTTTCTTGTATTTATGGCTTAGGAGATCCAGAAGATTATCAAGAAATGATGTTATCTTTAAGACCAGGTATGCAAAAGGGAAGAGATGAAGTTTTAAGAAAATTAATTACCATGCAATATACTAGAAATGAAATTGATTTTCAAAGAGGAACTTTTAGAGCTAAAGGAGATATTGTTGAGATTTATCCATCTGACCAATCGGAATCTGCTATTAGAGTAGAATTTTGGGGAGATGAAATTGAAAAATTAGTAGAAATTAATCCATTAACAGGAAAAACGATTGGAACGAGAAGACATGTTTTAATTTCTCCAGCATCTCACTATGTAACAACCAAAAGTAAAATGGAAAGAGCAATTGTTACCATAGAAGAGGAATTAGAAGAAAGAATTAAATATTTCAAAGATCATAACAAATTGATTGAGGCACAAAGAATAGAAGAGAGAACAAATTTTGATATTGAAATGATGAAAGAAACAGGATTTTGCTCAGGGATTGAAAACTATTCTAGACATATTAGTGGAAGAAAACCAGGAAGCCCACCATATACCTTATTTGATTATTTTCCTAAAGATTTCTTGTTATTAATAGATGAATCTCATGCAACTATTCCACAAGTAAGAGCTATGTATAATGGAGATCATTCAAGAAAAGAATCTTTAGTAAACTATGGATTTAGATTACCTTCTGCATTTGATAATAGACCTTTAACATTTGAAGAATTTGAGAAAAAATTAAATCAAGTAGTGTTTGTTAGTGCTACGCCAGGTGATTATGAAAAAGAACATAGTAAAGAAAATGTTGTTGAACAAATTATCAGGCCAACTGGATTATTAGATCCTAAAATAGAAGTAAAACCAGTAACCAATCAAATAGATGATTTATTAGAACAAATTCGTATCAGAATAGAAAAAAATGAAAGAGTTTTAGTAACGACTTTAACGAAAAAAATGGCAGAAGATTTAACAGATTATTTAAAAGGATTAGATATTAAAGTTACCTATATGCATTCTGATACAAAAACACTAGAAAGAATGGAAATTATTCGAAATTTAAGATTGGGTGAATTTGATGTTTTAGTTGGTATTAACTTATTAAGGGAAGGATTAGATATTCCAGAAGTATCTTTAGTTGCAATATTAGATGCAGATAAAGAAGGCTTCTTACGTTCAGAGAGGTCTTTAATACAAACCATCGGAAGGGCAGCAAGAAATACAGATGGTACCGTTATTATGTATGCAGATGAATTAACAGAAAGCATGGAAAAAGCCATTTCAGAAACAAACAGAAGAAGAAGAATTCAAGAAGCATATAACAAAGAACATCATATAACACCAAAAACCATTAGAAAATCTGTACGTGATTCTATTAAAGTAACCATTACAGATGATATAGGAGTAGAATATAAATTAGAAAAAGAAGAGGATATCAAAGAGACTATCACAAAATTAACTGATGAAATGTTAAAATATGCAGCTGAGATGGAATTTGAAAAAGCAGCAGAATTACGTGATAAGATAAAAGAATTAGAAAAGTTGATTACAGAATAAAAACTTTTGATATTTTATAAAGTATCTTAAGATATAAAGAGTCTAAAGCCAAAAAATAGCAAGTTTCCTTGCTATTTTTTTGGCTAATGTATTTGATTTAATACTTGTTGAAACATGCATAAAATTATGCATGTTTCTCATTATAAATTCGCATTATCTTCATCATTATTTGTTGGTGGCTCATCTTGTGGTTTTTCAGAAATATTGACAACACCATCACCTTGATATGTACTACTTGCAGTTGAAACATTTCCTTTTCCAACATACTCTGCTTTACCAAATCCTAAAATCATATAGAAAATAGTTGGTAAGAATAATAGTCCAATTGTATAACCAACATCTTTTCCAAAAGCTTTTGCTAAAGAATTACATTGGTAGATAGTAATACCTAAACATACAATCCATCCAACGAATGGAATAATACTTGCTAAATATCCAAATATAATCCATGGTGAAAGTCCAGAAATTCTGAATAATATAACCAAGTTATAAATTGGTATAATACATTTCCATCCTTTTTCACCAGCCTTTGTAAAAACTTTCCACATTCCAGCTAATTGTATGATAGCAACAACTAATCCAATAACAAGGATAATACCTAAAAAAGCTCCTAAAATTGCTCCTAATCCTGTAGCAGCAGCTGTATCTGTTGCATATCCATAATCATAATAATCATAATAACTTGGATAAGAAGAGTAATAATCATAATACCCCATAAATTAATCCCCCTTTCATGTTTTCATAATTAAATTTTCACATTTTTCGACAAAAATGTCAATATAAAAACAAAAAAAACTTGTATAAAAAATGTTAGTCTGATATAATCTATGTAGTTACGCAATAATATATACGAGGAGGTATTGAAATGAGCGAAAACAAATGTCAATGTGGTAGTCCTAAAAGGGACGAATTTATGCAAAAATTGTTTGATGAGTATTTACCTATTAAAGATAATTTAATTCAAATGTTAAATGAGGTACAAGAGCATTATGGATATATTCCACAAAATGCACAAATAGAACTTTCGGAATTTTTAAATATTCCAATGGCAGAGATTTATGGAGTCATAACTTTTTATTCGAGATTTACCCTAAAACCAAAAGGAAAATATAATGTTGCAGTATGCTTGGGAACGGCATGTTATGTAAAAGGTTCTCAAAAAATTATGGATAGATTAAAAGAAAGATTACAAATTGAATCAGGTGAAACAACAAAAGATGGATTGTTTTCTATTGAAGAAACAAGATGTGTTGGAGCATGTGGTTTAGCACCAGTATTTACTGTAAATGGTGAAGTATATGGAAAAGCAACTGTTAAAAAGTTGGATGAAGTTTTAGATGAAATTATAAACAACAAAGAAAAAGTAAATGAAAATTCATAGGGGTATCTAAAAATCTAGCAAAATTGTCAGAAATGATAAAAGAAAAATAGAGGTCTGTCCCTTTTGGACAATTTTAGAAAAATCAAAGATTTTTCTAAAACTGCAAACATTGCACACAATTTTACTTACGTAAAATTGGCGCCGAACAATGACACGGGCTTCAAAAAATGTTATAAACAGAGAAATGTTAAAAAAGCCCGCTATTGTTCTTGTTAAATGTCCAATTTGACATGTCCCCAAAGGAGGAAAATATGAAAAGTCTAGAAGAAATTCACAAAATAAGAGAAGAAAAAAGAAAAGAATTAGATTTAAGAGTTAATACTAAAGCAGATACCAGAGAAAAACATATTTTAGTTTGTCATGGTACAGGTTGTACTTCTTCAAAATCACCTGAGATTCTAGAAAATTTTAGAAGAATTTTGAAAGAAAAACATATAGATAATGTAAGAGTTATTAAAACAGGTTGTTTTGGTCTTTGCGCTAAAGGACCTATCGTTATCATTAGACCTGAAGATACTTTCTATGCAATGGTAACACCAGATGATTGTGAAGAAATTATTGATACACATATTGTAAAAGGTGAAAGAGTAGAAAGACTACTTTGCAAAGATATTGATGGAACGGTTGTTAATAGTTTAGATGAATTAAACTTTTATAAAAAGCAAAAGAGAATTGCTCTTAAAAATTGTGGTGTTGTAAATCCTGAGGAAATTGATGAATACATAGCATTTGATGGATATAAAGCATTGGAAAAAGTATTAAAAGAAATGACACCAGATGAGGTTATTGATGTCATAAAAGAATCAGGCTTAAGAGGTAGAGGAGGCGCTGGTTTCCCTACAGGTAAGAAATGGGAACTTACAAAGGCATCAGAAGGAAACCAAAAATATGTTGTTTGTAATGCAGATGAAGGTGACCCAGGTGCATTTATGGATAGAAGTATTCTAGAAGGTGATCCACATTCTGTATTAGAAGCTATGGAAATTGCAGGATATAGCATTGGAGCTAATAAAGGATATATTTATGTTAGAGCAGAATATCCAATTGCAGTTCAAAGATTAAAGATTGCCATTGACCAAGCAAGAGATTATGGATTATTAGGAGAAAACATTTTTGGAACAGACTTTAGTTTTGATATTGAAATTCGATTAGGAGCAGGTGCTTTTGTTTGTGGTGAAGAAACAGCATTATTAGAATCTATTGAGGGAAAAAGAGGGCAACCAAGAGTAAAACCACCATATCCAGCACAATCAGGATTATGGGGAAAACCAACTTTAATTAACAATGTAGAAACTTATGCAAATATTGCACAAATCATATTAAAAGGAGCAAAATGGTATTCTTCTATTGGAACAGAAACCTCAAAAGGAACAAAAGTATTTGCTTTAGGTGGAAATGTCAATAACATTGGATTAGTAGAAGTACCTATGGGAACGACTTTAAGAGAAATTATTTATGATATTGGTGGCGGAATTCCAAATGGTAGAGAATTTAAAGCTGCACAAACAGGAGGACCTTCAGGAGGTTGTATTCCAAAAGAACACTTAGATACCCCAATCGATTATGAATCTTTAAAAGAAATTGGTTCTATGATGGGATCTGGGGGATTAATTGTTATGGACGATACAAAATGTATGGTTTGTTTAGCAAAATTTTACCTTGAATTTACAGTTAGTGAAAGTTGTGGTAAATGTACACCATGTAGAATTGGTACAAAAAGAATGTTAGAGATATTAGAAAGATTATGCAATGGAGAAGGAGAAGAACTTGACATATATAAACTAGAAAAATTAGCAGCAAATATACAAAAATCAAGTATATGTGGACTTGGGCAAAGTGCGCCAAATCCAGTTATTAGTACATTAAAATACTTTAGAGAAGAATTTAGACAACATGCGATTCAAAAAGAATGTAGAACATTAGAATGTAAAGCAATGGCAAAAATCACAGTCAATGAAGAAAAATGTAAAGGTTGTGGCTTATGTCAAAAACACTGTCCAGTCAATGCAATCGATGGTTCAGGAAGAGATAAAAGAGTTATTAATCAAGAAAAATGTATCAAATGTGGTACATGTATTACAAGTTGCCCATTTCATGCAATCGGCAATTAGGAACGTTAGGGACGTTCCAAATCGTTTCAAAATGGAACGAAAGGGACAGACCTATGAAAATATATATGCGAGAAAATTGTTTTTAATCAATATTAATAGCGCGAAATATTAATTGAATGGATAATAAATTAAGGAGGAATTATGTTAGAACTAACATTAGCAGATATAAAAGCATTTTCAAAAGAATACAATGATAATCCCAACAATAAAATTATTGAAAATGCCATTACAACAAATGGATTAGAAAATGCCTGCTTAGACAGAGATATTGTTAGAGAAAATCAACCCGTTTTTAATATCGAACTTCCTGATACCAAACGATATGACCAAAAGGAAAGTTGGAAATGTTGGATATATGCAGGATTTAATATGATTCAATATAATATGGCAGAAAATTTAAATATGGACTTAATGAATTTTGAACTATCAAGTAATTATATTGCTTTCTTCGATAAATTAGAAAAAGCAAATAATGTTTATGAAAATATTATCAATTTATCTATTGAAAATACAAGTTTAAAATATATAAAGCAAGAAAGACTTTTAAAAGATTGTGTTACTGAAGCAGGATTTTATGAATGGTTTGCAAGTATTATAAAAAAATATGGAATTGTGCCATATTCTTATATGCCCAACCCAAAAGAAGGAGAAGATGGTGAAAAAATTTCTCGTATCTTTAGAGAAAAAGTAAAGAAAGATGTAATTTCTTTAATAGAAGAGAAAAAGGAAGGTAAAAATGAAGAAGAACTAAGAAATCTAACAAAATTATATGCAAAACAAAATTACATATTTTTATCAAAAATCTTGGGCGAACCACCAATGATATTTGATTTAGAATATAAAGATAAAAATGGAACATACATATCACAAAAGCAAATAACACCAATTGATTTTAAAAATCAATATCTAACATTAAATTTAGATGATTTTGTATCAATTGCCAATACGCCAATGTACAACAAAGAATATAACAAAGTATATCGATTAAAACATTTTGGAAATATATATAAAAATAGCTACAGACAATTTTTAAATTTACCAATAGAAGACTTAAAGAGATGTGCTATAGAACAATTGAAAGACGGAATGCCTGTATATATTAGCCTTGATATTTCAAATAAGTATGTGTATGAAAAACAAGGAATTTTAGATACAAGAATTTATAATTATGAAAAAACTTTAGATATGCATTCATTAGATAAAAGAGAAGGATTAGACCTTTCAGAATTTCATTCATCACATTCCATGGCAATTACAGGTGTAAACATAATAGATGATCATATCGAACGATGGAAAGTAGAAGATAGTTATGGTGCAGGTCCAGATGAAAAACCAAATGGATATTATACAATGAATGATAATTATTTTAACAAATTTACAATAGATATCATTATAAACAAAAGATACTTGACTGAAGAACAAAGAGAATTGCTAAACCAAGAACCAATTGAGTATGACATGGATATGGAAGACGAAGTTTAATAATAGTTAAAAGAAAGAGAGATGTGGATATGGAAAAAGAAATGGTTAATTTAACAATTGATAATCAAAAAGTAACAGTACCGAAAGGAACAACAATACTAGAAGCTGCAAAAACAGCAGGAATTGATATCCCAACATTATGCTTTTTAAAAGA
Source organism: uncultured Clostridia bacterium (assembly GCA_944388805.1). Lineage (GTDB taxonomy): Bacteria > Bacillota > Clostridia > TANB77 > CAG-508 > CAG-269. The sequence goes on along the minus strand of CALXKE010000003.1, from coordinate 25,565 downwards.
CATTAATGAAGTGGGAGATTGTAGAATGTGTATTGTTGAAGTAGAAGGCAGAAGAGGATTTGCTACTTCATGTATACAAACCGTAGAAGAAGGTATGGTTGTTCATACACATACACAAAATGTATTAGAAGCACGTCATGTGATTCTAGATTTAATAATTTCAAATCATGCGAAAGATTGTTTAACTTGTACACGTTCAGGAAATTGTGAATTACAAACATTAGCTACAAAATTTAATGTTCTAAATATTGAATTTGAAGGAGAAAGAACAGAACACAAAATTGATGATTTATCACCATCAATTGTAAGAGATTTTAATAAATGTATTTTATGTAGAAGATGTGTAGCAGCATGTAAAAATGTACAAAAAATTGGTGCCATTGATTGTATTAATAGAGGGTTTGAATCATGTATATCAACTGTTGGAGACCATAGTTTAAATGATGTTAACTGTACATTTTGTGGTCAATGTATAGAAGCTTGTCCAACAGGTGCTTTACATGAAAAAGAAACTATTAATGATGTATGGGTAAAATTAAAAGACCCAGACACAACTGTTATTGTGCAAACTGCTCCAGCAGTTAGAGTTGCTCTTGGAGAAGAATTTGGTATGCCAATTGGTACAAATGTAGTCGGAAAAATGGTAACTGCATTAAAACGTTTAGGATTTGACAAAGTATTTGATACCAATACAGGTGCAGACCTTACCATTATGGAAGAAGCAAATGAATTTATAGAAAGATTTACAAAAAATGATAATTTACCAATGATTACATCTTGTAGCCCAGGATGGGTAAAATATATAGAAATGAATTATCCAGAATTATTACCACATCTATCTAGTTGCAAATCTCCTCATGAAATGTTTGGCGCTATTCTGAAAACATATTATGCCAACAGAGAAGGTCTAGACCCAGAAAAAATCTATGTAGTTTCTGTTATGCCATGTATTGCAAAGAAATTTGAAAGACAAAGACCAGAAATGAAAGAAGATAACTTATATGATGTAGATAATGTTATTACTACTAGAGAATTAGCAAGAATGATAAAACAAGCTAACATTGAATTCGAAAAATTGGAAGATAGCAATTTTGATAGTCCTATTGGAGAAGCAAGTGGTGCAGGAGCTATCTTTGGAACAACTGGTGGTGTTATGGAGGCAGCTTTAAGAACAGCACAAGATACCTTAACAGGAAAAGATTTACCTAAAATTGATTTTGAACAAGTAAGAGGAGGAGAAGGTATCAAAAGAGCAACAATTAATATTGCAGGGAAAGATATTAATGTTGTTGCAGCAAGCGGATTAGCAAATGCAAGAACTATATTAGAAGAAATCAAATCAGGTAAAGCCAATTATCAATTTGTTGAAATTATGGCTTGCCCAGGAGGTTGTATCATGGGTGGTGGTCAACCAATTAAGAGTTCTAAGGTAAGAGCAGAAGTGGATGTTAGAAAGCTAAGAGCAGATGCTTTATATACCATAGATGAAAGAAGTATTGTTAGAAAATCACATGAAAATCCATTTATGAAAAAATTATATAAGGATTTCTTAGAAAAACCAGGTAGTGAAATCGCTGAAAGATTATTACATACGACTTATACCAAAAGAGAAAAATATAATATATAAGAAAAATGACCTTATAATAACAAGATTCCTCTGAAAAAAGAGGGATTTTTTGTATAAATTTAATCATTTTCTATTGCAACTTTTGAATGAATGGTATATAGTAAGAAAGGGTGTAGAAGAATGACAAAATTTGTAGAAAATATTACAAGATTAAAAGTAAGTAATATCAATAGAAATATTGTTTATTTTGCGTTCCCAATTTTTAAATTAATAAAGTAAGTGTTTATATCAATTCTTTTCGAATTGATATTTTTTATTATATAGAACATTTTATGTTCTATATAATAAAAAATAATATTGCACAGAAAAATTGCTTGCAATTTTTCACGTCGACAAATCTTTACGCTTTTTCAAGAACTTAATTTATATAGTTAAATGAGAAAAACAGAAAAAAGTTCTCTCAAAGCGAGATTTGTCCCACTAAATGCTTACTTAGAAAATAAAAGGAGGCGTTCTAATGGAACAAACAAAAAAATTACTATTAGATGTAAATGAAAAGCCAACTGTTGCAAAATGGATAATCCTTGCACTACAACATGTTTTTGCTATGTTTGGAGCAACCATTTTAGTTCCTATCATGGTAAATACAGCAGCAGGCGAAGAAGTTCTTACCATTCCAGTAGCATTAGTAACATCAGGAATTGGAACATTAATTTACATCTTATGTACAAAAGGAAGATCACCTGTATACTTAGGAAGCTCTTTTGCATTTATTGCACCACTAGCAGCAGCTTATGTAAAAGGTGGTATTTCAGGTGCCATGGTTGGTGTTATGGCAGTAGGTCTTGTTTATGTCATTTTTGCAACTATTATTCATTTTATAGGTAAAAAATGGATAGACAAATTATTACCACCAGTTGTTATTGGGCCAATGATTATGATCATCGGATTAAGTTTAGCACCAAGTGCAATTTCTCAAGTAGGATTAGGAACTGGAACACAAATTGATTGGAGATGTATTGCAGTTGCTTTAATTACCTTTTTAACAACAGCAATTGTAATGGTTAGAGGAAAGGGATTTTTAAAAATTATTCCATTTCTAGTTGGAATTGTTGTTGGTTATATTTCAGCAATCTGTTTTGGATTGGTTGATTTTGCACCAGTATTAGAAGCTAGCTTCTTTAGTATGCCAAGCTTTGTAGTCCCATTCTTAAATTATGCACCTAATTTTTCAGCATTATTAACGATTGTACCAATTTCTTTAGTAACCATTGCAGAACATATTGGTGACCATACAGCATTAAGTACCATTATCGGAAAAAATTTATTAAAAGATCCAGGATTAGATAGAACTTTATTAGGTGATGGTTTAGCAACATTTGTTGCAGGATTTTTAGGAGGACCAGCCAATACAACTTATGGTGAAAACACATCTGTTGTAGGAATGACAAAAGTAGCATCTGTATGGGTAATTGGATTAGCAGCAGTTATTGCTATCTGTTTAGGATTTTTGGGAAAATTTACTGCATTGGTATCAACCATTCCTGATGCTGTTTTAGGTGGAGTATCTTTACTATTATATGGATTTATTTCAGTAAATGGTTTAAAAGTACTAATTGAAAATAAAATTGATTTTGGAAAATCTAAAAATATTGTTGTTGCATCTACTATGTTAGTACTAGGATTAGGAGGAGCAGCTATCTCTATTATTCATGGAGATTTATCTGTAACCATTTCAGGAATGAGTTTAGCAGCAATTATTGGTATCTTATTAAATTTATTATTACCAGATGAAAAAGAAGAAGAGAGTAATGAACCAGAAGATAAAAAAACAGAAGTGACAGAAGAAAAAAATGAGGATAAAAAAGAAATCAAATATGAAAGTGAGGCAAATGTAGTGGAAGAAATAAAAAATGATGAAATAAATCAAGTAACTGTATTAAGTAATCCTTTAGTGGAACATAAATTATCTATTATAAGAAACAAAAATACAGGTACAAAAGAATTTAGAGAAATTATAGGGGAGATAGCTACACTATTATGCTATCATGCATTAGAAGATGCAAAATTAAAAGAAATTGAAATCGAAACACCAATTTGTAAAACAAAAGCAAGAGTATTAGACGAAGATAATTACGCTTTTGTACCAATTTTAAGAGCAGGAACAGGTATGTTAGATGGATTATTAAAAATTGTACCAAATGCAAAAATTGGACATATTGGATTATATAGAAATGAAGAAACTTTAGAGCCAGTACAATATTATTATAAAATGCCAAAAGATATTGCTAAAAGAGAAGCCATTATCTTAGACCCAATGCTTGCAACAGGAGGTTCAGCTGCAGATACGATTCAAATGCTTAAAAAAGACGGCGTTAAGAAAATTAAATTCTTATGTATCATTTCTGCACCAGAAGGAATTGAAAGATTAAAAAAAGAACATCCTGATGTGAAAATTTATACAGCATGTATTGATGAAAAATTAAATGATAAAGGATATATTGTTCCAGGATTAGGTGATGCTGGAGACAGAATATTTGGAACAAAATAACATAGGGTGTATCAACGATATAGAATATTTCAATGTACAAATGTGTAAAATCATTTTGTATATTACATGAATATTATGAAGCAACCTTGTTATAAGAAAATAAAGAGACAATCTGAAGTATGTTCAAATTGTCTCTTTAACTTGTTATTTGTTATTATTATTTTGTCTTTCATTATTGTTGTTTTGATTATTTGAATTGTTATTATTGTTTTTGTTTTCTTTATTTTTCTTACTCATATACAAAGCACCTCCTCAAAGTATATTACTATTTTGTACGAATCTATAGAAAAATATTCACCCAGAATTTGTTTTTTTTATATAATTGATATATAATAGCAGATATATAAAATAGATTCATATGATTGTATAGGAAAAATTCACATAGATAAGAAATAAAAGGCAATTTTTTCTATACAATCAAAAGAAATTAATATCATAATCAATAATATGAAAATTATGGAGGATTGACAAATGAGTTATAACAATGAAAAATTAAATGAATTCAATGATTACATAAGATACAGAAAAGTGGCCATTATAGGATTAGGTGTTAGTAATTTACCACTTTTAGATTATTTGTATGAGAAAAAAGCAAATGTAACCATATTTGATGAAAGAGAATATGATCAAATCCCTAGAAATAATATTGAAAAAATTACCAATTATGGATTTATGATGCATTTTGGAAAAGATTGTATGCAATATTTAAAAAATTTTAATGTCATCTTTCGTTCGCCTAGTTGTTTACCAACCAAACCAGAATTAGTAGAAGAAGCAAATAGAGGGGCATTAGTAACAACAGAAGTAGAATTACTAATGCAAATGTGTCCAGCAAAAATGATTGGTGTAACTGGAAGTGATGGTAAAACAACAACAACAAGTTTAATCAATCACATTTTGCAAAAAGCAGGATATAAAACATTTTTAGGAGGAAATATTGGTACACCATTATTTACAAAACTACCAGAAATCACACCTGAAGATATGGTTGTATTAGAATTAAGTAGTTTTCAATTAATGGGAATGGAAGTAAGTCCACAAATCGCTATTATTACTAATATAACACCAAATCATTTAAATATTCATAAAGATTATCAAGAATATATTGACGCTAAGAAAAATATTTTCAAATATCAAGATGAGAATGGAATTTTGGTTTTAAATTATGATAATGAAATTACAAGAGAATGTGCAAAAGAGGCAAATGGAAAAGTCATTTTCTTTAGTAGTCAAACCAAATTAGATAATGGATATATTGTTGATGAAGATGTGATAAAAGAATGTGATGACAAAGTTAGAAAACATATTTTAAATACAGATGATGTGATTTTAAGAGGAAATCATAACTATCAAAATATTGCAACAGCTATTGCAGCAACAGCAAGTTTAGTAGATATCGAAACTGCTGTAAAAGCAATCAAAGAATTTAAACCTGTAGAACATAGAATTGAATTTGTAGAAGAAATCGATGGAGTAAAATGGTATAATGATTCTGCAAGCTCTTCACCTTCTAGAACTTTATCTGGATTAAATGCTTTTAAAGAAAAGATTGTTTTAATTGCAGGCGGATATGACAAAAATTTAGACTATACACCTCTTGCAAAACCAATTATTGATAAAGTAAAAACATTAATTTTAATTGGTCAAACAGCTGGAAAAATTTATGATGCTGTAAAAGAAGAATTGGAAAAAGAAAATAAAACCCTAGACATTTATATGTGTGAGACATTAGAAGAAACAATTCCACTTGCAAAAAAGAATGCTAAAAGTGGAGATATTGTTTTATTTTCTCCTGCCAGTGCAAGTTTTGACATGTTTAAAAATTTTGCAGATAGAGGAAATCAATTTAAAAATTTAGTAAGAAATTTAAAAGAGAGAGGTTAAACATGATAATTATATATGATTTTGATGGAACATTAACACCATTATTGATAAATATATTCAGAAACAACTAATCAATCAAAAAGATTTTGAACATTAGAATATTATAAAAAGTTGATTTTTATGTATAGCGAAGAAATCAGGCGACCTAAGAACTAGGTCGCCTTTTTCTACAGGCTACTTAATCACGTTGAAGCAAAAAATCTTCTGCTTCTTTTATAATTCTCTCTTCTTCAGGAGTTGCATTTTTCAAACTCTCTGCAAGTTTAAGAATTAATTCTGCCTGTTGTATCTTCGTCTTGTCTGACATTTTTTGTACTTTCCAGTTTTCAAAAATATTTTCAACTGTTGGCATAGTATACCTCCTTTTTAGTTAAAGTAGCCTTTTTTGTGTATCAATATAATTATACCACAAAATCATGAAAAAGTGAAATTTCATGCACCTTTTAGAAGTTATCAACATATCTTGTATAAAATAAATAAGGAGGAATTAGAAATGTATGATAACCAATACGAAGAGTACATAAGAAGTGTTTTAGGATATCCAAGTACAGCAACTATGAACCAAAACCATATGAATCAAAATCAGATGTATCAAAATGAATATCCAAATCCATCTCAAATAAACATGAGAAATGATTTAGAAAACTTTTATCCTGAGATATATAAAATTATATATCCAATGGTTCAAAAAGCCTGTGATGGAAATATGGGAGCAAATAGCAGGGAAGAGATTGAACAAATGACAGATGAAATTTATTCAGCAATAGAAGATAACAACCAGATAAATGTCAATATCAATTTAGGAAATACAGTTTCTACAACAAATTCAAATACTCAAAAACGAAATGAGCAACATAAGGAAGAAGTTCAAAAGAAAAGTTCTGAAAAACAAGAAGTAGAAAATAGAAATACAGAAGAAAGTAGAATAAGTCCTAGAAATAATAATTTAAGAGATTTAATCAAAATATTATTAATTAGGGAATTATTGAGAAGGCGTCATAACAATTTTCCACCAAGACCACCACATAATCCACGTCCACCAATGAGACCACCAATTATGCCTAGAAACTATCAACCTTTATATGATATTTATGAATATTAAAAATAAGTTTACTATATAGAAAAAATTTAAATGTATAGAAAAAGGCTGATTTTCTAATATATTAAAAAAGAAAATTTTACCATTTTTTCAAAATATAAAACTTCAAAACAAAAAAATTATATATGAATTTGAAAATTTTTTTCACACTTCACAAACGTCTGAATAAAAATTTTAAAAATGTAAAAAATAAAGATGAGAAATTTTGAAAGGTGGTAAAGAAAATGAAAGTTAAAGATTGTATGTGTACAGACGTTTGCTGTGTGAAACCAGAAACAACAATATGTGATGTTGCAAAACTAATGAGTCGAAATCATATTGGTTCAATACCAGTTTGTGATACAAATAATTGCTTATGTGGAATTGTGACAGATAGAGATATTATTTTAAGATCAATTGCTTGTGATAAAGATGTTAAAACAACACCTGTTAGTGATATCATGTCAACAAATGTATGTACTTGTGAAGAAGATGAAGATATGGCAAATGCTGAAAATAAAATGGGAACAAACAAAGTAAGAAGACTACCTGTTTGTGATAATAATAAAAAAGTAATTGGTATTTTAACATTAGGAGATATTGCACAAAATAGAGCAAAATTAGATGATAGAGAAATTTGTATTACATTTGAAGATGTTTGTGATTGTGATACAAATAAAAATGCAGAATAAAATAAATTTATAAGAAAAATCTTATATGTGGTAAAGATGAAAGTTGATGTTTTCTATAAAATAAAAAAATTAATACTTGTTAAGTCAGGTTCTTATAATATATAAGAACCTGACTTTTATCTAAGTATATTAATTTTAAAAGATACATATAATAATAAAGTAATGAGCAGGAAAGCAATTACAGTAAAATCACTTATACTTTCTAGTATAAAAATTTTATATTTTACTGAAAGATAAAGGAGGGGAGAGATGATTGTAAACATACCATACTGGACAAGAGTATTGAAAAATATAGGATATGTAGTTTTATTAATCGTAGGCTTATATATAGCGCTTAAATTATCCATTTTTTATATGCCCTTTTTAGTTGCGTTTATCATTTCATTAATCATAGAACCTCTCATAAAATTTATCATGCGAAAAACAAAATTAACCAGAAGGACTAGCTCTATTATTATCTTTATCCTTGTATCTGCTATTATTTTAGGGATTTTGGCATGGATTATTGTCACACTATTTTCAGAATCTTCTAGTTTATTACAAGGATTAAATGATTATGTGGATAAAGCATCTACTCAAATACAAGGATTTATAGAACAATTTCATTTTGATAAAATCAAATTATCAGATGAAATATTAACCATTGTTCAAGAATCAAGTGGTGATTTTTTACAAAACATATCGAATTGGCTAAGAAATGCATTAAATGGTTTGATTAATGTAGTCACAAAAATACCTGAGATAGCAATATGTGTGGGAATTACAATATTAGCTTTATATTTTATTTGTGTTGATAAAATCTATATCTTAGATCAAATAGAATATCATTTACCCAAAATTTGGGTAAAAAAATTAAGTACACATTTAAAAGATTTGATACAAACTTTAGGAGGGTATTTAAAAGCAGAAGCAACATTGATTTTAGTATCTTTTGTTATTTCTTTAATAGGATTATATATATTATCTTTTTTAAAATTTAATATACAATATCCTTTATTAATGGCATTATTTATTGGTTTTGTAGATGCTCTTCCTATTTTAGGTTCTGGAACAGTTATGATACCATGGGCGATTATCTCTGGGCTGAATGGTGACTTATCACTAGGAATCGCCATTGTGACTTTATTTATTATTATGTCTGTGGTCAGACAATTTTTAGAACCCAAATTGGTTAGTAAAAATATTGGTGTTCATCCTATATTTACGCTGATTGCTATGTATACAGGTTTTAAAATAACAGGAGTTATTGGATTATTACTAGGACCGATTGCTTTAATTGTTATTAAAAATATATTTGCTAATTTAATTGATCAAGGTGTATTTAAAACAATTTTTGATAAAAAATAAAAGTTCACATTTTAATATTGAAATCATTTAGTAGAAATGATAAAATATAGAAAAATATATGGGAGTAAATTACACATATGAAAAATAGAAATGAGGAATACAGCGATTTTGAAAGCTTTAAGAGAAAAGCACAAACAGAAGATAATTATTATTTAACGATATTTTATGAAGATAATATAACAACGATTAATCTTTCTGAATATAAAAAAACTTTCTTTACATTTGGAAGAGATGAAGACAATGATATTGTGATTCAATCAGATGAAATTGATTTTGAACAAGGATATTTTGAAATAACAGAATATGGGGTCTTAGCTGTTAATACTAGTAAAGAATATGCAATGGTTAGTAATAATAATAAACCATTTAACGATATATACTTATCTGAAGGCGGATTTATAAAAATTGTGAATCCTTCTTCTTCTGATATGTCTCATAGTATATTATTTATAATGTCTATTGCTCAAAATTTAGATGAATGGAAAAGCTATCCTTTGCAATTAGGTAGTAATACATTAGGAAGCGGGGGAGGTTGTGATCTTGTATTACCTCCTAGTGGAGTGGCAAAAAAACATGCTACAGTTACAAAAATCGGAAATAAAATATCTATCAAAGATGAAAGCAGTTTAAATGGAACATTTGTCAATGGAACACAAATCCTTTCATCTCAAGACGTTTCTTTGAATAATCTAGATGTTATCGTTATTGGAAATTCAAAACTTATTTTATATAATCAGAAATTAATTTATCAAATATATAAAAGGGGAGTACAGTTAGATGCAATTGATATTGTAAAACGTGTTCGCATTCGATTTAAGACAAAAGAAATTTCTTCCCATGTTAGTATGCATGTGAAGCCTTCTGAATTTGTAGCTTTTGTTGGAGGTTCTGGTGCTGGAAAATCTACTTTCATGAAATGCATAAGTGGAGTAGATACACCTTCTTCTGGATTAGTGCTTTTAAATGGAGAAAATCTTTATGAGAATTATGAAAGTTTAAAATATAATATTGGCTATGTACCACAAGAAGATATTGTTTATTCTAATTTAACATTGCATGATATGTTAAATTATACAGCTAAACTAAGAATGCCTGATAACTCAACCAAAAAAGAAAGAACACAGAGAATAAAAGAGGTTTTAGAAATTGTTCAATTAACAGAATTTGAGAATTCCTATATTCGACAATTAAGTGGTGGACAAAGGAAAAGAGCAAGTATAGCTACGGAATTAATTGCTGATCCAAGTTTATTCTTTTTAGATGAACCAACAAGTGGACTAGATCCTGATACAGAAAGAAGTGTTATGAAAACATTACAAAAAATGTCCAAAATGGGAAAAACAATTATTCTTGTTACTCATAATACATTAAATTTACATTTATGTGATAAAGTTGCCTTTTTTGGAAAAGGTGGACATTTATGTTTTTATGGAAAACCACAAGAAGCATTAGATTTTTTTGGTGTAGATGATTTTGTTGATATTTATACATTATTAAATGAAAATATGGAAGAATGGTATGAAAAATTTACAGCAATATATGGAAAAGAAACTGTTAGCCATGTAGAAGTGAAAAAAAGAAATAAAGTACCACATAAGAAAAAGTCATTTTTTAAACAATTAATTACTTTAATTAGGAGATATATCAAATTAATAGCAAATGATGTACAACAATTAATTTTATTGTTTGCCCAAGCGCCAATTGTTGCTATATTATTGACATTTGTTTCCACAGAGGATTTATATTCAACTTATGATGATACAAAAGCGATTTTGTTTTCTTTAGGATGTGCGTCTATTTGGTTAGGGTTAATGAATTCTGTTCAAGAAATTTGTAAAGAAAAAGTTATTTTACAAAAAGAACATATGTCTGACCTGAAATTATCGACATACCTATTATCAAAATTTATTGTGCAAGGAATACTAGCTTTTATACAGGCAACTTTAATGGTATTTATATTCCAAGAGATTGTAGGTAGTTCTTCTAATAGTATATTGATAGATTCTTATTGGGATATTCAACTTATATGTTTCTTATCAATATTGTCCTCTGCTTCGTTAGGATTATGTATTTCTGCAATTGTAAAAAATTCTAATATTGCTATGTCTATTATTCCTCTAATACTAGTTCCTCAACTATTGTTTTCTGGAATGTTATTTAAATTAGAAGGAATTGGAGAGTTTATTTCTAATTTTATACTATGTAGGTGGTCTGTAGAAGGATTAGGAACAAGTGCTAATTTGAATGATTTGACACATATTGTACAAACGATTAATCCGTTGGCAGAAGTAGAACCAGAAGACTATTTCACTTTTACATCAGAACATATGATACATGTAATTTTAGTTATTTTATTAATGACACTGGTTTTGATGCTTGCTAGCTATATAGCTTTAAGAAAAAATGTTAATAAAAATATGTAAAAAAATAAAGAACCAATTTTGTGGTTCTTTATTTTGCATCTTTTAACTGTTTATATCGAATAATTGAAATAATAGCACTTATTATTAATAAAATAATAAACCCAATTATAATACTACTTGTACCTGCATAGGGAAGAGATGTTATTACTTGTTGCATTTCTTGCGGTAAGGTAGTATTTGTTTGTACATTTTGATTTTCCTCTTCATTTGGTTCTTCAGTTGGTTGATCTTGATTTATATCTTCATTATTATTTGGTGTATCTGTATAACCAAGGTCTGCTGCTTTTTGATCTGACCATTCTTTTATAATTTCAATTTCTTCTTGCATTTCATGTAAATTACTATTTGTTAGCTTATCCACTTGAGAATTTAACTCAACTTTTAAAACTGTTAAGATTAAAGGATTTAAATCTGTAACTGTATCTAACATATCGATGTCTGCTCGTAAAGTTTCCTTTAAGGAATCATCTACACTGGATACAGAATGTAAATCTGTATATGTTTTATCTACTATCAATTTAAATTCAATTAAATTTCCTAAGTCACTTTCATATTCATTTAATAAATCTATTAATTCTTGTCTTTCACTGGCTGTTACAGCAAGTACAGGAGAGAGCAAGTTAAATAATAAAAACATAAATATAAAAATAATGATAAATAGTTTTCTATAAATTTTATACATATTAAACGAACCCTTTCTTATTTATCCTTAGTTTATTATATAGAAAGCATAGATTAATATTTAATATTAGCTATTTCTTCTATATAATAGTATTTACAAAATACATATATTTGATAAGCATAAATTTTAATTTCACTACTATTAAGTATACTATAAAAAGAGATTAAATGTCAATATTTATCGAAAGAAAAGACGGAATCCTGAAATAGAAAACCGTCTTTTATAAATATTCTATACTTTAGAAGCCAAACATATTTTTAATTAATTTTAGGGCTTTAATCAATCCGCTAATTAAAGATGTTTCTCCAGCTTCTTCTTCTTGATAATCTGATACTTTATCTATTTGCTCACCATTAGCAACCTTTTCAGCTTGCATAATAAAGTTATCTACATGTCCTTCGTATACATTTTCTTTGTTACCTAAGACGATGAATGCATGTTGTTCTCCTTCAGCTTCAAATCTTTGCACATAAGGAATGTTTGGATTATTCATTGCTGTTTCATATACTCTTGTACTATTTTCAAAAGGTACTGTTGTATCACTTGTACCATGTATAATTAGTATTGGTACTTGACATTTTTCTAAGCTTGTTAATGCATTTTCATGTTCATCAAAGTTTTCTTCTGTTAAACCAACATCTACTTGATTAATTAACATGTCTTTAATGGTATCTCTATTAATAACTTGTGATAAATCTGTTACATCAAATATACCAAGTATTTTTGCTACTAATTCATTACTTCCTAAAGTATTTAATAAGTCTTCTACAATTCCTGTCATAGAAGTGTAACCACAATCATCTACTAATCCGATAATGTTTTGATCTTTAAGTGTTTTACCATCTACTTCTAGTCCTGATAAGAATAATGTTGTAGCACCACCTAATGATACACCATGAACAATAACTTCATCACATGTATAGTGTTCATTTAGATATGTTAACCAATCCCAAACATCAAGACTATCTAGATATCCCATACCACCTTTACCTTTGTTACCGCCACTATTTCCGAATCCTCTTAAGTCAGGTGCTAAGATGTTAAATCCTTGATCAATATACATACTACCAATTGCATCTGCCATAGCTTGACCATTCATCATGAATCCATGTACTAATACAACCCATTTGTTTGAAGTTGGGTTACCATTTGCATCTGGGTTAGCATAGTAGATATTACCACTTAGATTAACTGCATATGCTTCTCCTGATAATTTACCAGCAGTTGTTGCAACCATATCATCAACAACAACATTTGGCTCTAAGCTGTTTAAAGCTATACTTGTATCTCCTAGTGCAGATTGAATTACAGATTGAATAGAATCTAAGAAGCTACTAGGATCTGTTTCATCTGATGAAATTGTTTCATTTAAAATTTTGTTTGATATATATGGAATAGCACTTGAATCACTATAATTTTCTTGAAGTTCTGTAATCTTATCAATAATATTGATTTTCATGTCTTCAATACTCGTGTTTTCGTCAATGCCTTGTAAGTAATTTTTTGAATCATTTAAGAATGATTTATAATCATCAATATCGCTATACTTATTATCTACAGCAGTGTTTACATTGTCTCTGTTTCCAAATGGCCAAAAACTAAATGCTGCTTGGCTTGTTATAGGTGTAATCACCATAATTACTAAAATAAAAATTGCTAATATTTTTTTCATAGAAATAAACGAACTTTTCTTCATAATACAACCCCTCCTTTATTTTTCTTGAGTTAAAAAGAACTATAATGTTTTATTCACTCTACATAATATTATACCATATTTTATATTTATTGTCAAAAAATGTCCTCGCAAATTATTCCCATTCAATAGTTGCAGGTGGTTTTGAAGTAATATCATAAACCACTCTATTAACATGCTTTACTTCATTTACAATTCTTGAAGAAACCTTTTCTAATATTTCATAAGGTATTTTACTCCAAACACCTGTCATAAAATCTGTCGTTTCTACTGCACGTAGGGCAATGGTATAATCATAAGTTCTTTCATCACCCATAACACCAACAGATTTTAGGTTTGTTAGTACAGCAAAATATTGATTGATAGATTTATGAAGGCCAGCATTTGCAATTTCTTCTCTAAAAATACTGTCTGCTTCTTTTAAGATGTCTAATTTGTCATCAGTGATATCTCCAATGACTCTGATAGCTAGTCCAGGTCCAGGGAATGGTTGTCTAAATACTAAGTTTTCTGGTATCCCTAATTCTAGTCCTGTTTTTCTAACTTCGTCCTTAAATAGATTTCTTAAAGGTTCTACAATTTCTTTAAAATCTACATAGTCTGGAAGACCTCCAACATTGTGATGACTTTTAATAACAGAACTTTTTCCTAAACCACTTTCGATAACGTCAGGGTAGATAGTACCTTGTACTAAAAAGTCTACTGTTCCAATTTTCTTTGCTTCTTCTTCAAAAACTCTAATAAATTCTTCTCCAATGATTTTTCTTTTTCTTTCTGGGTCTGTAACACCAGCAAGTTTTGCTAAAAATCTATCTTTTGCATTTACTCTAATTAAATTAATATCAAATTGATTTCTGAAAACTTCTTCAACTTCGTCACCTTCATTTTTACGAAGTAGACCATGGTCAACAAAGATACATGTTAAGTTTTTGCCAATTGCTTTATGTAACAATACAGCAGCAACAGATGAATCAACACCACCAGATAGAGCACATAATGCTTTTTTATCTCCAATTTTTTCTTTTAAAGTTTTAATGCTATCTTCTACAAAAGAAGAAATTTGCCAATCTCCAGAACAACCACAAATATTAAATAAGAAGTTTTTAATTACTTGTGTTCCATTTACAGATAAATTTACTTCTGGATGGAATTGAATACCATATAATTTTTTCTCTGCATTTTCCATTGCGGCATTTGGACAATGGTCTGTTGAACCAATATTTTTAAAACCATTTGGTACTTCAGATACAAAGTCTGTATGGCTCATTAAGAAATCATTTGTTGTTTCAAATCCTTGAAATAGGGAAGAGGTGTTATCAATATTTACCTTTGTTGTTCCATATTCTCTTGTATTTGCTCTTGATACGTTTCCTCCTAAAGTATAAGTCATTAATTGCATACCATAACAAATTCCTAAAACAGGAATACCTAAATCAAAAATCCCTTCTGCGCATTTAGGAGAGTCTTTTCCATAAACACTAGCAGGTCCACCTGTAAAGATAATTCCTTTTGGACTTTTTTCTTTGATTTTTTCGATAGAAATGTTGTATGGTACAACTTCAGAATATACATTGCATTCTCTAACTCTTCTTGCAATTAATTGATTGTATTGTCCACCAAAGTCTAAGATTAAAATTAATTCATTTTCTTTCATTATTTACCTCCGAAATTAAAATCATATCTATATGATATCATAATTTGTCGATAAAGTAAATAAAAACAGTGTAATTACCTTTATTCAAAAAGAGCAGACCTATTCATATATATTATATTTTTCGCTATCCCAACACTTTACATACTGTACATAAATCAACTCCCACGGGACTGTCGTTGATTTATTAACAGTATGTAGCGTGTCGGTCCCCACGAAACCCGCTTAAAATATAATATATATGAATAGGTCTGTTCTTTTGATAAAAGCTATATTACACCACTTGTAGGAATATAAGTATCATCTGGAGGATACACATATTCTTCATTTGGTTTATCCACTGTTTTGATTTCTGTTACTTTTACAATTGGCATATCACCATGATAATTACCTTTTGTAATTTCACCTGTTAATTCCACCCATGTTTCATTTGCAAAATCTTGAGCATGTTCATACTCACAAAGAAATCCTACAATCACATATTGAAAATCAGAAGAAATAATCATATCTCTTGCTAATATAAATTGCGTATCTGTTAAATCTAATACTCGATATACATATCCTGTAAATTGGATTTTTACACCAACATAATCATCTATATTTTCATGAACCGCTTTCAAAACATTGGTATAGTTTTTCGCAGAAATAACAGAAACATCACTTTGAGGCATACAACTAGAAATAGTTCTATCATTTTTCGCACCAACAAACAGTTTGATACTAACAAAAATTAAAATACAAATAATTAATATTACAATCCCTGTAAAAAAATATTTAAAAATTTTACTACCATTTACTTTAAAATTATATATAAACATATAAATATCCCCTCTAGATAATATTTATATTAAAATATATGTGATAGCAAAAATATTATGCTAAAAATATATAATTAAAATAAGAACAAAAATTGTTTTTAATAATCATTTTTGTTCTTATTTTTATTTACAAGTAAGTATTTCTTTATCAACATATTTGGTATTTTTTAAATAAGGTTTTATTTCATCGGTTCTGTACAATAAATAATCAACACTAGTATTATAAAAATCTGCTGGCTTACATAGCAATTCCAAAGGAATATTTCTCTTATTAAGTTCATAATAAGAGTATGCAACTTGTGAAATATTAAGAAATTCACTTAATTGTTTTTGTGTTAAATCATTATCTTCTCTAAGATTTTTTATACGAGTTTTCATATTTTTTTAGATCCTTCCTTATAAAATATTTAAAATTACATAAACTAAAAGAAAACTAAAAAAATTATAAAATAAAACAATTAGCATATTGTTTTTTAAAACATATTGTTATACAATAACTTTATAAAATAACAACTTTTAATAAAATTAAGACCATGATAAATACTAAGGAGAAGGAGTATAGTAAATGAAACAAAGTCGAAAAAGAATTTTATTTCTATTTTTGATATTAATAGCAACAATGTTTATAGGAATAGGATATGCATCAATAAACTCAATTACAGGAGAAATAAAAGGAACAGTTGTAGCAGAAGTACAAAGTGGAGTATTTATAACAGATGTTGAATATGTAAGTGATATAGATGCAAATATAAATACTTCTCAAATAGATTATTTTATAGGAACAACCATGAATAGCACAATAGAATTATCTAGTACAAATCCAAATACACAAATACAATACAAAGTTACGGTATATAATAATGCCCAAGAAAGTGTACCTTTTGTAGGAGTGTTATATGATGAAGAATTTTATGATAATCCAAACATAGAATTTGAAATCAGTGGATTTACAGTAGGACAAGTAATAGGGCCACAGGAGAGCCGAGAGATCATAATAACATTTAAATATAAGGATGGAATAATACCAGAAAATAATACATTAACATCATATATAAATTTTAAATTTTCAGAACCAAATAGATTAAGAATGGCAACAAGTGTAGATTCTACAGGAAAATATATGAATAGTGCAGAAACCAAAAATCAAATAGAGAAAATTTCATTTAAATTAGGAAGAGAACCAGATGAAGGTATAATATCAAGATTTGATGCTTCAGAAAAAGAAGATGAAAGTATTATAGGATATTATACAGATATAGATAATAATAATTTATATGAACTGACATTTGTAAGTCAAGAAATGATTTTTACAAATCTAAATTCGCAATATTTATTTTATGGATTAACAAATTTAACAAGTATAGAATTTGATAATTTTAGTACAGCAGGGACAACAAATATGGCGTTTATGTTTTATAGTTGCAGTAGTTTAGATATTCTAGATGTAAGTAAATTTAATACAAGTAATGTAACTGGTATGGGTTATATGTTTAGCGGTTGTAGTGGACTAAGCACACTGGATGTTAGTGGATTTAATACAAGTAATGTAACTTTAATGGATAATATGTTTCAAAATTGTAGTGGATTAAGCACACTAGATGTAAGTGGGTTTAATACAAGTAATGTAACTAATATGAGTGCTATGTTTCAAGAATGTAGTGGATTAAATATGTTGGATGTAGGCAGATTTGATACAAGTAGTGTGACCAAGATGAGTAATATGTTTACCTATTGTAGAGGAATAAGCACACTAGATGTAAGTGGATTTAATACAAGTAATGTGACTAATATGTACGCTATGTTTCAAGGATGTAGTGGATTAAGCACACTAGATGTAAGTAGATTTGATACAAGTAACGTGACTAGTATGGCTATTATGTTTGGTAGTTGTAGTAGTTTAACAGTTCTAGATGTAAGTGGATTTAATACAAGTAATGTAAATAATATGAGTTATATGTTTGAAGGTTGTAGAGAACTAAGCATGCTAGACGTAAGTGGATTTAGTACAAGTAATGTAACTAACATGGCGTATATGTTTAGGGGGTGTAATGGACTAAGTACACTAGACGTAAGTGGATTTAATACAAGTAATGTAATTGATATGTACGCTATGTTTCAAAATTGTAGTGGATTAAGCACACTAGATGTAAGTGGGTTTAATACAAGTAATGTAACTAATATGAGTACTATGTTTCAAGGATGTAGTGGATTAAATGTGTTAGATGTAGGCGGATTTGATACAAGTAATGTGACTACTATGGGTAGTATGTTTCAAAGTTGTAGTGGACTAAGCACACTAGATGTAAGTGGATTTAATACGAGTAATGTGATTTATATGAATAATATGTTTGTAGACTGTAGAGGACTAAGCACACTGGATGTAAGTGGATTTGATACAAGTAATGTAACTAATATGAGTTATATGTTTTATTATTGTAATAGTTTAAATATGTTGAAAGTAAGCGAATTTGATACAACAAATGTAACTACTATGGCTAATATGTTCGCTGGATGTAATAGATTAACAGTTCTAGATGTAAGTTCATGGAACACAAGCAATGTAACTAGTATGAGTAGTATGTTTACTGGATGTAATAGTTTAACCACACTAGATGTAAGTGGATTTGATACAAGTAATGTGACTGGCATGGGTGGTATGTTTTCACGGTTGTGTAAATTTAACTATGTTAGATGTAAGCAAATTTGATACAAGCAATGTGACTCGTATGGGTGATATGTTTAGAAATTGTAGTGGATTAAGCACACTAGATGTAAGCGGATTTGATACAAGTAATGTAACTAATATGCCTTCTATGTTTAATGGATGTAATAATTTAACTACATTAGATTTAAGTGGATTTAATACAAGTAGTGTAAAAGATATGGGACATATGTTTTATAGTTGTGGTGGACTAACCACAATTTATGTAAGTGAATATAATGAAGAAACCAAAACTGGTTGGACAACATCAGCTGTAATAAATTCTGGTAGTATGTTTAATGGCTGTACAAAATTAGTAGGAGAAAATGGTACAACCTATGATGCAGGGTATACAGATGGAACATATGCAAGAATAGATACAGTAGAAACTCCAGGATATTTTACAAATATAACAAACAAAAATTAAAAATTAAACAAAAGCAAAATAATAAAAATATTATTAATAAGGAAAAGAGAGAATGAAAAAAGAAAAATTAAGAATATATGTAATAGAAATAGCATTACTAATATTTCTTATATATGCAATGATATTTAGTGATGTCATATCAAGACAAATAATAGCCATCGTATTATTGATGTTTATGATAGTTAGCATAATATTATTAAAAACAGATAAAAGAAGTTTAACAAATAGTAGACAAGTAACAATTTTATTAAGTGGAATAGGCATAGTTTATGTAGCAGGAATATATATTCTAGGAATATTTACAGGATTTTACTATTCCACTGTAAAACTAAGTATATGGACGATATTAAATTATATAATACCATATATAGTTATAATTATATCCTCAGAAATCATAAGAAAATCAATAGTATTAAAAGATGATAAAATATCAAAATATATAGTTTTAATAGCATTAGTAATATTAGATGTAATACTAAGTACAAATATATATAATTTAAAAACAGTGAATGATTATTTTATATTAGTCAGTTTCATAATAATGGCTTCAATAGCAAATAATATGTTATTTAACTATATCATAACAAAATATAGAAATGCAAAAGCGATAATAATATATAAAATTATAACAACTTTATATATGTATATCATACCTATTACTCCCAATATATATATTTTTTTAGAGTCAGTATTAAAAATATTAGTACCATATTTAATATATATATTAATGGAAAATTTATATAACAAAAATACAGAGATAATATCAGTAAAACAAACAAGGAAAGAAACCATAATAAGTATAATAGTTTGTATAATAGTAGTATTAATCATCATGTTAATATCATGTCAATTTAAAATAGGTATATTGGTAATAGGCTCAGAAAGTATGAGTGGCACACTAAACAAAGGTGATGCAATTATATATGAGAAATATGACGAAAATGAAGAAATAAAAACAGGAGATATAATAGTGTTTATAGAAGATGGCATAAAAATAGTGCACAGAGTAGAAAATCAGAGACTAATGGGAGAAGAAATGAGATATTATACAAAAGGTGATGCGAATGAACAAAAAGATGATGGCTATAGAAAAAGAGAAGACATAATTGGAAAAGTTAAATTAAGAATACCATATATAGGATACTTTACATTATGGATTAACGACTTAATAGGAAATAGTGTTTAGCTAGTTTAGTTGAATCAACTAAAGGAAAAATAAAGGTTAAAAATATCTTTTTTAGAGAAATGGAGGAATATTAAATGGAAGAAAATGAACAAGCAAAAATATTAATGCATCAAAAAAGGAGAAGACAACATAAAATAAAGTTAGGAGTAATGAGTTTATTATTACTAGTACTATCAGGCGTATTAATAATAACTTACTTTATGCTAAGTAAAAACGAATATAATAAATATACAGAAGATGCAAAAGTAGATTATAAAGTAAAATTGAAAGAAAATGATTTTTATGAGGAGGAATATCTAACAGAAAATAATAATTTAATAGCCAGTTTAATAGATAACATAGAAACAAGTTTTAAATACAATTTAAATCTAGAAAATGATCAAGAATACACATATAATTATAAAATAATAGCAAGAACCAAAGTAACAGAAGGAACAAATACAAACTCAATATATGAAACATCGGAAGAACTAGTATCAAAAGAAGCAGTAGTAGCAAACTCTAAAAACTTAGAAATATCAGAAAATATAACAATAAACTATAATGATTATAATGAGAAAATAAACAAATTTATTAATTTATATCATTTAAATAATACAACAAGCACATTAGACTTAGAATTATATGTATATGTAACAAATCAATATGATGGACAACAAATAAATAAAGAAAACAAAGTTGTAACACTAAGTATACCATTAACTACAAAAACTGTAGATATAAGTATCGAAGCAAATGTAATTCAAAATGAAGGAGAAATACTTTCTAAAAGAAGTGAATATGAAAATATAACATATGTATTATGGGTAGGTATAGCTTTAGCAGTTTTAGGTTTAATTATTTTTGCAAGATTTATAAAATATATATTAGATACAAGAAGTGCAGAAACAATGTATGACCAACAATTAAAAATGATATTATTTAATTATAAAAATTATATTCAAAAAACAAATGATGAAATAAGAAAAGATGACTATAAAATAATACAAATAAATACATTTGATGAGATATTAGGATTAAGAGATACAATACAAGCACCTATATTAATGCACACAGAAGAAAATGAAGATAGAACTGAATTTATGATAATTAAAGATGGAATATTATATACCTATATATTAGGGGCAAAAGAAATTAGACAAAGACTAAGAGCAGAAAGTGCAATTAGAAAAGAAAAACAGGGAAAAAGAAAAAGCAATGAGTAAGGAGGTGAGAAAATTGAGTAAGAATAAAAAAGTAATAGGAATCGTACTATTAGTAGCAATAATATTAATAGCAATTGGATATGCAGCAATATCAACATTACAATTAAATATTTCTGGACAAGCACAAGCAACACCACAACAATCAAATTTCACAGTAATATTTTCTGGAACACCAGAAGTATCAGATCCATCAAAAGTAACAGCAGAAATAACGGAATCAAATAATTTGAAAGCAACAATGAATGTTACAGGATTAGTATCAAAGGGAGATACAGTAACAGCAACATATACAATTGAAAATACGAGCAATGATTTGGCAGCAGCATTATCAGCAGAAGAGCCTACAAACTCAAATACAGAGTATTTTGATGTTTCATATGATATTGAACAATCAACAATACAAGCTGGAGAAACCACAACAGTTACAGTAACTGTAGAATTAATCAAAACTCCAATTACTGCAGATGAATCATCAACAATAGGATTAACAATAAATGCTGATCCTCAACAACCATAAGCATAGAATTTTATTAGTAAATCGAACACAAAATAAAAGCATTAACTATGCTTTTATTTTTTTATCGAATTGCTTTTCCTATTCAATAAAAAACAACGTTGCACAGAAAAATTGCATAGCAATTTTTCGCGTCGACAAATCTTTACGCTTCTTCGAGAACTTAAATATATATAGTTAAATTAGAAAAGTAGAGAAAAGTTCTCGCGAAGCGAGATTTGTCCATTAAAGTTGTGTATATAAAAATATGTGAGACTAAAAAAATCTAATTGCAATTTACTTTATTTTTAGATAAATACCTTTAAAGCACTTGATAAAAAAAGATTTTAGTGATATAGTAACAAAGTGAAAAAATAAACTTAGGAGGACCGATTAACAATGGGATTATTTAAAACATATAGTGAAAAAGAAGTAAAAAGAGTAAAGCCATTAGTTGCTAAAATTAATGCACTTGAAGAAGAAATGGAAAAATTAAGTGATAGTGAATTAAGAGGAAAAACAGATTATTTTAAAAAACAATTAGCAGATGGGAAAACATTAGATGATATATTACCAGAAGCTTATGCAGTTGTTAGAGAAGCTTCTAAAAGAGTTTTAGGTATGAGACACTTTGATGTGCAATTAATTGGTGGTATTGTATTACACCAAGGTAGAATTGCAGAAATGAAAACAGGTGAAGGAAAAACTTTAGTTGCAACATTACCAGTATATTTAAATGCGCTTGAAGGAAAAGGCGTTCATGTTATTACTGTAAACGATTACTTAGCAAAAAGAGATAGTGAATGGATGGGAAAACTATATAAATTCTTAGGACTATCTGTTGGACTAGTTATCGCTGGTATGGAACCTAAGGCAAAACAAGAAGCATATAATGCGGATGTAACATATGGTACAAATAATGAATTTGGATTTGATTACTTAAGAGATAATATGGTTATTTACAAAGATCAATTAGTACAAAGAGGATTACATTATGCCATTGTCGATGAGATTGATAGTATTTTGATTGATGAAGCTAGAACACCACTTATTATTTCAGGTAGAGCAAACCAATCATCTGATTTATATAAAAAAGCTGACAATTTTGTTAGAAGATTAACACCAAAAGTTATTGTAGAAGAAGATGTAAAAGATTATGAGCAAGCAGAAGATAATGAAAAATATGACTATATTGTAGACTTAAAAGCAAAATCTGCATCATTAACACAAAAAGGTATCAAAAAAGCAGAAGAAGCATTTGGTTTAGAGAACTTCAATGACCTAGAAAACTCAACATTAGTACATCATGTTAACCAAGCTTTAAGAGCACATGGTGTTATGAAAAAAGATATTGACTACATCGTAAAAGATGGGGAAGTATTAATTGTTGATGAATTTACAGGTCGTATTATGTATGGAAGAAGATACAACAATGGATTACATCAAGCAATTGAAGCAAAAGAGCATGTAAAAATTGCAGATGAATCAAAAACATTGGCAACCATCACATTCCAAAACTATTTTAGAATGTATGACAAATTATCTGGTATGACAGGTACAGCAATGACAGAAGAAGCAGAATTCGAAGAAATCTACAACTTAGACGTTGTTGAAATACCAACCAATAAACCAATGATTCGTAAAGATGAAAATGATGTTATATATAAAAATGAAAATGCAAAATTCAGAGCAATTGTAAGAAGTATCAAAGAAAGTCATGAAAAAGGTCAACCAGTTCTAGTAGGTACAGTTTCAATTGAAAAATCTGAAAAATTAAGCAAATTATTAAAACAAGAAGGTATCAACCATGAAGTATTAAATGCAAAATATCATGAAAAAGAAGCAGAGATTGTTGCACAAGCTGGTAAGTTTGGAGCAGTAACCATTGCAACAAACATGGCAGGACGTGGTACAGATATTATCTTAGGTGGAAACAGTGAATTTTTAGCAAAAGAGGAAATGAGAAGAAAGAAAGTCCCTCATGAGCTAATAGAAGAATCAAACACCTATTATGAAACAGACAATGAAGATATTTTAAATGCTAGAAAACAATTTAAAGAATTAGTAGACAAATATGAGGAACAAATTAAAGAAGAAAAACAAAAAGTTATCGATGCTGGTGGATTAAAAATTATAGGAACAGAAAGACATGAATCAAGAAGAATTGATAACCAGTTAAGAGGACGTTCTGGACGTCAAGGAGACATTGGTGAATCTAAATTCTATATTGCTTTAGATGATGATTTAATGAAAATCTTTGGTGGAGATACTATCACGAAAGTATATAATTCATTAGGTGCAGATGAAGATATGCCAATAGAATTAAAACTTATATCTAGAGCAGTTGAAAATGCTCAAAAGAAAGTAGAAGGAAGAAACTTCACCATTCGTAAAAATGTCTTAAAATATGATGATGTTATGAATGCACAAAGAGAAATTATTTATGCACAAAGGCGTGAAGTATTAAATGGAGAAAATATTCATGACAACATTATGGATATGATACATGCTGTAGCAGAAGCTACTGTTCAAATGTATGTAGAACCAGAAAACAATGAAGTAAATGTAGAAGCATTAAATCAAGATATTCTAAACACTTATGGAATTGATATGTTAGCATATATTAAAGAAAATGTTTCTGAACCTGAAAAAATTTCTGAAGAACTTATTAAACAAGCAAATGCCAAATATGTAGAAAAAGAAACAGAAATTGGTTCGGAAGAGATGAGAGAACTTGAAAGAGTTGTTATGCTTAAAGTAGTAGACGAAAAATGGATGAACCATATAGACAGTATGGATGAATTGAAAAATGGTATTGGTCTTCGTGCTTATGGACAACAAGATCCTGTTGTAAAATACAGAATCGAAGGTATGGATATGTTTGATGAAATGATTTCAGACATTAAAGTAGATGTAACTAAAATTTTAATGAATATACGTCAACAAGGTGAGGCTAGAAGACAAGAAACTGTAAGAATTACAGGAGCAGCACTGGAAGCAATCAAGAGTGTTGATGGTGGTTCAAAAATTGGAACAGATGTTGATAGAACAATTAGAAATGATGGACCAAAGGTAGGAAGAAATGACCCATGCCCATGTGGAAGTGGTAAGAAATATAAAAACTGCCACGGAAGAAATCAGTAAAAGCCAGTAATATCAATAGTTAG
>CALXKE010000002.1 GCA_944388805.1 uncultured Clostridia bacterium | reverse complement strand
GCTTAAGCCCAGAAGTGCCAGTACAAAAGCCTTCTAGGCTAAGAGCAAACCACCAGTTTTACTGGTGGTTATGATTTCATTTTGAAAGATATTGCAAATATCATTTTATAATAATCAGAAGAAAATAATTTATCACATAATTAGTCTTTATTATTTTCTTGGTAAGTATTATCAAAAACTGAGTCTGTAAAAAACTCTCCCAAAGTTATATTAAAACCTTCGCATATATGAAGTAATGTATCTAATTTAATAAGTTCAGTTTTACCGTTCATAAATGTGGAAATAGTAGAACAAGGTACACCTGTTTCTTTGCATAAATCCCAAATTTTCATGTTATTTATTTTCAAAAAATATTTAATTCTTTTTCTAATAGCATCTGATAATTTCATATTTTTCAACCCTCCATAGTATGTATAAATTCATAAAAAATTATATAAAATCAGTTTGATTCTCCACTTTGGCGAATTGAAAAAATATAAAAATAGTTCAACTTATCGAAGTAGTTTATTGAATTGAAGTGAATAAAATGTTAGAATAAAAAAAATACAATGAAAGGTACGATTAAAATGGAACAATTAAAAGAAAAATTTCCTTCATATACACCAAATTATGTGTTAGATGAGATAGCTTATTATTTTAAAAAGACCTCTAGTGGAAAATTAGATGTATTTACACTAGACAATGCAATATCTTTAGTAAATTTGGCTATAGTAAACGAAAGGATAAGTGAAGAACAAGGCAAAGTAATAAAAAATCAAATTCAAGATATAAAGAAAAATCAGGATAATTAAAACATCAGAATTTTCTAATATGTTATTTTATACTTATTGAAAAAATCATTTCGTTATGATATATTTCTGCTGTATAGATTAAAAAGGAGATACAAGAAATGAATTTAGAAACAGATTTATCAAAAAGAAATAAAGAACTAATACAAGTAATAGGGATAAAAAGTGAAAATAGAGAATATTCAAAAGATGAAATCAAAACATTTAGTAATATCATTGGAGATTATATTTATAGTCTAAGTTCAAAAAATGGAGATATGGCAAAAGCACTTGATATATATGGTGATGTATTAAATATTTTTATAAAAAATGAAAAATAGAAATTTGTATAAAATAGAAAATATTTTGTCTTTATATGTAATTTTATAAAAATAAGTTATGTTATATATGGGAGGATAACTATATGAAATCAAGAAAAATTATAAAAATTAATAAGTTATTTGGAAAGTATGATAACGAAATAGACTTATCAAGTCGTGGAATAATTTTTATAGGAGAAAACGGCGTTCGGTAAAACGACAATAATGAAAATTTTGCAATATTTAATGAATTTTAATTTTGCTGAATTAATAAAATATGATTTTGAAAGCATTGATATTGAAGTTTCTGCAAAAAATGGAAGAATACTTAAAGAAACACTAAAATATGCAGATTTATTACCTACTGATGATGAAATCATGGAATATATAAAAAAAACAGATATATATATAGATGATTTGGAAAATACATGGGATATGTATAAAGATGAAGTCCCTTCTGAAGAAAAAATTAGTTGTTTTGATGATGATTCAATGACAGATGAAGAAAAAATTGAACTTTGGGATGAGTTTGATTATGATATGGTATTTGATTATGTGAAAAACGGAGATTTTAATACTGTAACAAATGATATTTTAATTGATTTAAAAGAAAAGAATAAATTTAAAGAGATAATTAGAACAATTATAAAAGATGAAATCAATAATTTATATTATGAGGATTATATTAATGAACTTAATTATGATGATAAGTATCAATATTACTATTTTCATAATACAAATAGTCTGGGAGTTTCTTATAATTGGTCATATAGTTTAGTAAGAAAAGCAATAAAAAATATTGTAGGAATTATAAAAGAATATATTGAAAAACTTCAAACTTCAAATAAGAAAATTAATTTTACTAATAAAGAGAAAATTACTAGAATGATAAAAATTATTAAAGATAACATTCAAAAACCTGTTAATATATTAGATATGACAAAAGTATACAATTTTGCAAATGAATTTTTAACATCTTCACTGATAACAAATAAATTGTTAGAATGGAAATCAACTTTACCATTATACTGTTATAACCGAAAAGAATTTGCTCATGATTTAGACAAAAAAGTTTATTCAATTATACAAAAAGAGTTTGAGGATGAAATTAATATATATTATGATTATAATGATAAAACATCTAAAATAAAGTCAAGTTATGGCGAATATGAAATTAAATCAAAAGATATTTCAGAACTAAATAGTTCTAATGCAATTGAAATAAATAGTATCATAAACCATTATTTTTATAATGAAGATTTTATTTTAAATATAAATAGAAAAGCATTAGAATATTATAAAAAGTATAATGATATAGAATGGTTCATGACTTCTGAAAAAAGTAAAGTTGAAGATAAAACAAAAATAAAGGACAGATTTATAAAATATATAAGACCAATTATTTTAAGGAACAGTCCATTTGATATAGATTGGTGGAAACAAGAGAATGTAAAAGAAAAAATGTTTATAGATTTTTGCACAAAAGAGTGGAATTTATTTAAAGAAAATATTAACCCTAAAATAACAATATTGCAAAAATTATTAGATAAATATATGATGAACAAAAATGTTGAAGTTACACCTATGGGATTATTAGTTAAAAGCAAAGATGATAATAGAAAAATTCCATTAAATAGTCTTTCTTCTGGTGAGAAAAAATTAATAGTTATATTTATGCACTGTTTATTTAATGAAGATGTACCAATTATGATTGATGAACCTGAAATTTCACTTTCTATAATTTGGCAAGAAAATTTGTTGCCTGATTTATTGGAAAAAACGAATATTAGACAAATTATTGTTGCAACACATTCTTCTGCGATTATATCAAATTCTATTTTGGATAAATATATTATCCCTTTACCAAACTCAATAGTAAGTAAGGGGGAAGATTTTAATGAATGAAGTAATTAAAAAAATGTATGAAAAAAAAGGACAACCATACCCAGAATCAATTGCTCAAAAGTTCGTTATTAATAGTGAACATAGTGATACTATTATAATTGTTGAAGGAGTTAGTGATGAAGATTTCTATAAAAACACAAATGTAGAAATTTTAAAGAATGCATGCTATGTCTATGCAAGTCAAAATGCAAATATTGTTGGGAAAAAAGCTGTCATTGATGCATATTTTAAAATAAAGGAATATTCTAGGAATAAAATATTTAATAATTCAATAATTTTTATTGTAGATAAAGATTTTTTTGGAATTAACTGGAAAGCACCTGCTTACAGTAAGATAGCAAAAGAGCAAAGAGCAACAAATGAAGATTTAAACAATTTTACAATTTTGAATTGCCATTCACATGAATGTTATTTTATTTTTAAAGATAACTTAAAAGAGATTTTTAAATTATTAAATATTGAAGATAAATTAGATGACTTTAACAAAATTTTAGAAGATAACTTAGATGACCTTTCTGAATATTTTTCATATAAAAGTATTTTAGAAACTGAAAATCCAAATTATTCAAGAGATTGTGAAAATATAGAAGGTATTAATTTTAATTTTGAATTTAAAGATGATAAATTAATATTTAATAAGGATGGTATGCAAAAAGGTATTAATAAAATGAAAAATGAAATAGTTCATATAAGAGATAGAGAAAAAAAGGAAATTCTTGAACAGCAACATTTAGAAATGAAACAAAAATTTAAAATACATCCTGAATTATTAAGAGGACATACTCTATATGAGTTTTTGGAATGCTATTTGAATCGTTATGGAAAAACATTAAAAAATCATGAAGAATATAATAAGGAAATAGTAAAGAGAATGGAAATACCATTAGATATTAAGATTTTAAAGTTTGGCCTTGGCAAATATAAATTAGAAAAAAAATAGTAAAAAAATTTATAAAAAAGTCACAAAAAAAGTTATTTGTGTTATAATTTATTCTGAAAATGTTTTATATTAAAATAAGGGGGAGAAAACATGAATAAAAAACAAATGAAAGAAATTGAAAAATTGCAAAAATTAAAAGAAAGTGGAGCACTTACAGACGATGAGTTCAAAG
This sequence comes from uncultured Clostridia bacterium, assembly GCA_944388805.1. Classification (GTDB taxonomy): domain Bacteria; phylum Bacillota; class Clostridia; order TANB77; family CAG-508; genus CAG-269. The sequence goes on along the minus strand of CALXKE010000002.1, from coordinate 107,526 downwards.
TAGAAAAAGAAAAAATCTTAAATTCAAATGTAACAACAAATAAAAATTCCGATAATTCAACAATTAAAAAAACTTGTATAATATTAGGAATTATTGTATTAGTAGTTATTATTGGAGTTGTAATATTTTTTGTGATAAAAAACAAAAATAATACAGAACCAACATCATCAGAGACAAATAGTTCTGAAATAGCTAATCAAGCCAGTGTTGATAGTAGTAGTAACATACAAGCTGGGCATATAAGTAACATAAGTTTTGGTAATTACAATTCAGATGATGAAAATTTTGATGAAACTCAAAAAAATATAATTGAATATTTTAATAATAATTATATGGGTTTTTCAGCAAAAGATGCACAAAAATATCCTCAAATGTTTGAAGGAGCAAAAGTTTGTACTTATGTAAGAGTTGTAAAAGTTTTAAATTCAACAGATGAAGAATTTGAAGTTGTAGCAGCAGATTTAAGCCAAGATGGATGGAGAGCATATTATGATTCTGTAGACCAAATACCAACAGGAAATATTATTTGTATAAAAGGAAAACAATTAAATGAAAGATTAATGGGTGGAGAAAAAATTAATGTTTATGGTACATATATAAATACTGAAAATAAAGAAATTGATGGTAAATCATATATGGTTTCTAATATGACTGCTGATTTTATACAAGGATTCCATTATGATAGTACCGACAGATATGAATTACCTGATTCAAAATTTTCTTTTGATGTAATTAAAAATATTGCAGAATATATTTTTGGTAAAGATATTAAAGTTTCAAAAGATACACCAGAATATGCAGATGAGGGTCAAGAAATCAATTATTATAATGTAATATTAGATGATCAATCAAATTTGAATTTTAAATCATTTGATATGTATGATGATCAAGGTATGATTGTTTATGATAATGAGGACAATAAGTTAGACATAAATACTACAAAAAAACTATTTATATCAGCAGATTTTCAACATTTTATAGTTACAACATATGATAAAAATACAAATCACGTATATATCGACTATTTTGATAGAGATCGTAAGAAATTATGGTCAAGAGAATTTGATTATAAGTCTACAAAAGCATATGTAAGTCCAATGGATTACAATAATGATACGCTTGCATGTGTTATTGATAATGACCTACATATAATTGATTTGAATACAGGAGAAGATAAAGTTAATTCTGTAATAGTCGGTGAAAAAATTAAAGTTTTAATGATAGATGATGGAATTATACTAATTGGAGATAATAGTAAAGACACCATTATGAAAGTTGACTATTCTGGAAATATTATATTTAAGAAGGATATTACATTTGATGGACAACTAAAAAATATTGATTATTCACAAGTACAATTAATTAATGATAAATTAAGTATTTACTTAAGTGCAAATTTTGAATCTGACCCATATACAGCATACAAGCTCGTACTTATGAGTAAAGACGGAAATATTGAAAGCATTAGTAATGACTTATCATATAGTTTTTAAATATAATTATATGTAAAATTAAAGATGCTAATAAATATATAAAGATTCTTATATTATGTGCAATTTATAGTGGCAAATACAAAACACATATTTTAGAGCTGAAATGGAGTTATTATATTTGATAAGATATAATAACTCTTTTTTTTGAGAAATTTATAGATATACAATAAGATATTATAGAATAAAAAGAATTATTTGCTAATTTTGACAAAATTCAACAAAAAACAGAAATATATGATATAATGTAAATGACTAAATGGAATTTGAACAAAAAAATAAATGTTTAAATAGGTATAATTAAGAATGTGAATGATTTAACATTTTAATATTTTAAAGTTTGACATTGGCAAATATAAATTAGAAGAAAAGTAGTTATTTGTTGCTAAATTAGAGAAATTTTTAAAAAACACAAGTATTATAATGGGGGAATTAAACATGGAAGAAAGTGAAAAAATGAACATATTAGTATTAGGAGCTAGTGGTGCAGGAAAAAGTACTCTTATAAAAGCTATATCAGGAACAGAAGTAATTACAGGTGTAGGAGAAGGTAATACTCAAAAAATAGATGTTTATGAGTCTACGACTTGGCCTATAAGATGTATTGATACAAAAGGATTCGAATATAATATATTTGAACAATGGAAAACGATTCATCAAGTGAAAAAATATACAAAGGAACAAATTTCTAACAAAGAAAATTCATCAGAAATTGGAATAGATGCAATATGGTATTGTATTGAAGGTACTGCTAGAAGAACTTTTTCTCACAATATAAATTTAATGAATAAAGCTATAAAAGGGTGGAAAAATATACCAGTATTTGCTGTAATTACAAAGTCATATTCAGAGGTTGATATTCCAGAAAATATAGAAGCAGTAAAACAAGCATTTGCAAAATCAAAAAATATTAATCTAAAGAAAATCATACCTGTTGTTGCAGAAGAATATGTAATTAATGAAGAAATAACAGTAGCCCCTAAGGGAATTGAAGAACTATGTATACAAACACTAGATTGTCTTGATGAAGCAAAAAAAATAAATAAAACTAATAGAGACAGAATGATATTAGAACAAAAAAGGTTTACTGCAAATGGAGCAGTAGTAGGTGCAACTACATCAGCAGTGGTTATCGGTGCTGTACCGATCCCATTTCCAGACTCAATTATACTTATGCCATTAGAAACAGGTCTAACTAAACTTATATTTAAAATATATAAAGTAAATTATTCAGTTGAATTAGTAACTGCAATCGTAGGTTCTACAATGATAACTACTGTCGCAAAATCAATATTAAAGGCAATTCCGATTGCTGGAGCTGTTGCGAATGGTGTGGTTGCAGGTGCAATAGTATTTGCATTAGGACAATCTGTTATTGCTGCATCAGAAGCAATATATAATGGAAAACTTGAACCAACAAAAATAAATGAAATGGTAGAATTTGTAGGTGAAAAGGTCAAAGAAAATGCTATTGTTGGTGCTACAATATCTTACTTTGAACAAAATAAAGATAAAATACAAGATAAAAAGCCAAAAGAAATATTAGATGAAATAATGAAATCAATAAAAAGTAAATAGAAATATATTCTTAAACTTATATTTTTTTCAGTTATAATTTACAAATTATTTAGGGCAAATACAAAATATATATTTATTGTAAAAAAAGAGTTATTCTATCTTAATTATATAGAAAAACTCTTTTTTTGTAGATTTATAGACATATAATAAGATATTATAGAATAAAAAGAATTATTTACTAATTTTGACAAAATTCAGCACAAAACAAAAAAATATGATATAATATGAATGATTGAATGGAAGTTGACTTGATTAAGAATAAAGTTATTTAAAGAGGTATAGTTATGAGTGAGAATGATTTAACTTTTTTTACAAATGAGCCTGAAAGGAATTTGTATGATAGATTTAATAAGATTTTAAATAGAAATACTCAATTTTTTGATGTTTTAGTTGGATATTTTAGAGCTAGTGGCTTTTATTTAATGGAAGAAGCGTTAGATAAAGTAGAAAAAACTAGAATACTAATAGGAATAAATACAGACAAAAAAATTGTAGAATTATATGAAGAAGCTCAAGGAAAAGTAGAGCAATTATCCTTATCAAATATTGAAACAATAGATAATTATAAAGAACAATTAGAAAAGGAATTTGAATATTCTGAGGACACCGAAAAAGTTGAAAATGGAGTAAATAAATTCGTCGAATTAATAAAAAATGGAAAGCTAGAAATAAGAGTTTATACAAAGCAACCAATTCATGCGAAGATATATATTATGAGAGATTTTGAAGATAGTCCTGATTATGGTAGGGTAATAACTGGATCAAGTAATTTTTCACAGTCAGGATTGGTAAACAATTTAGAGTTTAATGTTGAACTAAAAAATTCAGCAGATGTCAAATTTGCTTTAGATAAATTTGAAGAATTATGGAAAGATTCTGTTGAAGTTAGCAAAGACTGTATTGATACAATAGAAAATAAAACATGGATAAAATCTGATATCACACCTTATGAAATGTATGTAAAATTCTTATATGAATATTTTAAAGAAGAGATAAATGATGATATAAATAGTGATAATAGTGATAGCTTGAAATATTTACCAGATGGATTTAGGCTATTACAATATCAGAAAGATGCAGTAATTCAAGCAAAAAGAATAATTGAAAAACATAATGGTGTTTTTATATCCGATGTCGTAGGATTAGGGAAAACATATATTTGTGCAATGTTGGCTCAAGAATTGATTGGAAGAAAATTAATATTGTGCCCACCAGTATTAAAAGAATATTGGGAAAATGTGATGTTTGATTTTGGTGTTAGAGGTTGCAAGGTTGAATCAGTTGGAAAATTGGATAAAATAGTAGAAGATGGAACTGAACAATTTTCTTATGTATTTGTGGATGAATCTCATAGATTTAGAAATGCTGATACAGAACAATACAAATTATTACATCAAATTTGCGTTGGAAAAAAAGTTATTTTAATTTCTGCTACACCTCAAAATAATTATAGCACTGATATAGAAAACCAATTATATTTATTTGAATCAAAAAACAAATCAACAATAGTTGGAGCTAGAAACTTAGAAAACTTTTTTGATAATTTAAGGAAAAAATTAAAAAAATTTGATAAAGGAACAGATGAATATAAAAATGCAATTAAAGAAGTATCAGAGGAAATAAGAGATAAAGTATTAAGAGAAGTAATGATTAGAAGAACAAGGACAGAAATACAAAAAAATTATGGTGAAGATTTGAAAAAACAACACTTAACATTTCCAAAAGTAGCTGATCCACAAAAATTAATATATAAATTTAGTTATGAAACGGAAAAGGTATTTGAAGATACTATTAAAAAAATTACTGAATTAAACTATTCAAGATATAAACCTTTAACTTATATGAAACCAGACAAATTAACATCAACTCAAAAAACATTATTAGTTGGTCAGAGAAATATGGGTGGATTTATGAAAGGAATATTAGTAAAAAGACTTGAAAGCAGCGAATATGCTTTTAAAATGACATTAGGTAGATTTGTAAGTTCATACAAAGAATTTATAGACATGTATAAAAATCAAGGAATAATTTTAATGAACAAAAAATTAAATGTAAATGATTTAATAGATAATGATGATTTTGAAGAAGTAATAGAAGAATCAAAAGGAAAAGAAGCATTCAAAATAAATAAAGAAGATTTGGAAAGTAACTTCATAATTGATTTAGAGAAAGATTTAAAAATATTAGAAAATTTAAATGATTTATGGAATAAAAATATACAACAGGATGACAAATTAGAATATTTTATACAAGAATTACAAAATCGAAAAGAATTAAAGAAAAACAAGCTAATTATTTTTACAGAATCAAAAGAAACAGCAGAATATCTTCAACAGGAAATATCTAAAAGAATGAATGAAAAAGTTTTAATATTTAATGGTACTATGCCAGACAGTATTAGAAAATTAATAAGACAGAATTTTGATCCTAATGTAAAAAAAGAGCTTCAAAGTAACGAATATAGAATATTAGTTACAACAGATGTTTTAGCAGAAGGAATGAACTTACATAGAAGCAATGTAATAATTAATTATGATCTACCTTGGAATCCAACTAAAATAATGCAAAGAGTTGGAAGGGTAAATAGAGTAGGAACAAAACATAGTGAAATATATGTATTTAACTTTTTCCCAACAAGTAAATCAAACGAGCAAATGCCACTAGAAGAAAATATTTTAACAAAAATGCAAATGTTCCATGATATGCTAGGAGAAGATTCAAAATTTTTAACGGATGAAGAAGAAATTAGTACACATGAACTATTTACAAGAATTACATCCACAATTCAAGATGATGAAGATGAAGGAATAACTTCTGAATTAACTTATTTAAAAGAAATAAGAAAAATCAGAGACGAAAACATAGAATTATTTAACAAAGTAAAAAATTATCCTAAAAAAATAAAAATAGGAAGAAGAATAAATACAAAGAATAACGAATTAATAACATTCTTTAGAAAAGGTTATTTAAAAAAGTTTTATTTATGCAATAATTCAAACGAAGCAGAAGAAGTTACTTTTGAAGATGCAATAAATTTTATAAAAGCTAATAAAAGTGAGAAAAGCAAAAAGATTAATAGAAACTATTATGAACTATTAAAGAAAAACAAAGACGCATTTGAAATTTCTGAGCAAGAAATTAATAAAGAGGAAATAACAACATCTAACAAAAAAGGTACGAGTAATGCTAAAAATATTATTAAGATATTAAAAGAATGTTTAAAAATAGATTCATTAACAGATTTAGAACTTGAAAAGATAAATAAGATGATTACACTTTTGGAAAACGGTGAATTACCAGTAAGAATTATAAAAGAAGGAAATAAGAAGATAAAACAAATTAAGGCAATAAATGATTTTATAAAATTTAGCAAGGATATAGAAAAAATAATTCCAAAAGTATATTTTGATAAAGAAGAAAAAGAAGAAGAAAAAGTATCGGAAAATCAAAAAGTACAAAAAGAGATTATATTATCAGAATATTTTATATAGTAGTGTTAGGAGAAAAAAATGATTAATGTAAGTGATAAAACAAAAAAATATCTCGATATGATGGAAAATAAATTTAATAGAGTGGATTTCTATGAATTTGTAAAAGACTTATTAAATTTAGAAAATAAAGATATTGTGAATGGAAAAGAGGAAAATGCAACAAGTGAGCAATATAAGCATTATATAGATAAGTCTCAACTATTTGCAAAATATCAAGATTCAAAAAGAGAAATGATAGGTGTAATAATTGTGAAATTAAAAGATAATAAAACACCTGCTAATGCAAGAACTTTGCAAAGAAATTATATTGCGCATCTATTAGAATATTACAAATTGGATGCTTCAATAGCAGCAATATATAGTGATACAGATGATACATGGAGATTATCTTTTGTAAAAAAAGAATTACAAATTGAAGTTGGAAAAAGAGGAACTAAAATAGGACAAAAAATTAGTCCAGCTAAAAGATATTCATATTTATTTGGAAAAGATGAACCTAATCATACAGCTAAAGAACAATTATTAGAATTGTTAGAAAACAATAATGAAAAATTTTCAATAGAGAAAATCGAAGAAAGATTTAGTGTAGAAAAGGTAACAAAAGATTTCTTTGAGAGATACAAAGAAAATTATTTGAAATTAAAAGAGATGTTAGAGCAAAATGAAGAGTTTATTAGTGAATCTAAAAGGTGTGATTTTACATCAGAGGAGTTTACAAAAAAATTATTAGGACAAATTGTATTTATTTATTTCTTGCAAAAAAAAGGTTGGCTAGGCGTAAAAATAGTTCCAAGTAAAATGTCTTTTGAAGAGTACAATGATATATATAATAAACAGGATGCTATTTGTAAAAGAATATTAGAAAAATATTATATAAATTTTAGTGGATATAAAAAAGTAAAGACAGAATTACTGGAACATTTTAAAGAAAATGAAAGTGACTTGAATACATTATCAAATATATTTGCAAACACAAAATTTGATATGGCTTGGGGAACTGGAAAAAGAAAATTTATAAGAACTTTATTTGAAAATTGCAAAGATAGAAATAAAAATTTCTTTGATGATTATCTTGAACCATTTTTTTATAATGGACTAAATCACAAAAGAGACAATCAATATTTTAGTGTATTTAATTGTAAAGTTCCTTTTCTTAATGGTGGACTATTTGAACCATTAGACAACTATAATTGGGAAACTGCAAGATTTGGTATAAATAATGAAATATTTTCAAATAAAGATGAGACTGGAATATTGGATTTTTTTGATAGATATAATTTTACAATGAATGAAGAAGAACCATTAGAAAAAGATGTTGCTGTAGATCCTGAAATGTTAGGAAAAATATTTGAAAATTTATTAGATGTAAAAGATAGAAAATCAAAGGGAGCATTCTATACACCAAGAGAAATTGTTCACTATATGTGTCAAGAAAGTTTAGCCAATTTTCTAGTTAATAATGTTGGTGTTGATTATAATGAAATAAAAGAATTTATACAATATGGAGAAATGATAAGAGATATTGACTTAAAAAAAGCGACAAAAAATGATTATCTTGTTGGCGAGAGCATTTTTCAAAATATTACAAAAATAGACAAAGCTCTAGAGAATATAAAGATAGCAGATCCAGCTGTTGGTTCAGGAGCATTTCCATTGGGAATGTTAAATGAAATAGTAAAATTAAGAGATATATTAACATCATATATGCTAATATATAATAAATTAGGACTATTTGACAAGATGTATCCTGAAGAAATGATTACTAATAAAAGAAATATATATACAATGAAATGGAATACAATAAAAAATTGTATATATGCAGTTGACATTGAAAATAGTGCAGTAGATATAACTAAATTAAGACTATGGCTTTCAATAGTTGTTGATCAAGTTCATGTTCCAAAAACAGGACCTGAACCACTACCAAATTTGGATTGTAAAATAATGCAAGGAAATAGCTTGATTGATGAATATGATGGAATAAAATTAATTGATAAGAAATTTATTGATGAATTAAAAGATAGAGATAATGTTAAATTTAATGATGGTGGTAGGTTTAAAGAAAGAGGAAGATTTGTTAGTATTTCTGGAGAACAAATACAATTTGGAGATGGACAAAAGAAAGTACAAATTGATGATTTAATCAGATTAAAACAAGAATTATATGGCACAAACAATCCTGAGAGAAAGAAAGAATTGCTTGCAAAAATACAAGATGTTAGAAAAGAATTATTAAGACTAAATTTTCAAGGAACAAAAAACGAAAAAGAATTTTGGAAAATAGACAAGTCACATAATAAACCATATTTTGCTTGGAGACTAGAATTTATTGAAGTATTTATAGATAATGGGGGATTTGATATAGTAATTGGTAATCCACCTTATGTACAATTACAAAAAAATAATGGTAGTTTAGCAAACGAATTAAAAGTAATGAAGTATGAAACTTTTACGAGAATGGGAGATATTTATTGTTTGTTTTATGAAAAAGCAATAGACTTATTAAAGTATGGTGGAAATTTCTCATATATTACATCTAATAAATGGTTACGAGCAGGATACGGAGAAAAATTAAGAGAATATTTAGGGAAAAACTGTAATCCTAAGATATTAATAGATTTTGGTAAAAATAAAATATTTGATACAGCAACTGTAGATGTAAATATTTTAATAGCAGAAAAAAAGGAAAATGAATTAAATACTACAGCTTGTTTAATAAATGAAAATTATAATTTAAGTATAATAAACGAATATATAAAAAAACATTCAAGTAAATATATTTTTAATACAAAAGATAATTGGATTATTTCTAATCCAATTGAAACTAGCATTAAAGAAAAAATAGAAAAAATTGGTGTACCATTAAGTGATTGGGATATTTCAATAAATTACGGCTTAAAAACAGGATTTAATGAAGCGTTTGTTATTGATAAAGAAACAAAGGAAATGCTTATCGCAGAAGATCCAAAAAATGAAAAAATTATAAAACCTATTTTAAGAGGAAGAGATATAAAAAATTATATGTATAATTTTGAAGAAAATTGGTTGATTTTTGTACCTTGGCATTTTCCTTTACATGAAGATAATAGTATTAAAGGAGCAAGTTTAGAGGCAGAAAATAAATTTAAGAATGATTACCCTGTTATATATAAATATCTTGAACAATATAAGGATAAACTTTCAAGTAGAAACAGAGCAGAAACATGTATAAGATATGAATGGTATTCGTTACAAAGATGGGGTGCAAAATATTATGAAGATTTTGAAAAAGAAAAGATAATTTGGCCATGTATTATGACAAGTGAATCTTCTTTTATGCTAGATTCTGAAGGCAAGTTTTATACAATAGCTCCAGGTAATATAATAACAGGAAAAAATTTAAAATATTTAATTGCATTTTTAAATTCGAGAATTTATTATTTTGCTTTAAGAAAATTTTATATGGGTGGAGGAATAGAAGGAGAGTTAAAAACTAATAGATTACTTATGTTACCGGTTCCTTTACCTAATAAGAATAAAGAAAAAATAATAAATTGTGTTGATAAAATTATTAAAGATATAAAAGATTACAATCAAGTAGACCAAAATGATAAAAATAAAATAGATGTATATATTTCAGATATATTGGGACTTACATCTCAAGAAATAGAATATATAAATAAAACTGAGTATGCAAAAAAGAGGGATAAATAATGGAAAATATAAAATTTGAAATAATTGAAAAAGTCGGAGTTTTATCTGAATCAAAAAATGGATGGAAAAAAGAGTTAAACCTAGTAAGCTGGAATGGTAGAGAACCTAAATATGATATAAGAGATTGGTCTGAAGATCATCAGAAAATGGGAAAAGGTATAACCTTAACTGAAGAAGAAGCAATAAAATTAAGAAATATTTTAAATAACAATTTAAAATGTAAAATTTAGGAGAGATAAAAGTGGATAGTAATATTAATTTTGAAGAAGAGGGAGATAAGTTTCTAAATCTATTTAAGGAATTAGAAAAAGTAATTAAGGAAAGCTGTCAAAAAGAAGGAATAGAAACAGATTATAAAGAAATTAGTTACCTAATAAACAAGTTAAGTGAAAAAAATAATATCGTAAAAAGGCACAAAAAAGAATTGGATTTGATTAGAGAAGTAAGGAATACAAATACACATAATATAATTGGTAGAAGTAAATATGTAGTTTACCCAAGTCCTGAAATTAATATAAGACTAAAAAGTATTATAGATGAAATAAAAAATCCACCAATGATATATGATAGTAAAATTTGTATAAAAAGACATGAAATGTTTTGCAGAACACTTAATGATAGTATATATGATACTATTAAGGTAATGGTAAAAAAATTATATACTCATATTCCAATTTTAGAAAATGAAAAATTAGTAGGAATTTTTAGTGAAAATACATTATTAGATATTGTTAATGAAAAAAGTGAAATAATAATTGATGAAAAAACTACATTTAATGATATTAAAGAGGCTATAAAAATAGAAAATCATTCAATGGAAGATTTTGAATTTATTTCAAGAAGAAAAAATATTTATGATGTAGAAGATATGTTTAAGGATTATTTTTCAAAGAATAAAAGACTGGGTTGTATTTATATTACTCAAAATGGAAATAAGAATGAAAGTATTTTAGGTATGCTTACTGCATGGGATATATTAGGAGGATAAAATGTTAGAAAGTTTTGATAATAAAATTAATATGGAAATATTAAAATATAATGATAAAGAAAATCTCTTTGAGATTATTATTAGAGGAGAAACAAACAGAAAAAATAGTGGGATAATAATTCACTTTGAAAATAATGAACAATTAGAATATAAAAAATTTCTAAAAGAAATTAGTGATTTAAAATTGAATGAAGTAGAACAATATCTTTTAAAAAATAAAATTGAATATAATAAGATTCAATTTATATAATTTTTAAAGTGATAGACAAAAACAATTAAAGAAACTCAAATAAGAGTTTCTTTTTTGCATAATAATTAATTATCTATATTAGTAAAGTCAAACAAATCAGAATCAAAAAATTCTTTTAAATCTATTTTTAAAGTTCTACATATTCTATAAATAATATATGAACTTGGATTATCTACTTGATTATTAATCAATGCTCTTAATGTAGAAGGTGGAATAGAGGACATTTCAGCCAATTTATTAGGTGTATAGTTATATGTATTACATAATTCTAATATTCTTGTACTAATTGATTCTTTAAATAACATGTTTCTACACCTCCTATTATATAAAATTTTAACAAAATAAGTACAAAATTATGCGCTGATATCGGTTGACTTTAAAAAAATGAGATGTTATAATAACGAAATAAATAATAGTAGGAGTAAAAATATGGAAGAATTTGATTTTGATAAATGGCACGATATATATTGTAATATTGGGTTAATTAATTTAAATGAGCTATTAAACAATGAAGATAAAGATACTTTAAAAAGATTAGGATATGATGTTGATGAAAAGTTATATACCAAAAGAGATTTTGATCATTGGTTAGGTAATTTTATAAGTGACTATTATATAGATTTTGAAAATAAAGATGAAACAATACCCAGAAAAAAACTAGAAGAAACAACTGTTACAAGAGAAAGATATAATGAATTATTAAAAAAACTTCAGAAAATAAATTATTATATAGTAATAAATGAAGATGTTATAAAATTTAATAAAATAAGTGGAACTGAAGATGAAAATTTTGATGTACCATATTATGTTATGGAAGAAATTGTGGATTACATTGAACAAACAGCTAAAGGAAACTCAAAAAGTATGAAATGGGATAATGTAAAAGCTATAATTAGATTAGCACTTATTAATAATAGATTATCTGAAGAGCAAGCTGATTTTTTAATAAAAAATTTTTATAGAGAAAAGTAAATGATAATTATAAAAAAATAGGTAAATAAAAGAATAGATATAATGATATTATAATGAAAAATTTTATTTTAATAAATAAAGTAATATAAATTATTACTTTATCTAAGATTTTATTTCAAAGATTATAAATTTTAATCCAAGTCAAGAAAAAGTTTATGAAACACCCAAAAAAGTATGTGAAAATAAAAAAATATATTTTCACATACTTTTTTTCGACTTTCGCAAAATTCGACAAATTTCGCACAAAAAAAGTGATAATATTATGTTGATACATAAAGAAGAATCCATAAAAAGACTAAAGAATTAATAAAATTTAGGAGGAAAAAATGGATTTTTTTATTGTATATAATAGAAATTTAAATAGCACATCTGAACTTTAATAAGAGATTAGTGTGCTATTTTTCTGTATTTACAGGCAGCCCCATTTTATATACACGAGCATTTAACATACTAAAAGAAAAATAACTTTGAAAGATTACAACGAAGATTTAGTATGTTACTTTAAAAATCTCAAATCTTCGCTTATTAGGAAGTGTAGATATGAGAACTGCTGTAATACAGATATGGAATGTAATTACATATAGGAAAGAAAAGGACAAACTTATTTTACTAGATAAGTTTGCCTTTTTTTTATATTTAGTAACAAATTGTAGAGGACCTCCTGTCACTCAAACTGACAAATTTGAGTTGATAGGAGGTCTTTTTTAGTGATTAATGTAGAAGATGATATTGTTTTGGCAAAATTTATAAATTATATGCAGAAAGCCCTATTACATAAAAAAATCAATTATTTAAGAGAAAAGCAAAGAGTTTTTGAACAAGAAAGCTCATTAAATGAGTTAGATAATTATTATCGAATTAATGAGGAGCGAAATTTAGAAATTCTAAATTTCTTAAATGATAAAGAGATTAAAGTTCTTAAGCTACATATTCTTGAAAAATATACATATATAGAAATTTCTAATATTTTAAATTTAAAACCTGAAAGTATTAGAAAAATACAATATAGAGCAATCAAAAAGATAAAAGAGTGGAGGAAAAATAATAATGAAAACGGAATTTTATAATTTACTTAAAAAAGCAGTAACAGATGATACAGCATTGGTTTCAGTAATAGATAAAATAATGCCAATGATTAATAAATTATCAAAAATACCCAAAGGAGAAATTGATGAAGATTTAAAAAGTGTTTTAATAACTTATTCTATTGAAATTATTAGAAAAAATAAAATTTATAAAATTTTTTAAAATAGTTGTCCCGGTTTTTGGATTTTTTTGTGCTGTTCATAGTAGAAGGTAAAACTTCTACTATGGATCGCACATTGAAAATTGAATATGTGTTTGTTAGATCATACAAAAATTGCATTTTAGGTAGGTTGGAAACTATTTAAATTAACAATAAGAATGTTATCTTATTGTGAATGCAGTTTAGGATACTTTTGTATAGTCATAGTACGAGCGTAAAGTTATAGAAGTAGTCCATAATACTTTTATAGTGGTGCGTCCCAAACAATGAATACAAGCCAGAGTTCTGGTTGGTTGAGATACCAATGTTGCTAGAAACAATAGCAGTCTAACAAAGAAGAAAAGTAGAAATAAAAATAATTTTATTGGGGCTATTCCCCCTTAATAGCCCTAATAAATAAAATGGAGGCAATAAAATGTTAGATATTATTTCAATGATTACATTACTATTTTTTCTTATAGGACTTCCATTAATGTTAATTATTATTGGTGGAGGTAATAAAACAAAGGAAGAACAAGAACTAGAAGATGAAGAACAAATTAAATATTTAAAAGAATATAAAAATAAAAAAAATAAAAAGATCTTATTTTGGAAAGGAAAGTAAAATGAGTATAAAAAAATATAAAATTACCGTTAAAATGATTAAAATAATAACTATGGATCATGAACAGACAAGCATTGAGAAGGCAAAAGAAGATGTGAAGAAATTAATTGAAAATTCAAATAAAGAAACATTAAATAAAATATTTACTTCAGACCCAGATTTCATCTATACAGTAAAAAAGGTTTAGGAATATAAAAGATGACTAAATTAAATATAGAAGAATTAGAGAAAAAAATAAATAAATGCAAAGAACTTACTGTTGATGATGTAAAAATAGAAAATTTAGATGATTTAGGTGAAGTAAAAATAAGTAAAAAGAAAAAAGGGTATGATAGGATATTAGAATTTATAAAGGATTCCTCAAATCCTTACATATTTAATATAGATAATAAGATAGTAAAAATAGAGTTTACAAATAACGGAAAAAGTGCAGAAGAAAGCATTACTAATATTATTAGTTCAATATATAAATAATATTTTTATAAAGGTACAAATTTTATTTTTGTACCTTTGTTTTATTTTTTAGCCTTAATTAGAATTTTAAATGGAAGGAGGCAATAAGAATGGCAGGGAGAAAAAGAAAAAATATAAATTTAAATAGCAATGGAGAGAAATGGCGAGTAGGAATTTATTGTAGATTATCAAGTGATGATGGAGATAATGCTGAATCAGATAGTATAAGAAATCAAAGAGAATTAATTTTACAATATATAAAGAAAGATTTAGACATTAAAATTATTGACTATTATATAGATGATGGTTATTCAGGTACAAGTTTTGCTCGACCAGATTTTAAAAGAATGATTAAAGATGTGGTAAATGAAAGAATAAATACAATAATAGTAAAAGACTTATCAAGATTTGGAAGGAATTACATTGAAGTTGGAAGATATTTAGAGCAAACATTTCCGTTATTTAATATAAGATTTATCGCTATAAACGATAATATAGATAGCTATAAAGATCCCAAATCTGCAAATAATGTGGTTGTTCCATTTAAAAATCTAATGAATGATGAGTATGCAAGAGATATTTCTAATAAGGTGAAAAGCGTATATAGGACAAAAGCATTAAATGGAGAGTTTGTTGGAGGAACTACACCTTATGGTTATAAAAAAAATCCAGACAATAAATATCAATTAATTATTGATAAAGACGAAGCAGTAAATGTAAAACTTATTTTTCAAAAATATCTAAATGGAGAAGGTCTTTTAAAAATATGTAAATATTTAAATAATAACAAAATTTTGTGTAGAAAAGAAATTCAAAGACGAAAAAAAAGAAATATAAGTTTAGAACCAGATGCTGATGACATTTATTACAGCTGGAGTAAGTCCACAATAGGAAAAATACTTACTAATGAAACATATATAGGAAACGTTGTTCAAAATAGGACAACTTCTGTTAGTTATAAAAATCATACTATAATATATAGACCAAAAGAAGAATGGATTATAGTAAAAAATACACATGAGCCAATTATAGGTAAAAAAGATTTTGAAGAAGTACAAAAAATTATGGATAGTAGAAATAACGAAAAAAAATCAAAGGCAAACTTAAGCATATATTATGGAAAACTAAAGTGTGCAGATTGTAGTAAAGGAATGTGCAAAATGGAAGATAATAGAGCTGGAAGAACTACATCAAATTATTATTGTAGAAATTATAAGACCACATCAGACAATTGCTCACCACACAAAATTAGAACAGTAGATTTAAATCATCTTGTACTAAAAGCAATTTTAATGCAAGTAAAATTGGTATTGGATGCTGAAAAAGTTATAAAAAAATTAAAAAGCAATGGAAAAGAAAAGGAGATTACACAACAATATAATTATAACATTAAAAATAAGTTTAACGATATAGACAAATTAAGAAGGCTAAAGAAAAAAGCATACGAAGATTGGAAATTAGGAAATATAAATAAAGAAGAATACTTAAATTATGCTAAAGATTATGAAGAGAGAATAGAGATTAGTAATAATGAATTAGTTGCGCTAAAAAAAGTTTTTAATGAAAATATTAAAGAATTAAAAAAGGATAATTATTGGATAGAACATTTTAGAAGAAATAAGAAAATAAAAACTCTGACACGAGAAATCATAAATGAGCTAATTGATACTATTTATGTGCATGAAGGTGGGAATATTACCATTAAGTTTAAATATCAAGATGAATACAAAGAAGCATTAGAGTTTATAGACAATAAGGAGAAATTTCAAAATGTATAGATGGAAAGTAGCAGCTTATTTAAGATTATCAAGTGAAGATGGAGATAAAATGGAATCAAATAGTATTACTAATCAAAAAAAACTAATTAATATGTATATAAAAAAAGATAAAGAATTAAATTTTAAAGAGTTTTATATAGATGATGGATATAGTGGAACTGATTTTGAACGACCAGATTTTAAAAGAATGATTAAAGATATTGAAAATGGAAAGATAAATACAATAATAGTAAAAGATTTATCAAGATTTGGAAGGAATTATATAGAAGTAGGAAAATACATAGAACAATTCTTTCCTTCTTATGACATAAGGTTTATAGCAATTAATGATAATATAGATAGCTATAAAGAACCTGAATCAATAAATAATGTAATTGTTCCATTTAAAAATCTAATGAATGATGAGTATGCAAGAGATATTTCTAACAAAGTAAGAAGTATATTAAATACAAAAAGAAAAAATGGCGAATTTATTGGTAATTCAGCCCCCTATGGATATTTAAGAGATCCAAAAAATGTCCATAAATTTATAGTTGATGAAGAAGCATCAGTAGTTGTAAAGAAAATATTTAAAATGATATTAGATGGGAATAGTAAACAAAAGGTTGTAGAAGATTTGAATAAATTAGAAATACCAACACCTAGATTATATAAAGTGCAAAAGTTTGATTTTAAATATAAAGTTACAGAAGAAATGCAAACTTGGGATACGGCAAAAATAGATGATATTTTGCAGAATAAAACTTATATAGGATATTTAGAGCAAGGTAAAAAAAGAAGAATAAGTCATAAAGTACATAAAAATATCGACATTTCTTCAGAAGAATGGATAACAATTCCTAATCATCATAAGGCATTAATTAGTGAGGAAAACTTTAATACAGTACAAGATATAATTTATAATAGATATTTAAGAGTACAGAAAAATAAAGAATATGATTTATTTGCAGGGCATATAAAGTGTGCAGATTGTGGAAATACTTTGACTAAAAGAAAGGGAAAAATTTATGATTACTATTATTGTACTTCCTATATAAAAAACAAAACATGCTCTAAACATACATGTCAAATAAAGAAATTAAAAGAAATTGTTTTAGAAATGATAAATAAACAAATAGAGATAATATTTAATTTGGATAAAGCAATAAAACAAATTACAAAAAACACTGAAGTGAATTATGATGTAGAAATTCTAAAAAATAGGTTAAAAGATTGTAATAAGGCTAAAATTAAATATATGAAATTAAAAGAAGAATTGTTAGATGATTTAAGTAACCAATTAATAACAGAAAATGAATATACCGAATATAAAGAAGATTATAATAATAATCTAAGTGAAATAAAAAAGGAAATAGATAAAATAAGTTTGAAACTTAAAAGTTGTAAGATATCAAAAAATTCTAATAAAGAGTGGATATATAAATTTGAGAATAGAAGACAGTTAAATGAATTAAATAATAAAATTATACAGGAATTAATTGATTGTATTTATGTTCATGAAGATGGAAATATTACAATAAAATTCAAGTACAAAGATGAATATGAAGAAGCAATTAAATTCGTAAAAGAAAATAAAGAATATATAAAACCTTGAAAAGTCTTGCAAATGCTTATGTTGAGTTTGCAGTTTTATGGAGTATATGTTATAATAGAAAGGAATTTTTTATAATAAAATTGAAGGAGGCTGTCAAATTTGACAAAAAAAAATAATAGAAAAAACAATAAATCTGAAAATGAAAAAGGGTTTTCTAAAGTGTCGATAGCGTGGTATCCAGGACATATGGCAAAAACCAAACGACAAATTATGGAAGATGTAAGATTAGTAGATATTGTCATAGAATTGTTAGATGCACGTATTCCAGTATCTAGTCAAAATCCAGACATAGCAGAAATCACAAAAAACAAAAAGAAAATAATCGTATTAAATAAATGTGATTTAGCAGATGAAAGACAAAACAAAAAATGGACGGAATATTTTAAAAATAGAAATATTCCAGCAGTGTTAACAGATTCTAATTCTGGAAAAGGAATAGAAGAATGTGTTAGAAAAATAGAAAAAATCATGGAAGAAGATTTAAAAGGACAAGCAGAAAAAGGAAGAATAGGAAGAAAGATAAAAGCAATGGTATTAGGTATTCCAAATGTAGGAAAATCATCATTTATCAATCGAATTTCTAAAAGAACATCTGCCGGTGTTGGAAATAAACCAGGTGTTACAAAACAAAAACAATGGATTCGTATCAATGAAAAAATTGAGTTGTTAGATACACCAGGTGTATTATGGCCTAAATTTGAAAATGAAGAAGTAGCATTACATCTTGCATTTACTGGAACTATAAAAGAAGATATTTTGCAAAGAACAGAAATTGCCTATTATTTAGTCAAATTTTTAATAGAAAATTATCCAAAACAATTATGTGAGAGATATAAACTAACAGAAGAATATATCAATGAACAATTACAAAATGAAGAAAGGCCAGAAAATGAAAATATTTATGAAATCTTTTTAGAAATCGGTAAAAAAAGAGGTTGCATCATTTCTGGTGGGAATATTGATGAAGAAAAAACGGCAAGAATTCTATTAGATGAGTTTAAAAATGGTAAGATAGGAAAAATAACATTGGAAGAAGCGAATTAATAGGTAGTTACGTTCGTTTGGTTGCTTATGCGATGTTTTAAAATAATAAATATAGTAAGACGGAACTGCAACAATCGATAGAATAAGAATATGTATAGAAAAGGAAGAAAAGAAATGGAAGAATTCTTAAAAATAGATAGAACAAAACAAGAAGTAGATTTAATGTCACCACTTACTTGGGCATATATTGGTGATGCAGTATTTGAATTGTATATAAGAAATAAATTAATTAATGAAACAAATTTAAAACCTCACAAATTACATATAGAAGCTATCAAATATGTAAAAGCAAAAAGTCAAGCAGAAAAGTTAAAAGAAATTTATGAAACATTAACAGATGAAGAAAAAGATATTGTAAGAAGAGGAAGAAATACACAAAATCATCATTTACCTAAAAATTCGAATGTACAAGAATATATGTATGCAACAGCTTTTGAAGCTTTAATTGGATATTTGTATTTGACAAAACAAAATAAAAGATTAAAAGAAATATTAAAAATATGCACAGAGGATTAAAAAGGCGTTCTCTGTGAAAGAGAAAATTTTTGAATAATACTTGAAAAATTTACAAATCTATAGTAAAATAGGTATGTTGAAAAACAACATACCTTTTACTTAGCTTATAGATAAGCACCAAATCTTAAGCTCAGTTAAAGGAGAAAATAGAAAATAGGAGGTGTAAACGATGACAAAGGAAAGAAAACAAGAAATTATTAACACATATAAAAGAGATGAAAATGATACTGGTTCACCAGAAGTTCAAATCGCTCTTTTAACAGAAAGAATTAATGAATTAACAGAACACTTAAAAGTTCACAAAAAAGATAACCATTCAAGAAGAGGACTTCTAAAAATGGTTGGTAAAAGAAGAAACCTATTAAACTACGTAGCTAAAAAAGATATCAATAGATATAGAACAATCGTTGAAAAATTAGGAATAAGAAAATAATTTTAAATAAGCCCGGTGTATAATCGGGCTTAAAAAAAATTTTAGTAAACTTGAGATTAGGTAAGTAGCTTGTATGATGTGCTAAAAAGGGAAATTGGGGACGGACTCAAAAATCCCTTTTTAAAGATGATATTGAGAAGATGGAGAAAAAATCGTTTTTTAAAAAGGGATTTTTGAGTCCGTCCCCAATTTCCCTTTTTAGCATAACATAGAGGTTACCATCTAAATTAAGTTTACTAAAGTTTGAAAGAGGTGCAAATTTATTTAATTTAGGAGGATTTTTTATGTTTAAAACTTATGAAACAGAATTAGCAGGAAGAAAACTTGTTTTTGAAACAGGTAAAATGGCAGGATTAGCAAATGGAAGTGTATTGGTTAGATATGGAGATACTGTTGTTATGGTCAATGTTACAGCTTCTAAAGAACCAAAAGAAGGAATTGACTTTTTCCCACTTTCAGTAGATTATGAAGAAAAATTATATTCAGTAGGAAAAATACCAGGAGGTTTTATTAAAAGGGAAGGAAAACCAAGTGAAAAAGCAATTTTAACCTCTAGAGCAATCGATAGACCTTTAAGACCTCTATTTCCAAAGGATTTTAGAAATGATGTAGTTGTTGTGGCAACTGTTCTATGTGTTGACCAAGACAATTCACCAGAAGTGGCAGCAATGATTGGCGCTTCAGCAGCCTTATCTATATCAGATATCCCATTTGGTGGACCAACAGCAGCAGTTAATGTTGGATTAGTTGATGGAAAGATTATTATTAACCCAACAGAAGCAGAAAGAGAAAAGAGTGATTTAACTTTAACCGTTGCAGGAACAGAAAAGAAAATTGCTATGATTGAAGCAGGAGCAAATGAAGTGCCAGATGATGTGATGTTACAAGCTATTGAAGAAGGACACAAAGAAATTAAGAAAATGTGCAAATTCATTGAAAAAATGAAAGAAGAAATTGGAAAACCAAAATTCGAATATAAATCATTTGCCGTACCAGAAGATATTTATGAATTTGTAGAAACCAATTTCAAAGAAGATATGTTAACAGCTGTTCAAGAAAAAGATAAAGAAACAAGAGATAATAATATTTCAGAATTAACAGAAAAAATAGGAAATAGCTATGAAGAAAAATTTGGACAAGAAGCAGCTGAAGAACATAAAGGAGATTTAGGAGA
Source organism: uncultured Clostridia bacterium (assembly GCA_944388805.1). Lineage (GTDB taxonomy): Bacteria > Bacillota > Clostridia > TANB77 > CAG-508 > CAG-269. The sequence continues at coordinate 86,222 of CALXKE010000002.1, read as the reverse complement.
AGCTATTTATAAATTAGAAAAGAAATGTGTAAGACATTTAATTTTTGATGAGCATAAGAGAGTAGATGGAAGAGCATTAGATGAAATTAGACCATTATCATGTGAAGTAGGATTATTACCTCGTACACATGGAAGTGCTTTATTTACAAGAGGACAAACACAAGTATTATCTGTTGCAACATTAGGAATGATTAGTGAAGAACAAGTATTAGATGGAATTGATACAGAAGAATCAAAAAGATATATGCATCATTATAACTTCCCAGCATATAGTGTTGGTGAAGCAAGAACTTCAAGAGGACCTGGTAGAAGAGAAATTGGACATGGTGCATTAGCAGAAAAAGCATTGGTGCCAGTCATTCCATCAAAAGAAGAATTTCCATATGCTATCAGAGTGGTATCTGAAGTATTATCTTCAAATGGTTCAACTTCACAAGCAAGTATTTGTGGAAGCACATTAGCATTAATGGATGCAGGTGTACCAATCAAAAGACCAGTTGCAGGTATTTCAACAGGATTGGTTACAAATCCAGATAATGAAAATGACTATGTTATGTTAGTAGATATCCAAGGACTTGAAGATTTCTTTGGAGATATGGATTTTAAAGTTGGAGGAACAGAAAAAGGAATTACAGCGATTCAAGTAGATATCAAGGTTGATGGATTATCTTATGACATTATTAAAGAAGCTTTTGAAAAAACAAGAATTGCTAGAAAACATATCTTAGAAGATGTTATGCTTCCAGTATTGGACAAACCAAGAGCTGATATTTCTCCATATGCACCAAAAATTGTTAGTACACAAATTAAAGTAGATAAAATAAAAGATGTTATTGGAACTGGTGGAAAAACAATTAATAAAATTATTGAAGAAACAGGTGTTAAAATCGATATTGAAGAAGATGGACAAGTATTTATCTATTCAAATGATACTAAAAAAGCAGAACAAGCATTAGACATGATAGAAGATATTGTAAGAGATGTAGAAGTAGATGGTATTTATTATGGAGAAGTTGTTAGAATTATGAACTTTGGAGCATTTGTTGATTTAGGATGTGGAGGAAAAGAAGGCTTATTACACATTTCTCAAATCTCTAAAGATAGAATTAAACATGTAGAAGATGTATTACATGTAGGAGATAAGGTAACTGTAAGAGTTACAGATATTGATGACCAAGGTAGAATTAATTTAACAATGAAGGATTTAGCTGAAACAAAATCAGATGAAAATGAAGAAAATAAAGAATAATATTGATTTTATAAAAATAACATATTAGAATATAGGGGAGTTGTATTTATATATACAACTCTTTTGTATTCAGATTTATTGGTAACGATATTTTTTACTATTTTTCACACCTTGTGTAAAAGCAACCACTTATGTTTGTTTAGTCGCTTACGCAGGGTTTCAAAATAATAAAAAATATATTTATCAATGAACTTTAATAAAATAATAATAAAGAAAGAGGGAAGAGATGGGATATATAACAGAATTTTCAGCATATTTAGGAAAAATAACAGGAATTGATAGTGAATATATAAGACTTGCCATTCTGACTGGATTAATATTTTTTGTTTTTGGAATCATTAAATCCATTATTAAAAAGATATATTCCAATTTACCTGTGAATGATAAAAAGAAATTTTTTAGAAACCGAAAAATACGAATTATATTAACAGCCATTTCATTTATATTGGTGTTTCTTCTTTGGGGAGAAAAGCTATCAGGAATCATTACACTGATTAGTTTCATATCAGCAGGTTTAACCATTGCGATAAGAGAAATTATATTTAACTTTTTTGCAGGTATCTATATCAATATCAATAGACCTTTTGAGATAGAGGATAGAATTGAAATTGATGATGTTATGGGAGATGTGATTAGTAAACATACCTTAGGGTTTGAAATATTAGAAATAGGAAAAAGAGTATATGGTGAACAAAGTACAGGAAGAATTATTCATATACCAAATTCATACATATTTACTAAAACACTAAAAAATTATACAAAAGTATTTAAATACATATGGGACGAAATAAAAGTAGATATTCCTTTAGATGCAGATATTAAGAAAACAGAAGAAATATTATATGAAATTGTATTTGATAATGAAACATTAAAAGAGATTCCAAAGAAGATGGAAGATGCGGTTGATGAAGCGATATTAGAATATAGAATTTATTATAATAATCTAGATCCCATTATATACATAAAAATAGAAAGATCACATATAGAAATGTATATCAGATACTTAGTACATCCCAAAAAAGCAAGAGGTGTACAAAATGAGATTAATATGAGGATTATGGAAGAATATCAAAAAGGAAATTTACCATTATATATAAATGATTAATGTCGCATAGAGTTCGTTTGTTTATGCGACATTTTCAACTTTTTTTGAAAAAACCTTGCATTTTTGGTAAAAAGTGGGTATAATATATAAGGAAAACAACAAGAGCGAGAGAGTGGGAACAAATCCCACTCTTAAATTTTGAAAAAAGGAGGAAAACTTCTTGGCAAATATAGAAGAAAAAGTAGAAAACCTATTAAAAGAAAAAATAGAAAACATAGGGTATGACTTATATGATGTAGAATATGCAAAAGAAGGAAAAAACTATTTCCTAAGAATCTATATTGATAAACCAGAAGGAATTGACTTAAAAGATTGTGAAAAAGTAAATGATGAAATATCAGATTTACTTGATGAAGCAAATTATATCAAAGAACAATATTTCTTAGAGGTATCATCACCAGGAATAGAAAGAGTGTTAAGGAAAGATAAACACTTGGAACAAAATAAAGGAAAAGAAATTGCTATCAAATTATTTAAAAAGGATGCATTAGGAAATAAAGAATACCAAGGAATATTAAGAGATTTTAATGAAGAATATATCATGTTGGAAGATGATATAAAAGTTGAAAGAAAGAGTATAGCACAAATCAAAACCATATATGACTGGGATTGAAAAATAATTATAATTTTGGATTGCGTCAATTTCCATTTAAAATGCGGTTACATACAAACGTATGCACCCCTTGCCTTTTAAATAAAAATTTTCAGCTATGTATACTGACCTTGTAACAGGCAAAGCCTTAACAAGCTCAGCATTGCCAAAATTTAATTCTTTTCCAATCTAATTTGAGAAAGTAAGAAAGGAATGTGAAAAAATGAAAAGCAAAAGTAAAGCAAAAGAGCCAGCAATCGATAATAAAGAATTAATATTAGCCTTAGAAGAATTAGAAAAAGAGAAAGGAATCAAAAAAGAATATTTATTAGAATCTATTGAAACAGCCTTATTAACAGCATACAAAAGAAATTTTGATGCATTAGACAATGTAAAAGTGGTAATGGACCCACAAACTGGAGCAACACATGTGTATTCTATAAAAGAAGTTATGGAACATGCAAATGATAGTGCATTAGAAATTAGTTTAGAAGATGCTAAAAAAATTAACAAAGATGTCAATATTGGAGATACAGTAGAAGTAGAAATTGTTCCAAGAAACTTTGGAAGAATTGCAGCACAAACAGCGAAACAAGTTATCATTCAAAAATTAAGAGAAGCAGAAAGAGAAATTATTTACACAGAATTTAATGATAGAAAAGGTGAAATTGTTTCAGGAATTATCCAAAAAGCAGATAAAAATATCGTGGTAATGGATCTAGGAAGACTAGAAGGAATTATGCCAACAAAGGAACAAGTACCAACAGAAACTTATAGAGTAAATGATAAAATAAAAGGATATGTACTAGATGTAGAAAGAGGAGCAAAAGGAGCACCACAAGTTATCGTATCTAGAAGTCATCCAGACTTTGTCAGAAAATTATTAGAATTTGAAATACCAGAAATTTACGAAGGTGTTATTGAAATTAAAAGTGTATCAAGAGATCCAGGATATAGAAGTAAAGTAGCTGTATATTCTCCAGATCCAAACATTGATCCAGTTGGTTCTTGTGTAGGACAAAAAGGTGTTAGAATTCAAAATGTTATTAATGAATTAAATGGAGAAAAAATAGATGTCATTGAATGGAATGAAGATCCATCTATCTATATATCTTCTGCATTATTACCAGCAAAAATACTAGCAGTCGATATAAAAGAAGATGAAAAATTTGCACAAGTTATTGTTCCAGATGACCAATTATCACTAGCTATTGGAAAATCAGGACAAAATGCAAGACTAGCTGCTAAATTAACAAATTGGAAAATAGATATTAAGTCAGAAACACAATTTAGAGAGATGTTAATGAAAGCACAAGAAGAAGCTGAACCACAAAATGAAGAGCAAATAGAAGAAAATCAACAAGAATCAGAAAATGAAGAATAAATAGAATTCAAGAACATACAATAAAAGGGGGTTTTTATGTGAAAAAGATACCACAAAGAACTTGTATGGGATGTAATGAAAAAAAAGATAAAAATCAATTAATTAGAATTGTAAAAAATAAAGAAAATGAGATACATGTAGACAGAACAGGTAAAATGGAAGGCAGAGGGGCATATATTTGTGATGATATAACATGCCTAGAAAGAGTAATTAAATCAAAAAGATTAGAAAGAGTGTTAGATATACATATATCAGATGAAATTTATGAAAGTTTAAGAGGTGTCATACTTGGTAAATAAGAAAATATTAGGTTTAATTGGATTATCTGCAAAAGCACGGAAAAATAGCTTTTGGTGCAGACAGCGTAGAAAACAGTATCAAAAAGAAAACGGTAAAGTTAGTGATTCTAGCAGAGGATTCATCAGATAGAACAAAAGATAAATTTAAAAAAATATGTGAACAATTTCATATACCAATCATACAAATAGCAGATATAGAAACATTAAGTAAAGCAATAGGAAAGAAAAATAAAGCAATACTTGGTATACAGGATATAAATTTATCTAAAGAAATAGAAAAAATAAACAATGGGGGTGAAGCTCTTGGGTAAAATAAAAATACATGAAATAGCTAAAAAATTAAATTTAACAAGTAAAGAGGTATTAGATATTGCTAACAAATTAAATATTGAGGCCAAAAGTCATTTAAGTGGTGTAGAAGAAGATGAAGCCAAAAGAATAGAAGAAGCAGCTAGTAAAAAAATGGCAGGGGAAAAGAAAAAGGTAGAACATAAAGAGGCAAAAAAAGATTCTAAAAAGGATTCCAAAAAAGAATCACCGGTTATTATCAGAAGAGAAGTCATTATTGCACAAGATGAATCTGAAAAAGAAAAAGAAGTGGTAAAAAAACAAGAAAAAAGAAATAGCAATATTGGGTTCGTTGAGAGAAAAGCAAATAAAGACTATAACATCGTCTATCGAAATAAACCAAACAAACCAATGACTGTGAGTGAATTGTTTGGCCTAAATAAAACAGAACCAAAGAAGGAAGAAGTAAAAAAAGAAGAAAAAACAGAAGCAAAAAGTGAAACAGTTGTCAAAGAAGAAGTAACGACAAAACCAGAAGTAAAAACTGTTCAAGAAGAAAAATCTAACAAAGTTCCAGAAAAGGTTGAAGAAAATAAGGGTATGAAAACAGAGACAAAAAATGTAAAAGTAAATAATAATATGAATAATCATTATCAAAATAGAAACAATAACAATAATAATTATAATAATCAAAGAAGAAATAACTTTAACAATAATTCTACTAATTTTAATAATAGAAATAATAACAAATTTAATAACAGAAATGCCAATAATAATGATCGTTATGGAAAAAGACCATTAGATGAAAAAGGTATTGAGAAAAATATAAAAAATATTATGGCAACAGAAGTCATAGAAAAAGAAAATGTAAGAGAATATAACAAAAATATTGATAAACAAAAAAATAATAATCGATTTGATGAAAATAAAAATACCAAAAAGTCAAAAAATAGAAGAAATTCTAATAATGGTAACTTTGATGAAGGAAAATTAAAAACATTAAAGACTGCAAATCAATTATCAAATATGTTTGACGACCAAGATGGTGGTATGTTGGATTATTATGATTTAACAACAGAAAGAGGAAGAAGAGGAAAGAAAAAGAAAAATCAAAATCAAGAAGAAAGAACAAAGCAAAAAATCTTTAAATTAACAGATATAGAAATTCCAGAAACCATTACTGTAAAAGATTTAGCTGCAGACATGAAAAAAACAACAGCAGAAGTTATTAAAAAGTTATTAAGTTTAGGAGTTATGGCAACGATTAATCAAGAAATCGATTTTGATACAGCATATTTAATCGCCCAAGAATTTGGTATTACAGCAACAAAGAAAGAAACTGTGACAGAAGAAGATATCTTATTTGACGAATCTGAAGATAGAGAAGAAGATTTAGTACCAAGACCACCAGTTGTTGTTGTTATGGGACATGTAGACCATGGTAAAACATCTCTTTTAGATGCCATCAGAAAAACAAATGTGATTGAAGGAGAAGCAGGTGGAATTACACAAGCAATTGGTGCATACATGGTAAAAATTAATGATAGAGAAATCACTTTCTTAGATACACCAGGACATGAAGCGTTTACAGCAATGCGTGCTAGAGGTGCACAAATTACAGATATTGCTATCTTAGTAGTTGCTGCAAATGATGGTGTTATGCCTCAAACAGTTGAAGCTATTAACCATGCAAAATCAGCAGGAATTCCAATTATTGTTGCGATTAACAAAATTGATTTACCAGATGCGAATATTGATAAAGTAAAACAAGAATTAATGGCATATGAATTGGTACCAGAAGAATGGGGTGGAGATACGATTTATGTTCCAATCTCTGCTAAGAAACATCAAAATATAGACCAATTATTAGAAATGGTATTATTAGAAGCAGATGTATTAGAATTAAAGGCAAATCCACACAAACAAGCAAAAGGTGCAGTTATAGAAGCAAGACTAGATAAAGCAAGAGGTGCGATTGCAACTATGTTGGTACAAAGAGGAACATTAGATGTAGGAGATACCATTGTGGTTGGCTCATCAATTGGTAGAATCAGAGCAATGGTAAATGATAAAGGTAAAAAAGTAAAATCAGCAGGTCCATCAACACCAGTTGAAATCATGGGATTAACAGATGTACCAGAAGCTGGAGATACGTTCTATGAGGTTAAGAATGAAAAAATGGCAAAACATTTAATAGAAAGAAGAAAACGTCAAGCAAGAGAAAAAGCAATTAATAGTGTGACAAAAGTAACTTTAGACAATTTATTTAGCCAAATGGAAGAAGGAAAATTAAAAGTATTAAACTTAATTGTAAAAGCAGATGTACAAGGTTCTGTGGAAGCTGTAAAACAATCATTAGAAAAACTACAAAATGAAGAAGTTAGAGTAAAAGTGATTCATAGTGCAGCAGGAGCAGTTAACCAATCAGATGTCACACTTGCAAAAGTATCAAATGCAATTATTATTGCATTTAATGTAAGACCTGACCATACAGCAAAAGAAATGGCAGAGAAAGAAGAAGTAGAAATCAAACAATATTCTGTTATTTATCAAGCAATTGAAGATGTAGAAGCAGCTATGAAGGGAATGTTAGCACCAAAATACGAAGAAAAAGTAATAGGAAATGTAGAAGTAAGACAAATCTTCAAAATTTCAAATGTAGGAACTGTTGCAGGTGCTTATGTATTAAATGGAAAAGTAGAAAGAAATGCAGGCGTAAGAGTTATTCGTGATAATATTGTTATCCATGATGGACATTTAGCAACTTTGAAGAGATTTAAAGATGATGTAAAAGAAGTAACAAAAGGATTTGAATGTGGAATGCAAATTGAAGACTATAATGACATCAAAGAAGGAGACATCATTGAGGTTTATGTTATGGAAGAAATTAAAAGATAATTTGGAAAGAAGGGAGAAAATCCCTTTTTTCTAGAACAAAGGAGAGTATATATGCAAGGGAAAAACAATCCTAGATTAGGAAGAATTGATGAAGAATATAAAAAAGAACTTAGTCAAATTATTGGATATGAATTAAAAAATCCAAGCGTTACAGGACTTATTAGTGTAACAAAAGTAAAAGTGACAAGTGATTTGAAATTTGCTAAAGTATATGTTAGTATTTTAAATTCAAAAAATATTAAAGATACATTAGCAGGACTAAAAAAATCATCAGGATATATTAGAAGTGAATTAGCCAAAAGAGTGAATTTAAGAAATACACCAGAATTAATCTTTGAATTAGATGATTCTATTGAATATGGAGCAAAAATTGACTCTATTCTAAAAGAAATCATGCCTAAAAAAGAGGAACAAGAGTAAAAATTAAGGGGAAGCTTTAACGAAGGACAACAGTAAATTACAAGGGGATGGGACATTTATTGTTGAATACAAAAAAGATTTTTCTATTCAACAAATAAACAATATTGCACAGAAAAATTGCAAAGTAATTTTTCGCGTCGACAAATCTTAACGCTTCTTTAAGAACTTATATAAATAATTTAAATAAAAAAGAGTAGAGAAAGTTCTTAAAAAGCGAGATTTGTCTATCCAAGAAGAGATGACCTGAGCTAAGGTGTGTCCCCTGACATTAATAGAAAGGAATAAGAAAATGACATTAGATGATATTTTAGTAGAAATAAAACAAGCAGAGAACATTGTTGTAATGGCACATGAATCACCAGATGGTGATGCTATTGGAAGTGTCTTATCAATGAACTTGGCTTTAAAACAAATGGGAAAGAAAGTAGATGTGATTGTAAGAGAATTTCCAAGGACATTTGCTTTTTTGCCAGGTGCAAACACAGTAAAAACAGCTACAGACATTGAAACATATGACTTAGCTATTTCATTGGATTGTGCTGATTTAAAAAGGTTGATAGGAAGAGAATATTTTGAAAAAGCGAAAAAAACAATCGTAATTGATCATCATAGTTCTAATATGATGTATGGAGACTTGAATTTTGTAAATCCAGCATCTCCTGCTTGTTGTGAGATTTTAGCAGGTATGTTTGAATATTTTGATATTGACATTGATGCAGAAATTGGAAGTTGTATTGTTACAGGAATTATTACAGATACAGGAGGATTTAAATATTCTAGTGTTACAGCAGAGACATTTGAATTTACAGCGGAATTATTAAGAAAAGGTGTAAATATATCTGATATCTATCAAAGGGTATTAGAGACAAGAACAAAATCAAATTTTGAATTATTAAAAAGAGCAATGAATCGATTAGAACTTTTAGAGGATAACAAGATTGCATTTACATATATTAATAAACAAGATGAAGAAGATGTACATGCAGAGCCAGGGGACCATGAGGGTATAGTTGAAAATGGAAGAAGTATAGAAGGCGTTAAAGTTTCTGTATTTATACGCGAAAAAGAGGAAAATGTATATAAAGTTTCTATGAGAACAGGAAATGGTTCAAATATTAATGTTTCTGATATTTGCTATATTTTTGGAGGGGGAGGACACCCAAGAGCAGCAGGTGCAACAGTACTAGGAACGGTTGAACAAGTCAAAGAAAAATTAATAAAAGAAATAAAGAAAGTACTATAATTATGAATGGAATATTAATTGTTAATAAGTCAAAAGGATATACATCCCATGATATCGTTGCAAAAGTAAAAAAAATAACAGTAGAAAAGGTAGGACATACTGGCACATTAGATCCATTAGCAACAGGGGTATTACCTTTATTAATTGGAAAAGGAACTTTGTGTTCTAAATATTTAATGAATCATAATAAAACATATAATGTGGTTTTACAACTAGGAATCAAGAAAAGTACAGGGGATGAAGAAGGAGAGATTATACAAAAAGAATCCGTTGATGAGAAACGATTAGAGGAAAAAGAAGTAAAAAATGTTTTAGAAAGTTTTCTAGGAGAACAAGAACAAATACCACCTATCTATTCTGCTATCAAAGTTAATGGAAAAAAACTATATGAATATGCTAGAAAAGGACAAGCAGTGGAAGTTAAACCAAGAAAGATAACAATCTATGATATAAAATTGTTAAAAATCGATAAAGAAAGTTGTGAAATCCAATTTGAAGTGAGTTGTTCAAAAGGAACATATATCAGAAGTTTGTGTGAAGATATTGCCAAAGAAATGGGAACAGTTGGATATATGAAAGAATTGCAAAGAACCAAGGTTGGAACTTTTACGATTGAGCAATCTGTTTTGGTTGAAGATTTAAATGAAGAAAATGTCGAAGAACATATTATAACAGTTGAAAAATTATTTAAAGATTTAGAAGATATAGAATTAAATGAAAAAAAATTACAATTATTTTTAAATGGTGTAAAATTAAGTTTTGATTTAGAAGATGGAATTTACAAAATATATAACAATCAACAATTTATAGGAATTGGTGTTGTAAAAGATAAACTATTGAAAAGAGATATTGTCATTAATTAAAAATCATAGTTATAGCTTAACTTAATGCCTACCACTTGTGCATTAGGAAGAGTCATAAGACGATAAGTTCTATAATGAAAATCACCTTAATATACTTAAAGTAGAAAAGTATATGAGGTGATTTTTATGTATTATATAGAAGAAACTGACAAGCTTAGTAGATTTGCAGAGTTTTTCCATATTGTAAAATTAGAAAACGATGCCATTATTTTACCAATAGGAGAGACAAGTTTAGATGAAAAAATAGCATATAAATTGGCAATCAAAACAAAAAATATTTTGGACAAAACGAATAGTAAAAAACTAGTATTAAGTAAGCAGGTCAAAAAACAAGAAATTTATGTCAATTATTTGTATTCATATAATTATGAAATTGTAGATGGAAGATGGTTGTTTCAAATGTTACTATTTGATGTTTTAGAGTATGTGATAAAAAAAATAAAAATAAAAGATGAAGAAATAAAAATAGGAATTTTAGTAAATGATATTTCGGATTTAGCAATTTATGCAATTGAAAAGTTGGTTACGAAATACAAATACGTAAAAATTGTTACCAATCATGTTGATCGCTTTAAAAAAATTGAAGAAAAGATGTCAGAAGAATATGGAATTTTCATAAATGTAGGAAACAATAAAAGGAAAATATTAGCTAAAACAAATATTATATTAAATTTAGACTTCCCAACAGAATTGATAAATCAATATACAATAAACAGTATGGCGACAATTATTAATTTTAAAGGGAATGTAAAGATAAAAAATAAGAGATTTAATGGATTAAATATTAATGATTATGAGATTGATTGGAAAACAAACCCGCATTTTGATAAGCTTCAGGCAAAAGATGTATATGAGGCAGTACAATATAAAAATCAACCAATAGAGGAAATATTTAAGAAAATAAAAAGAGATAATGTAACAATTCAATATTTACAAGGAGTGAAAACAATCATTTAAAAAATTTTATCAAATGCTTTTCTTTTTTTATAAAATATAATATAATGTAGATATCAATTTTTTCAGAACAAAAAAGAAAAAAACAAATGAATAAATAAAAAGTTCTTGCAAAATGAATTTTGTACAAACTGGCAAGGAGGTAAACATATGCCAAGTAGTAATAAAAGAAGTAGTGATAGAGATAAAACAAGAAAATATAATATGAAAAATGCCAAGAAAAGAAGAAGACCCAATACGACAAATAAAAGAGATTTAAGAACAACGAAAAGAGTGCCAACACAAAATGTCAATAGAAAAGGTAAAGGAAAAAAATCCAAAAATAAGGAAGAAAATTTTTCAGTAAGACATCCAAAATTAATGATGGCACTTAAGATTTTTATATTAGTATTTTTATTATTATGCGTCATTGGAGCAGGTGTTGTAGCTGGTGTGTTCTTTGGATTATTTGGGGATGACTTTGAAATTACTAAAGAAGAATTAACGATTGGTGCTGCTAATTCTGTTGTTGTAGATCAAAACGGTGCTGTGATTGCAGAATTAAGTGGTGATGAAAAAAGAAAAATTATTACACTTGAAGATATGGCAGACTATTTGCCAAAAGCGTATGTGGCCATGGAGGATGAAAGATTTTATCAGCATCATGGTGTAGACCTAAAAAGAACGGCAGGAGCTATCTTACAAACTTTGTTAGGAAATAGTTCTTATGGTGGTAGTACAATTACACAACAATTGGTAAAAAATTTAACACAAGATGATGAAAGATCTGGTATAGCAGGTATCATGAGAAAAGTAAGAGAGTGGGCCAAAGCATATCAAGTAGAAAGAATGATATCAAAAGACCAAATTTTAGAGTTATATTTAAATATATTATATGTTGGTGGAGAAGGCAACTTACATGGTGTTGAATTAGGTGCAGAATATTACTTTAACAAAAGCGCAAAAGATTTAACATTAGCAGAATGTGCATATATGGCAGGAATTAATAGTTCTCCAAGTAGATATAATCCATTTGATGAAACTAAGGATAATACAGAATTGATTAAAAATCAAACAAAAGTAGCTTTAAATAAAATGAATGAATTAGGCTATATCAATAGTCAAGAAGAATATGATGCAGCAATTGCAGAGGTAGATGCAGGATTGAATTTCCAAAAAGGAGAAATTGCAACAACTTCTTCATATTCATATCATACAGAAGCTGTTTTAGATCAAGTGATCGATCAAGTAATGGAAGAAAAAGGGTGGTCTCAACAATTAGCAGAAAATTATGTATATAGTAGTGGACTTACGATTTATTCAACAGTAGATACCAATATACAAACACAAATGGAAGAAGAATTTGCTAAAGATAAATATATTGTTGCAGGAAGAGCAACTGATAGTGAAACTGGAGAGAAGAAAAATGACCATTCTCAAGCAGCAATGGTAGTAATTGATTATAAAACAGGAAATGTTGTAGGAACAGTTGGAGGATTAGGCGAAAAAACAGAAAGTAGAGGATTAAATAGAGCTACTCAAAGTGTTAGGCAAACAGGTTCTTCTATCAAGCCAATAGCTGTTATTGCACCAGCATTGCAAGAGAAAGTAATAACAGCAGCAACAGCATATATGGATCAACAAACAGACTTTGGAAATTATGTTCCTAAAAACCAAAGTGGAACATATAGTAATGATTCAGTAAATATACGATATTTTATTGCTAAATCTTTAAATGTACCAGCAGTAAAAATCATGAGAGAATTATCACCAAGCAAATCTATAGAATATTTGAATAAGATGGGACTTAGTCATATTAATGCAGATGAAGATGCAGATTTATCATTAGCATTAGGAGGAACAACCAATGGAGCAACACCTTTAGAAATGGCAGCAGCATATAGCACAATTGCAAATGATGGTGTATATATCACGCCAACATTCTATACAAAAGTTGTAGATTCTAGTGGAAATACAGTATTAACACCAAAACAAGAACAAACAAGAGTGATATCAGAACAAAATGCTTATATTGTGAAATCTATATTACAAGAACCTGTGAAGTCTGGAGGAACAGCAACTTACTGTGCAATTAGCGGAATGGATGTAGCAGCAAAAACAGGAACAACAGATGATGATTATGATAGATGGCTTTGTGGATTTACACCATATTATGCAGCAGCATGTTGGTTTGGATATGACCAACCAGAAACAGTATATTATTCAGGAAACCCAGCAGGTAACATTTGGGATGGTGTTATGACAGAAATCCATAAAAATTTAGAAAATGCAAGCTTTACAAGACCAAGTGGTATAGTAGAACAAACTGTATGTAGAACAACAGGTTGTCTAGCTACAACAGGATGTAACAATAAATATACAGAAATCTTTACACAAGACAATTTACCAGAACAATGTGAAGGACATGGAAGTCAAACAATTTGTTCTGAATCAGGATTGGTTGCAACAGAGTATTGCTCACAATATTGTGCGGTTAGACAAAATTATTATGGTGCTGTTTTACCAAAAGAACAATTAGGATTGTGGACGCCGGTTAATGGAAAGAGTTCATCAGGAACTAGAATAACGGGAACTTGTACATTGCATACAAAACCAAAAGAGGAAGAACCAAAAAAACCTGAACCAAATACAAATACGACAAATTCAACAGGAGGAGGAAATACAACAAGTGGAGGAAATACAACAAGCGGAACAGGAAATACGGTAGAAAAGCCATCAGCAGGCGAAGAAAATCCTCCAAGTGGTGGTAATAGCACAGGAGAAAATGGAAATACAACAAAACCAACTGAAAACGTTGTTCAGTGATGATAGCAATATGTATAGGAATAATTTTATACGAAGTTAAGATAAAATTTGATTTTCTCATACAATAAAGATTGAGGTGTGAAAATATTCACATCTCAATTTGAAATAAAAACAAATAATAATAAATGCATATTACTTTACAAGAAAGGGATGATGAAACAGTGGATATATATCTATATAATACTTTAACAAAAGAAAAAGACTTATTTAAACCAATCAATGAAAAGGAAGTAAGAATATATTCATGTGGACCAACTGTATATAAAGATGCAACAATTGGAAATATGAGGACAAATATATTTCAAGATGTTTTAAGAAGAATGTTAAAATATAATGGATATAAAATTAAGCATGTTATGAATATAACAGATGTAGGACATTTGGTTTCTGATGGAGATGAAGGAGAAGACAAGATGATTAAATCAGCTAGAGAAGAACATAAAACACCATTAGAAATAGCGGAACATTATACCAAGTTATTTTTTGACGACTTAAAAGATTTAAATATTGAAATACCTGAAATTATTTGTAAAGCAACAGATTATATTCCAGAAATGCTAGAATATGTGGAAGAACTTGTAGAAAAAGGATATGCATATGAAACATCAACTGCTATCTATTTTGATGTTTCAAAATTAGACAAATATCCAGTTTTATCCAATGTAAATGTAGAAGAGCAAAAAGCAGGAGCCAGAGTAGATGTGGATCCAGAGAAGAAAAATCCATATGATTTTGCATTATGGATAAAGGCTCCAGAAAATCACTTGATGAAATGGGATAGCCCATGGGGACCAAGTTATCCAGGATGGCATATTGAATGTTCTGCCATGTCAAGAAAACATTTAGGAGAACAATTTGATATTCATACAGGAGGAATTGATTTAATACCAACACATCATGAAAATGAAATTGCGCAAAGTAAAGGTGTATGTGGGAAAATACCAGCTAACTATTGGATACATGGAGAATATTTATTAATTAATGGTGGCAAAATGTCAAAAAGCTTAGGAAATGTTTACCTATTAAAAGACATTAAAGAAAAAGGATATGACCCATTAGTGTATAAATTATTATGTTATACATCTAGTTATAGAAATAAATTAAACTTTACATGGGAAGGAATAGAAGCATCTTCAAAATCATTAGAAAGATTAAGAAATGGTTATCAAGCAAATAAAAATGGAACAGATACTTTAAATGAAGAAGATAAAAAAGAATTAGATAGATTAGAAAATGAATTCCATAAAGCCATTAATGATGATATGAATATGCCTTTGGCTATGAGTTTTGTATGGGAAGTAATCAGATATCCTAAAAAATCACCAAAGATTGCAGAATTATTATTAAAATTTGACACAGTATTAGGAATTAAAATTGATAAAGTAGAAAAAAATAAAGAAATAGAAATTCCAGAAGAAATTTTAAAACTTGTAGAAGAAAGAAAACAGGCAAGACAAGAAAAAAATTGGACAGAGTCAGATAGATTAAGAGATTTAATTAAAGAAAAGGGATATGAAGTAAAAGATACAAAAGACGGAATGGAAATTATAAAAATAAAATAAGAAAGGAATGATTTTATGGCAATATTATTACCAGGAGGAGCTGGATTTATTGGAAGTCATACAGCAGTAGAATTATTAAATGCAGGAAAAGAAATTGTTATTATAGATGATTTTTCTAATAGTAAACCAAGTGTATTAGATGCAATAAAGAAAATAACAGGAAAAGATTTTAAATTTTATGAAATGAATTATATGGATAGAGAAAAACTAGAAAAAGTTTTTGAAGAAAATGAAATAGAAGCAGTTATCAATTTAGCTGGATTTAAAGCTGTAGGAGAATCTGTACAAAAACCAATTGAATATTATACGAATAATATTTCAGGAGCATTAGTGGTATTAGATACAATGAGAAAATATAATTGTAAAACATTTATTTTTAGTTCATCAGCTACTGTATATGGGGATCCAGAAATCATTCCAATAACAGAAGAATGTAAAACTGGAGGAACAACAAACCCATATGGTACAAGCAAATTATTTATTGAACAAATTTTAAAAGATATCTATCATTCTGATAATACTTGGAATATATGTATATTAAGATATTTCAATCCAGTCGGAGCACATGAAAGTGGATTAATTGGAGAAGAACCACAAGGAATTCCAAATAACTTAATGCCATATATAGTACGTGTTGCAGCAGGAACCTTACCAGAATTATCTGTATTTGGAAATGATTATGATACACCAGATGGAACAGGTGTTAGAGATTATATTCATGTTGTAGATTTAGCAAAAGGACATGTAAAAGCTTTAGAAAAATTAGAGAAAGAAAAAGAAGGATTATATATTTACAATTTAGGAACTGGCAAAGGATATAGTGTATTAGATATGGTAAAAGCGTTTGAAAAAGTAACAGGACAAAAAGTGCCATATAAAATTACACCAAGAAGAGCGGGAGATATTGCAACTTGTTATGCAGATCCTCAAAAAGCAAAAGAAGAATTAGGATGGACAGCCGAAAAAACACTAGAAGATATGTGCTTAGATTCATGGAATTACATACAAACAACCAAATAGTGAAAAAAGGGAAATTGGGGACGGACTCATTTTTCCCTTTTTAAATTACAAAATCTAAAAAATATAGAATATAAAGTCATTACACGATTTTGTATAAGCTAAATTTTCACAGAAATTCTAAAAGAAAAAAATGCGCCTCTTTCATTCAGGCCCAATCCAGTGATATATTCATTTCGCATAATATGTCGAATGTGATTGGAGTACTTGTACTCTTTCTTAATCAAAAATAAATGAGGAAGCGCGAATTCTTGCAGCGAGAGGCTCATTTATTTTTGATGTAGAAAGAGTAATGTACGTATTGAGCCGAGACATTTATAAGAAATGAATATATCACTAGATTGCCCATGAACATCTCTCATTTTTTTCTTTAAGAATTTCTAGTTTCCAATTTAGATACGCAAAATCGTTTCATTTTTTATATTCTATATTTTTTCTGTTTCTAAAATTAGAAAAAGGGAAAAATGAGTCCGTCCCCAAAATCCCTTTTTTATTTATATAGTAAAGTAATTCGATTTCCAATTTTCTCTATAAAGCCATCTTCTTTTAATAGTTTTAGTTCTCTCATCATAGCACTTCTATCAACACTTAAATAATCAGCCAAATCAGTTAAAGAAAATGGTAGTTCAAACGAAGTACTTAGTTTTCTAGTAGAGAGTAAAGAAAAATAGCCAAGTAATTTATCTCTAGTAGATCTTTTGGTTAATAATTCAATTCTCATATTTAAATCTGTTACTTTATTTAAAATCAATTGTGGCAAATTCTCAGATAAAGTTTGATGAAATTTACAATTGTTTCTACATTTATGGAAAATATCATCATAGCTATAGAAAAGAACCGTACAATTTGATTTTGCTTCAACTAATAATTCATTATTTGTCGTAATCGTATAAAATACTTCACCAAAAAGAGCATTTTTTGAAAAATGTTCTACAATGGTTCGATTACCATTTAAGTCATAACGTACTAAATCGGCATTTCCATCTAGTAATATACATAATTGATTTCGGTTTTTAATGTAAGTTGTCACAACTTCATTTTTGCTAAAGACTTTTTTTTGCTTTTTTTGACAAGAATTTGAAAAGTCAAGAATGAAGTTTTCTATGTCAAAGTTGGTGTTCACGTGTTTTCCTCCTTTAAAATTACATAAGCATTATACATTAAAAAAGTTGCAAAAGCAACAAAATGATAAAAATATTTTTGTAATATTTTTGTAATATATTTGTAATATAAGAAAAAAGCTTAGAGGGGGAAGTGATTAAGAAGTGAAAAAAATTTTTTTTCATAATGTGTTGCTTTTGCAACGGAAAATAAAAATGGTAGGGGTATAATGTAACCATACTAATCGAAGGAGGAAATGTGAAATGAAAGTTATTAAGAGGGATGGAAGAGCTGTTGATTATGATAGAGCAAAAATTCAAACAGCAATTGAAAAAGCAAATCAGGAGGTAAAACCAAAAGAGAGAGCGAATAAGGAAGATATAAAAGGAATTATTCAATATATAGAAGATTTAAATAAAAAGAGAATGTTAGTTGAAGATATCCAAGATATCATCGAAGAAAAATTAATGGAAATTGAAAAATATGAATTAGCCAAAAAATATATTGTATATAGATATACAAGAGCTTTGGTAAGAAAACAAAATACAACTGATGAAACTATATTAGGATTAATCAGAAATGAAAATAAAGAACTAGCAGAAGAAAACTCAAATAAAAATACTTTACTTGCTTCAACACAAAGAGATTATATTGCAGGTGAAGTATCAAGAGACTTAACAAGAAGATTATTATTACCAGAAAAGATTGCGAAAGCTGATGCTGATGGAGTTTTACATTTCCACGACGCCGATTATTTTGTACAACCAATTTTCAACTGTTGTTTAATTAACATAGCAGATATGTTAGATAATGGAACCGTTATGAACGGAAAAATGATAGAAAGTCCAAAGAGTTTCCAAGTAGCATGTACAGTTACAACACAAATTATTGCAGCAGTTGCAAGTAACCAATATGGTGGACAATCAGTAGACTTGAAACATTTAGGAAAATATTTAAGAAAAAGCTATAATAAATTTAAATCAGAAATAGAGAAAAAATATAAAGGAAAATTATCTGATAACATCATAGAAGATTTAGTACAAGATAGATTAAAAGCAGAATTAAAAGCAGGTGTACAAACGATTCAATATCAAATCAATACATTAATGACAACCAATGGACAATCTCCTTTTGTAACTTTATTCTTACATCTAGAAGAGGGAGATCCATACATTAAAGAAAATGCAATGATTATTGAAGAAGTACTAAGACAAAGATATCAAGGTATTAAAAATGAAGCAGGTGTATATGTAACACCAGCATTTCCAAAACTAGTATATGTGTTAGATGAATGTAACTGTCTAAAAGGTGGAGAATATGATTATTTAACAAAATTAGCTGTTAAATGTTCAGCAAAGAGAATGTACCCAGATTATATCTCAGCTAAGAAAATGAGAGAAAATTATGAAGGTAATGTATTTAGCCCAATGGGATGTAGAAGTTTCTTATCACCTTGGAAAGATGAAAACGGAAACTATAAATTTGAAGGAAGATTTAATCAAGGTGTTGTTAGTATCAACTTACCACAAGTTGCAATTGTTGCAGATGGTGATGAAGATAAATTCTGGAAACTATTAGATGAGAGACTAGAACTATGTAAAGAAGCTTTAATGTGTAGACATTATGCATTACTTGGAACACATTCTGATATTAGCCCAATTCACTGGCAATATGGTGCTATCGCAAGATTAGCAAAAGGGGAAAAGATAGATAAATTATTATATGGTGGATATTCAACCATTTCATTAGGATATATTGGTATATATGAAATGACAAAAGTAATGAAAGGTGTATCACATACAACACCAGAAGGACATGATTTTGCAATTAGAGTTATGAAACATTTAAGAGAAACTGTAGATAGATGGAAAAAAGAAACCAATATTGGATTTGCATTATATGGAACACCAGCAGAAAGCTTATGCTATAAATTTGCTAGAATTGATAAAGAAAAATTCGGTACAATTAAAGATGTAACAGATAAGGGATATTATACAAATTCATACCATGTTGATGTAAGAGAAAAAATTGATGCATTTGAAAAACTTGGATTTGAAAGTGAATTCCAAAAAATATCTTCAGGTGGTGCTATTTCATATATTGAAATACCAAATATGCAAAAGAATATTGATGCATTAGAAACAGCTGTTAAATTTATCTATGATAATATTCAATATGCTGAATTTAATACAAAATCAGATTACTGCCATGTTTGTGGATTCGATGGAGAAATTATTATTAATAAGGATAATGAATGGGAATGTCCAAACTGTGGAAATAAAGATCATTCAAAAATGACAGTTGTTAGAAGAACTTGTGGATATCTAGGAGAAAACTTCTGGAATGCAGGAAAAACAAAAGAAATAAAACAAAGAGTATTGCATTTGTAAGATTTCCTATACAAATAAGAAAAAGCATGTATTAACAAAATCAAAAATTTGGAACGTTGGAGGGAATACCCAAACGTTCCATAATTTATCCACATTATAGGAAAATTCATTTTCCATAATGTTGCAGAAAAGAGGGAGAAAATATGAATTATGCAGATATAAAAAGAGTAGATGTAGCAAATGGAGAAGGGGTTAGAGTATCCGTATTTGTAAGTGGTTGCAATCATCATTGTAAAGGATGCTTTAATGAATGTGCATGGGATTTTAATTATGGTAATAAATTTACAGATGAACAAATAAACCAAGTAATCAATTATTTAGACCATGACTATATATCAGGACTATCTCTTTTAGGAGGAGAGCCCTTAGAAAAGCAAAATCAAGAAGGGTTATTACCATTAGTTAAAAAAGTAAAAGAAAAATTTCCTGACAAAAATATATGGTGTTATACAGGTTTTGATTTTGAAAAAGATGTTGTCGGAAAAATGGCTCCAAATAATGAAACAACAAAAGAATTATTAAAATATATAGATGTGATGGTAGATGGTAAATTTGAAGAAGATAAAAAGGATTTAAGTCTTAGATTTAGAGGTTCTTCAAATCAAAGAATTTTAGATGTTCAAGAAAGTTTAAAAGAACATAAACCAGTAGAATTTAAATTGTAAAAAAAGAAAGAGACATGAAATTAGATTGAAAATAAAGTATTTTCTATTTAATATATGTCTCTTTTTAATATATTGATTGAAATTCTAAAAGCTTGTTGATATAATTGGAAAAAAGGCAGGAGGTAAAAAGAAATGATTGTTGATTTACCAGAAAAATTTTCAATGGAGGGAGTAGCAGTAATTGAAAATGGGATTTTAAAAATCATGCGGTATATAGCGTTTTCTGATATAATGTACGAGTTGACCTATCAAATGAAAGGGAGGAATATATGTGGCTATTGTAAAAAAGAAAAGGAAAAGAAAAAAATGACACTAGACCATATGTATCCTCAGGAATTAGGAGGTCCAACAATTCCCAATAATCTATTGCCATGTTGTAAAAAATGTAATAGAACAAAAGGAAATCTAACATCAAAGGAATTTCGGAAATATTTAAAGAAAAAGCAAGAAGAAAAAGGGAAATATCTAGAAAAGGTACAAAAACATCAAGAAAAATTAAAGAAGAAGGGAAAATATCATATTCCGATAGATTGGATAGAAGAACGGAAAGTATCTGATTTAAAGTTATTGTGGACGCCTAATTACAGTGATACAAAATACAAGAAAGTGAGAAAATATTATGAGGAAACAGGCATGTTTAAAAAAATCGTAATAGTAGATCGGAATAATCAAATTCTGAGTGGTGCAGTATCTTATATTGTCGCAAAAAAAATGAAACTAAAAACAATAACAGTAATTCCATTAGAAAATGTAGAATTAACCGTATGAAAAGCAACAGGGCTACTTTTAAAGTAGTCCTGTTGTAATTAATTATGAGTATTTAAAAATCTATCTAATAGTTGTTTTCTGCATAAATTTTCAAATTCATCATTTAAAGGTTCTAAAGCAATATTTTCTTGATATTTTCTATCTAAACAATGTTTAATTATATAGTCTGTAACTTCTGGATTTTTAGAAAGAAGGGGACCATGTAAATAAGTAGCAATGACATTTTCTTTAAAAAATCCTTCTTCTGTATCACCAAATTTATTTCCATTTCCAAATAAAACTTTTCCAAAAGGAGTAGGGATGTCATAAGTTTGTCCACCATGATTTTCAAAACCAATGACTTTTGAATCTTTACCATTTAAATTGACATTAAGGACAATATTTCCAATACATCTTTTCTTTCTATCTGCGATAGCTTCTGTATAATATGGAAATATTTCTAAACCAGGAATGATATTTCCTTCAACACCTTTATAATATTTACCAAATAATTGATAAGCACCACAAATTAATAAAAAGAATACACCTTCATTTTCAGCTTCTTTGATTTCTTCTTTGTATTTTATTAAATCTTCTGATAAAATACTTTGCTCATTATCGGCTCCTCCACCTGCAAAGATGATATCATAACTTTTAAAATCTGGTTTTTCGTCACCAATAGAATATCTATCAACAATACAATTAAACCCTCGCTTTTCTAATCGATATTTTAATACTTGTATGTTCCCATAATCACCATATAATTCTAACATATCAGGGTATAGGTATAGTATTTTTAGTTCTTTCATTATATTTCAACTCCTATTTCAATAAATTTGTTTCAATTAACAATTTTTTTTGAAATCAATTGTTAATAATTGAAAATATATAATTGAAAATCATTTTAATTTTAAAATTTCTGTTCTAGTAGGTTGTAAAGAAGTATAATTTGCAATAACATATTTTTTTGTTGTATTGGTATATAAAGCTTTTACAGCTTGTTCCAAATCTAGATAAGCTTCAATTTTATTTGCATCAAACCCTGATGTTTTAATTCTAATAGCAATATCATAACCTCTTGTTCCAGCAGTTACGACTCTCTTTACATGATTTAAATTATCAAAATTAATATCCCAAATCCAAGAAACATCAAATCCATCTGCTTTATTATCATTCAAAACAAATAACAATTCTTTTTCGTCATCATCTTCATTTAACAATCGTAAACTGACATTGGCACCTGTTGGATTTTTAGCTAAGTTTATAATGGTAGGGGCATCTTTAATTACTAATTTTTCTAATCTACCATTATTCAATTCAAAGTTTGCCAAGGCTTCTTGTATATATTTTGTATCAATATTATATAAAGAACAACAACTAATGACAGCTGTGAAATTATAGATAATATAGATACTATTTGATTTGATTTTATATAAAACATCATCAACTTTAAAAGTCATATCATTTAAATTAATATTTTTTGTTTCTTTATAAATTTTATTATCACCATATCCACAATTAGGGCAAGTAAACTTTCCAATATGGGAATATTGATAATATTCATATTCCAAACGTGTCTTACAAAATGGACAGAATTTTCCTTCTCCAGCTTCTTTCATATCATCTGTTGCATATGGATATCTATCAATATGGAAATAATAGACATTTTCATTATTCGGATTTGCTTTTCCTAATCTGGCAACATTTGGGTCATCATTATTTAAAATTAAATTGCCAGTATATGTTTTTAGAAAATCATTGATTTTCAAAATTAAAGATTCTACTTCACCATTTCTATCTAATTGGTCTCTAAAGAAATCTAAGATAACTAAAGTATCTAATCGAAAATCTTTAAATACAACTGGTACATAACCTTCATCCACTTCAAAAACTAAATAATCTGCTTTTATTTTTCCTGTTAGGGTACAGGTTTTTAATAAAGTAGAAAGAATGCCAGTTTCCATATTATTTCCTTCTTTGTTACTAATTACTTTTTTTCCAGCTGTTTGAAAAACATATCCAATCGCATTATTGGTCATGGTTTTCCCATTTGTTGCTGTAACAGCAATCACAGGGCAGTCAACTTTGAAATATTTAAAAATTTCTGGATTCCAATCAAAAGCGATTTTTCCTAAAAAATTACCACCATGTTTTCCACATAGTTTTAATACTATATTTAATAGTTTCATTGCAAGTACAATAAAAAAGTTCTTCATTTGTCATGCTCCTATCTCTATAAAATTTATATTTGCATTATAGCACAACAAAGAAAAAAGATAAAGTTTTATGAGTTTTTTTAAGAAATATCAATGAAATGAAATTTAAAAAGATAAGAAATAAAAATTAATGTAATATATAATGATTTAAATAAGAGATAAAATCATATAAAAAATAAAATCAAAAATAAGAAATAATTATTTATAGATTTGACCTCTATTAGAGGCTTTTGTTACAAGAATAATAAGATTATTTTGATTTAATTCATATATAATTCTGTAAGAACCGTATACGGAGCCTATATGTATCTTTACAACCTACCATTTTCTTAACATCTCCATTTGGCAGGTTGTAAATAGCGGTATAAATCCTGAGTCTTTGTGATTTATCCTGCTTTTCAATAAATTTAAGAGCTTTGGGTCTAATTTTTATCTTGTAAGTCATCAAAGGTCAACCCCTCTCTTTTTAGGATTTCTTCAAAAGATATTGCGTTTTTTTCTTCATTCTCTTTTGTTTTTTGATTTTCATTCAAATAGTCTAAATACATTACTTTTTCGGTGATATCCATGTTATCTAAAATAACAGTTGGTTCTAATCTTAATAGTTCGGAATCAATTGCTTTTTCCATTAAAATTTTGATAGAAGTTAAACATTCTATACTTAATCTAGGTGTCATTTTTATAACATCTTTTATAGCTTGAAGTTGTGCATCAGACATAATAATCATCTCCTTTCTGCGTTATGTAACCACATTATAACAAGATTAAAATGAAATTACAATATATTCACAAAATTTAAATGGAAAATTAGAGATAGCGAAAATTTATTACTTGAAAAACAAAATAAAAAAATATATAATGCAAAAGAAAGATATAAGATAAATTTTTAATCATATAAGAAAAAATTGCAAGGAGATTAACCATGATATATTTCAGTAATGAAAAAAAGATAAATGAATTAAAACAGAAAATGAATAAAGATAACATATGTGTTTTTATGGATTTTGATAAAACAATTACATCAAGTGAAAGTGTAGATTCTTGGGATGCTAGTGCTAATAAAGAAGTCATGGGAGAGAATCTTACAAAAGATATGGATAAATATTACCAAAAATACGGATTTATAGAATTTGATTATCATATAGATAAAGATAAAAGAGAAAAATATATAATTGAATGGTATGATAAATGTATGGATTTATATTATCAATATGGACTGACTAGAGAAAAGTTAAGAGAGTCTATCAATCATAGTAGACTAATATTAAGAAAAGGTGCAAAAGATTTTCTTTTCAATTTATATCAAAACAATATACCAGTTATCATATTTTCAGCAGGAATAGGAAATGTAATAGAACAATTTTTGAAAAATGAAGAATGTTATTATAACAATATAACGATAATTGGTAATTTTATAAAATTTGATAAAAATGGAAATATGATAAAATTTTCTGATTATATGATTCATAGTTTAAACAAAAATATAGATAAATTAAAGGATGATAAATTAAAAGAAAAAATAGGACAAAAAGAATATAGAATGGTAATAGGAGATGTGGTTGAAGATATTCATATGATAGGGGAATATCCAGAAAATAAATCTTTAAAAATAGGATTTTTAAATAAAAATATTACTGAAAATTTAGAAGTATATAAAAAGAATTTTGATATTGTTTTAACAGAAGACAATAATTTTTATGATATAGAAAAATACATTATCTAATAAGAAGAAGCAAGGACTATCTATCTAAGTCCTTGCTATTTTCCATCCCATTATTATTTGGATAATAAAATTCATTAAATCCACTTTTGATTATATTCCATTGTTGTATACATTGATTATAATCTGCTGATAAAACCAGAGGAGAAAAAGGAATATTAATATATATTCTTTCAAAATTTTCTCTACGAAGTATCTTTTCAAACCCAGGCAATAAAGGACATATAAAAGTTCCTTCTTCATCGATAAAAAACAAAGGAGAGCCTTTTATAAAAACTCTTTTTTTAAAAGATGCTGGCTTTATAATTTTATTAGGAGATCCAGGGACATAATGCGTTTGCATACCTTCTTCAGGAATTTTGAATGCAAAATTTTTTAGTTTTTCTAAAGTATTTATATAGTAATTCATAGTAAAGCCTCCTATAACTATTAACATAAATAGTATACCATATCTACACGTTTTTTGCAAAAAATAGATGAAATTTTATACAAATAAAGTAGATTTTTTATAGATAAATGATATAATACAAATATTAAGAAAGGACATGATAAAATGGAAATAGAAGAAATACAAAAAAATAATGATAATAAAGAAGTTATATTGCAAGCAGTAAGAGAATGCGGGAAAAACTTAGAATTGGCATCAGAAGAATTACAAGATGATAAAGAAGTCGTTATGGAAGCATTAAAACAAGATGGAGAAGCTCTAGAATTTGCCAGTACAAGATTAAAAGGAGATAAAGAAGTCTTACAATTAGCTACAAAAACAGCGCCTTGGACAATTTGTTATGCATCAGAAGAATTGGCAGGGGATAAAGAGATTATGTTAGAATGCTGTAAAAACTATGGACAAGCTTTATATTATGCATCAGAAGAATTACGAGATGATAGGGAAGTGGTAAAGGCAGCGGTAGAAAACAAAGGGATTATTATTAAATATGCAAGTAAACGATTAATTGATGATAAAGAATTGGCTGAAATTGCTGTGAAACAAAACAAACAAGCTTATCATTTTATATCCAATAAATTAAAAAAAGATGAGGATATTAAAAAGTTAATGGAATGAAAGTTATAAAATAATGTTTTTAAAAATTATTTATAGAAAAAGCTGACATATAATTATTTTTTTATAATTATATATCAGCTTTTTTCTATATAAGGGTTGCAATTTATCATAATATAACTTAGAATATATGATAATTAAAAATACAAAAACTAGCCAAGGAAGAAAGGAATGATTTTTATGAGAGTATTGGTTGTATCAGATATTCATGGGTCAGGAGTATATGCTGACAAGTTAAAAGAAATTATCAAAAAAGAAAAACCAGAAAAAATAATCGTATTAGGAGATTTATATTATCATGGACCTAGAAATCCATTAACAGATGGATATGACCCAATGAAGGTAACAAAACTATTAAATAGTGTAAAAGATAAATTAGAAGTGGTAAGAGGAAACTGTGATGCAGAAGTAGATCAAATGGTTTCTGAATTTGATATAAAAGAACATATATTGGAAAAAATTAATGGAAAAAATATGTTTTTTACACATGGACATAAATACAATATAGATAATTTACCACCAGAAGATTTTGACATTATGTTTTATGGACATTTCCATACATGCTTTATCAAAAAATATGATAATCAATTGTTTGTAAATCCAGGTTCTATATCATTACCAAAAGATAATACACCACATAGTTATGCCATGATAGAAGAAAAGGATATTGTTATAAAAGATGTTGATGGAAACGTGGTAGAAGAATATAGATATAAAGAATAGTTAGAAAAGGGAAATTAGGGACGGACTCGAGGGATTTTGGGGACGGACTCATTTTTCCCTTTTTGAATTTATCCAAGATAAAAAATATAGAATATAAAGTCATTACACAATTTTGTATAAGCAAAATCGTTTCATTTTTTATATTCTATATTTTTTTATTTTTTAACTTTGAAAAAAGGGAAAAATGAGTCCGTCCCCAAATTCCCTTTTTTATTAAATCCATTCGCCATATTTTTTGATATAAATCTTTTTGGCAAACATTGCTAAAATACAATATAGGAAAGTTACAACAAAGATTAATACAATATCTTCTGCTGCCATTGGAACCAATCCAATAAAGCTTCCTAATGGTGTAAATGGTACAATTAGACCTACTAAAATTAATAAGATAGAAGAGAAATATACCATTTTATTTGCATTACTTTGTATAAAAGGTATTTTTGCAGTTCTAATAATATGCATTCCCACTAAGTTTGATACAATACTATATGAGAACCAAATAGTTTGGAAAAGAGCAGCTTCTCTAACACCAAAGATAAACCATAAAGAAGCAAATACGATTAAGTCAAATATAGAACTAACTGGTCCCATAAATAGCATAAAGTGTTTTAAACTCTTAATGTCCAATTTTTTTGGCTTTCGTACAATTTCTGCGTCTACATCATCAAAAGGAAGTGTCATTTGACCAAAGTCATATAATAAACCTTCTACTAATAATTGAATAGGTGTTTCTGGTAAGAATGGTAAAGCAATACTTGCGACAATAACAGATAATACTTCACCAAAGTTAAAGCTTGTTGCCATTTTAATATATTTCATTAAGTTGGCAAATGTTTTTCTTCCTTCAGTTACACCATCTAATAATACATTTAAATCTTTTTCCAAAAGGATGATGTCTGCAGATTCTTTTGCAATATCGACAGCAGTATCTACTGAAATACCAACATCTGAATTGGTTAGGGAAGGACTATCATTAATTCCGTCACCCATATATCCTACAACATTTCCATCTTCTTTTAATAGTCTTACAATTCTGGCTTTTTGAATAGGTGATAGTTTTGCAAAAATATTATTTTTTCTAATTAGTCTAAGAACAGCAACATCAGATAATTTATCTAATTCACTTCCCAAAATAATATGTTTAGATTTGATATTTACTTTATCACAGATACATTTTGTAACTTCTGCATTATCACCTGTTAGTACGATGACACGAATGCCAGCTTTATTCATTCTTGCAACAGCCTCTTTAGCACTTTCTTTAGGTGGGTCTAAGAAACCAATGAAACCGATTAATATCATATTTTTTTCATCTTTTACTTCAAAATCATAACCAGGTTCATTGCTATATTTTTTGCAAACAGCAATAACTCTTAAACCTTCTTTATTTAATCCTTTACTAATTCTTTGTATATTTTCTTTAATTTCTTTTGTTAATGGAGAAATTTCACCTTTATATTCTACTGAAGTAGAAATATTTAAAATTTCTTCCACAGCACCTTTTGTAATTAATTCATCTTTACCTTCTTCATTTTTTACAGCAATAGATAAACGTCTACGAGCAAAATCAAAAGGAATTTCATCTAATTTAACATATTTGCTAGTTAATTCAGGCATATTGTATTCAGCTCCACGTTTGATAACAGCCTCATCAATATTACTTCTTAAACCAGTTTGAAGACTTGCATTTAGATAAGCATATTTTAAAACGCCAAGATCTTCGTCACCTTTTATATCCAAATACTTTTCTAGAACAATCTTATCTTCTGTTAAAGTTCCTGTTTTATCTGTACATAAAATGTTCATAGCACCAAAATTTTGAATAGCATCTAACTTTTTAACAATTGTTTTTTTCTTAGACATTTTGACAGCACCTTTTGATAAACAAGAAGATAAAATAACAGGAAGTAATAAAGGTGTAATGGCAATAGAAATCGCTACGGCAAAGGTAAAGGCTGTTACAATACTATGTTTTGAAAAGTTAAGGATAAATACAATAGGAATAATAATTAGCATAAAACGAATTAATAATTTACTAATACTTTCAATTCCTTTTTGAAAAGCTGTTTTTGGTTTACCAGAGGTTATTGTATGAGCAATTTTTCCAAAATATGTAGAGTCAGCAGTTTTAATAACAACTCCTTTTGCACTACCAGAAATAACATTGGTTCCCATAAAACAAATTGTATCTAAATCTGCAATACTATCTAAATCTTCTGGTTTCATTTCTGTTTCGACTAATTTTTTAACAGCATCTGATTCACCAGTTAAAGAAGATTGACCAACATAAAGATCAGTTGCTTCAATAATTCTTAAATCTGCAGGTATCATACTACCAGCAGAAAGAACAACAATGTCTCCAAGTGTTACATCTTTAATCGGAATTTGTATTTCTTTACCGTCTCTTATAACATGGCAAGTAGTAGCAACCAATTCTTTTAATTCATTTGCAGCTTTATTTGAACGATATTCCTCAAAAAAGTCTAATAAAGTACTAGCAGCAACTAAGATGGCAATGACAATAATATTGGCGTAACTAGGTGTTTCTGGTAAGATAACATCTGTATAGCATAATAATAAAGTAATTCCTAATAAAATTAAATTAAAAGGTGTAAATAGACTTTCAAAAAAGTAATGATACCATCGTTTTGGCTTTGCTTGCCTAATAATATTTGGCCCTAATTGTTTTAATTTGTATTCAGCTTCTTGTGAAGAAAGTCCATTTTCTTTAATCTTATATTTTTTAATAAAATCGTCTTTAGAAAGTAAACATTCTTGGTCATAAAGTTTACAAATATTTACTTCCTCTTTGGTGTTTGACATGGTACATTCATCTCCCTTTCTTTTGTTTTAAATTTCTTAATCATTATACCACAACAAAATGGAAATAAAACAGAATAACAAAAAAATATAAAAAATTTTTACAATATATTGTAAAAGGATATCAATTTTGTATATAATGAGTTTGAAGAAATAGAAGGAGGTATTTATATGATTTCAGTTAGAAACTTATTTGATAATGATGATGTAAAAATTATTGATAGAAAGGGAAATATTTCAGTAGTTGAATTTCAAAGAGATGTTAGTGTTAATAAATTGACAGCTATGTCAGAATATTTTGCTGCAAAAATGAATGTGAGAAGAAGACAAGTTGTCATTCAATTACAAGGAGATGAATATGTAACAAGTGCAGGAGCAATGCAATGGATGGCTGGAAATATAGAATCAAAAACAAATGTAAAAGGTGTTGGAGATTTCTTAGGAAAAGCAATAAAGGGAAGTGTAACAAGTGAATCAACAGTAAAACCAAAATATCATGGTACAGGATTATTAGCATTAGAACCAACTTATAACTACATTTTACTAGAAGATGTTGGTGCTTGGAATGGTAGTATTGTGTTAGAAGATGGATTATTCTTAGCTTGTGAAGCTACTTTAAATACCAATGTTGTTATGAGAAGTAACTTATCTTCAGCTGTATTAGGTGGAGAAGGATTATTCAATTTAAAATTATCAGGACAAGGAATTGCAGTTCTAGAAAGTCCAGTTCCAAGAGAAGAATTAATTGAAATAGAATTACAAAATGACCAAATAAAAATTGATGGAAATATGGCAATTGCATGGTCAGATTCATTAGATTTTACAGTAGAAAAATCTACTAGAAGTTTATTAGGTTCAGCTGTTGCAGGAGAAGGATTTGTGAATGTGTACAGAGGAACAGGAAAAATTTTAATGTCACCAGTTAGACCAGAAGCTGTAAGTAATATTATGACATATAGATCTAAACAATGAAAAAAGAATAATATAAAATAAAAAGGTTATGATAAATGTACATAGAATTTTTGATTTTATGTGCATTTTTTATTATTTCCTAATATAAAAGTAATACATAAGAACTAGACTATACAAATTGATAAAAATATGATACAACTATGATGAAATAAATATACAGAAGAAGGGAGAAATGTATGAATATAGATATGATTATGATATTGGTTATACCATTTTTAGGAACACTTTTAGGTTCAGCAATGGTATTTTTTATGAAAAAATCCATTCATAAAACAGTAGAAAAATTGTTAATTGGATTTGCAGCAGGTGTGATGATGGCAGCTTCTATTTGGTCTTTACTAATGCCATCTATGGAAATGGCAACAGAGCAACATGAAATTCCATGGTTGCCAGCAGTTATTGGATTTTTATTAGGAATTGGATTTTTATTGATTTTAGATAGTATCATACCACATTTACATTTACATACAGATAAACCAGAAGGAATTAAAGCTAAAATAAAAGAATCAACTATGCTTGTTTTTGCTGTAACACTTCATAATATTCCTGAAGGTATGGCAATGGGAGTAACCTTAGCAGGAGCTATGATAGGCAATGTAGGGATTAGCTTAGCAGGTGCAGTTAGTTTAGCAATTGGTATAGCGATTCAAAATTTTCCAGAAGGTGCCATTATTTCTATGCCACTAAGAACTCAAGGTGTGTCTAAGTTGAAAGCATTTGTGTATGGAACATTATCCGGAATTGTTGAGCCTATTGCAGCTATGATAACCATATTATTAACAAATGCGATTGTACCAATATTACCATATTTGTTAGCATTTGCAGCAGGGGCTATGATGTATGTTGTAGTAGAAGAGTTGATTCCTGAATCACAAGAAGGAGATCATTCAAATATTGGAACAATTGGTGTTGCAATTGGTTTTGTGATTATGATGATATTAGATGTGGCATTGGGATAAAATATATGATAGGAAAATAAATATATGAGTTGTCCAGAAGTTATAAGTGAACATTTAGCTAAGAAATTGGCTAAGTATAAAAAAGGTGTAGAACTATGTTGTGCACTAGGAATGACAGTTATTCAATTAGCCAAAAAACTAGAATATGTTTATGGAATTGATATGGATAAAGAAAGAATTGTATCAGCAAAAAAGAACGCACAATTATATGGTGTTCAGAATAAAACAGGATTTATACAAGGAAATGTTTTAGATGAAAAGCTTCTAAGGAGTATACAAGCAGAAGTTGCTATATTAGACCCAGATTGGAGTGCAGGAGATAATAAAAAAGAGCATGTAGCAGATTTAGAAATGATACAACCAAGTATAAAGGACATGTTTTATAAAGCAAAAGAGAATATAACACATAATTTGGTATTAAGAATCCCGAATACATTTACTTTTGAAACATTAAGTATTTTGGGAAAATGTGAGATTGAAAACATTATATGGGATAATAGAGTTAGGTTTAAATATGCTTTTTTTGCAGATGATATTGTCGAAAATAAAGAGATAAATTCATATTTTACGATATAATTTAATCTAAAAATACAGAAAATAAATTAAAGAATACAATTTCTTTTATAAAGATATATTGCAATTTTTATTACAGTATTGTTAAAATAAATTTGATAAATGAAATTATACGAAAAGGAGATTTATATGAAATTTTATATCATTAGACATGGACAAACTAATTGGAATAAAGAAGGAAGAATTCAAGGAAAGACGGATATTGAATTAAATGAAGAGGGAATAAAACAAGCGGAAGAAGCAAAAAGAATTCTAAAAGACTATCCGATAGATATGATTGTATCTTCTACATTAAAGAGAGCAAGAAAAACAGCAGAAATTATTAATGAAGCAAAAAATGTACCTATCATATTTAAAGAGGCACTAGAAGAAAGAGGATTTGGTGAGAAGGAATATTAGAAGATTTAAAATTAAGTAATTGTGAAATACTAACATTTGAAATAAAGGAGGAAAAATAATGCAAGAATTTAATTATCATTCACACACATATAGATGTGGACATGCAGATTTAGATTTTACAGATGAAGAATATGTAGAAGCATATATCAAAATGGGATTTAAAAGGATGGCTTTTACAGACCATTGCCCAGAAAAAAACAAAATAGATAAAAGAAACGATATGCGTATGGAATATAGTCAAAGAAAAGAATATTTAGAAAGTATACAATCATTAAAAGAGAAATATGCTGGACAAATTGAAATCCAAAGTGGTTATGAAGTGGAATATTTACCAGGAGAAGAAGAAAACTTAAAAGAATTAAAAGCAGAAACAGATAAATTGATTTTAGGACAGCATTTTGTTTATGATGATAATAAAAATTTAAAAATACATGGAAAAGATGATTTTTCAGATAAAGAACTATTAAGACATGCTGAATACATAGAGCAAGCAATGAAATGTGGAATTCCAGACATCATTGCACATCCAGATATCTATATGTTAAAAAGAAAAGAATTTGGGGAAAGTAGTATATCCATGTAAAGAATTTTGGGAGATTGCATCAGAATATAATATAAATGTAGTATATGGTATTGATGCTCACCATAGAGGACAAATTGAGTTATTTAATGAATTTGTAGAGTTAGCAAATGAAATTATAGGAAAAGATATTATTGAAAAATTGAATTTTGTGGATTTGAAATAAATGCAATGATTTTGAAAATCAAATAATTGATTTTCAAGTAAGAGGAGAATGAATATAATATGAAAATTGATTTGGAAAATAAATATTTCCATGGATTGGCAGGAGGAATACCATTTTGGGAAGAAGATGAAGTGGTTAAAGAGGGATTAAAACAGTTAGAAGATATCATAAAGCTAAGAGGTATTTATTCAAGGAGAATTTTGAAAGAAAAAGGAATTGCATATGATGAAAAAGACCCTGTGTATAATGGAGAAGATTATATTTCAGTATGTGTAAAAGAGTTTGATGAAAGTGAATTTTCAGAATATTCTAACTTAGACCCAGATCCTGCTTATTATAGATATGTAAGACATAAAATAGGAATTGTATTAGATTTAGAAGAAAATATGTTAAGAAGAGGAGAATATGAGCATTTACCTGGTGAAAGACAAGTAAAAGATTCTATTGATATCTCAAGATTTGTTGCAATTACAGTAGGAATGGAGAGTCGATTTGACAGACAAAAAGTGGCAAAAACAATAAAAAATATGTTAAATTATTTAGGAATTTATACAATTCCCGTTACAGATACAGAAGGAGAAGTATTAGAACCAACGAAATCCATAGAAAAAGATTCAGAGTGTGAAAGATAACGTAAGAAAAAAGAATTTGTAAAATAATAATAAAAAATGGTGATATATTATGAATACATGTCATATTAAATATTGTGGAAAAGATGAAAATGGAATAGATAGATATTGGTGTCTAACGCATAAAGATGTGGCATCAGATAAAGAAGGACATCCATTAAAAAAATGTCTATGCAACTATAAAGAAATATATGATAACAAAATAAAGATAGAGCCTCAAAATGTAGATAGTATAAAAGTAACATATAAAAATGTGTTAGAAGAAATAAAACCAAACATTTACTTAAATCAAAAGGAAGAAAATCATGCTTTAGAAATAAAGGATAGTATATTAGATTTTAAAGATATTGGTGGACTTATGATTTCAAAATTAAATGGGATCAAATTAATACCATCGTATTGTTCTTATTGTGGCAAGCCACACACAGATGATGGTGTATTTGCATACACACTACATGCAAAACACTTGTGCCAATATTGTGGATATTTTTATAATGTAGAAAAAGCCAATATTGGAAATGAATTTGCTTTGTTCTTTGATGTTCCAGACATAATGCTAGAAGAAGGAATAGTAGACATAGAAGATACATTATGTTTAGAATATGATATTTTAAAAGGAATTCTATTTTCAAATGGTAAGAATGTGAATAAAGTGAAAGAAAAAATTATATATCTAAAAACATATTTAAATGAATTGTTTAAAGATGAATATTAAACATATAAGATGATACAATAAAATATTCTAATAAATAATTTATAATTAGTGAAAAGTTTAGATACAAAAAAGTATCTGAAAATGTTGACAATATCATATTTTTGAATGATAATATATTTGAAAATAAACAAAGTAACAAAGAGCA
The DNA here is from genome assembly GCA_944388805.1 of uncultured Clostridia bacterium. GTDB lineage: Bacteria > Bacillota > Clostridia > TANB77 > CAG-508 > CAG-269. Next base: position 50,960 of record CALXKE010000002.1, on the reverse strand, counting down.
GAAATAAGATTTACTAATAAAGATATTAAAATATAAAAAATAAAACGAAAGAAGAGGGATTAATGATGAAAGATTATTTTGGATACCAAGGAAAAATTTGTGTTGTAACAGGAGCATCTAGTGGAATGGGAGAAGCCACAGCTAGAATGCTTGTCGATTTAGGAGCAAAAGTTTATGCAATTGATATGAATGAATGTAAAGTAGAAGGAATTACAGAATTTATGCAATGTAATTTAGCAAAGAAAGAAGAAATAGATGAAGTATTTAAAAGAATTCCAGAACATATTGATTCATTTTTCGGTGTTGCTGGACTTTCTGGCTCAAAAACAGATTATAGAACAACGTTTGATTGTAACTATACAGCAAATATGTATATCACTTTAAATTATTTGAAAAATAGAATGAGTAAAGGTGCTAGTATTGTTTTTTGTACTTCTACAGCGGGACTAGAGTGGAAGAAATTTAAGAGAGAACAAAACAAAGTTGTACATAGCAAAACTTGGGAAGAAGTTCAAGAAGTAACGAAAAAATTAGCTTCATCTGCACCTGCAACATTTGCATATATGTATTCTAAAAGATGTTTATCTCAATTTATATGTGAGCAATCAGTAGAATTTGCAAAAATAGGAATCAGAATGAACAATGTATTACCAGCATCAACAGATACAGGAATGAAACAAGAATTTCAAGATATGGTAGGAAGTGAAGAAGGATTAATTGCACAAGCAGGATTAGCTGGAAGATTGGCAACATCAGAAGAAATGGCAGGGCCAATGGTATTTTTAAATTCTGATATGGCATCATTTGTATCTGGATTAGATATGGTAGTTGATTATACAGATACTTGTTTAAAAGTTTTAGGAAAGAAGAAAAACTTAGAAGCAGTATCTGCAACAAATCCAATCATTTGTGCACTTGCAAAAAAGATGTTAAATAAATCAGCTAAAAATGCATTGAATTCTGGAAAGGAATAAAGATTAGTTAAACTAATCTTTTTTTTATGAAAAAAATAGCAAAAATATATTGACACGGTGTCAGAAATATGATATATAACAATTAAAACTGACACGATGTCAGAAAAAGAAAGGTGGTTATATATATGGATTTACCAAAAATAGCCCTAGGAGCTTGGGCATGGGGAAATGATGGAACACCAGGAGCTATGCAAAATATGTTAGAAAACAGTATGAAATTATTACATACAGATTATATAGATATTTATTGGATTCATAATCCAATGGATGTAGAAAAATATACACCAATGATAGTACCATTATACAAAAAAGGATTCATAAAATCTGTTGGAGTGTCAAATCATAATTTAAAAGAATTAAAAAGAGCACAAGAAATTTTAGATAAAGATGGCATAAAGATTTCAGCCGTACAAAATCATTACAGCTTATTAAATAGATCAAGTGAAACTTCAGGAATATTAGATTATTGTAAGGAAAATAATATTACATTCTTTTCTTATATGGTACTTGAACAAGGTGCATTAACAGGAATTTTTGATAAAAATCATCCATTCCCAGAAGGTTCAGATAGAGCAAATAGTTATAATGATAAATTAGACAAATTAGAAGAATTAAATAAAGCATTAAATGAAATAGCACAAAAACATAATACAAAAATTCCAGTTATAGCAACAGCTTGGGCTATCAATAAAGGAACATTACCAATAATAGGAGTAACAAAAGTAAAACATGTTTTAGATGCAAAAGAATCTGTTAATATTATATTAGCAGAAGATGAAATAAAATATCTGGAAGATACAGCAGATAAACTTGGAGTATCTACAATAAGATATTGGGAAAAAGAAATGAAGTAAAAAAAGGAGACAGATAAAATGAGTAAAGAAATTGTTGACATGAGGAAAGAAGAAATCATAAATGCTTGTGAAAAACTTTATGAAAACAATAGTTTTAAAGATATAACAATAAAAAGTATAGGAGAGGAAACTACATTTTCTCGTACTTCCATATACAATTATTTTCAAACAAAAGAAGAAATATTCCTAGCACTTTTAAAAAGAGAGTATGAAAGATGGATAGATGACTTAAATGAAATGTATGAGCAAAATCAGGAAATGGCAAAAGAAGTGTTTGCAGACAAGTTGGCCAATACAGTTGCAAAGAGAAATAATCTATTAAAATTACTTTCTATGAATATGTATGATATGGAAGAAAATAGCAGGATGGAAGAACTAATAGAATTTAAAAGAGCTTATGGAAATGCAATAAAGATGGTAAGAAAATGTGTTGATAAATTCTTTCAAAAAATGAGTGATGAAGAAAAAGAAGAATTTGTATTCTTATTTTTTCCACTAATGTATGGAATTTATCCTTATGCAGAAGTAACAGAAAAACAAATGCAAGCAATGGAAGCAGCTGATGTACCATTTAAGTATTTATCTATCTATGACATTACATATAAAGGAATTATAAAATTATTAAAATAAAGTTTATAAAAAAAGGAGTGAAAAATTATGAAAATAGTCGTATTGACAGGAAGTTATAATTTACACGGAACATCAAATACATTAGTTGATGAATTTATAAGAGGAGCAGAAGAAAATAATAATGAAATTGTAAGATTTGATACAGCTCATTTAGATATACATCCTTGTATAGGTTGTAACCATTGTGGAATGGATGGAGATTGTGTATTTAAAGATGATATGGTTAAGATTTTAGATGCAGTGGAAGATGCAGATATGTTAGTCTTAGCAACACCAGTTTACTATTTTGCAATGACAGCTCCATTAAAGGCTACAATAGATAGATTTTATTCAAGAACTGGAAGAATAAGTCGAAAAAGATTAAGAACAGCATATATAATGACTTGCTGGAATACAGATGATTCAACAGTTGAGCCTTTAATCGTACATTATAAAAAGTTAGTAAACTATATGCATTATAAAGATGAGGGAATGATTGTAGGAAAAGGTTGTGGAACAGTAGGTATGATTCCAGAACATTTTTATAAAGAAGCATATGAATTAGGGAAAAAGATGAAATAAAAATAATTTTTGCCATTATTCTGGTGGTTCAGGTCTAGAAAATGATATATCCAATTGGTTAAGTGTTAATGGTATTTCAGAAAATTAATAGATAATGGAGATAAATAGATGAAAAATAAAATTAAAATAATAATAGACATAGTGATGACTTTTCTTTTTGTTATATTAATGGGATATTATGTAACAGAAAACGAAGTACATGAAATCTTAGGAACAATTGCATTTGTATTGTTTATCATTCATCATATATTAAATATAAAATGGTATAAATCAATCTTTAAAGGAAAACATAATTTTCAAAGAACATTTCATATGATACTAAATTTATTACTTTTTATAGCAATGGTAGGAATGATGGTAAGTGGAATAATGATTTCAGCTGATGTATTTGCATTTTTAGATATTCCAACAACTATGTTTGGAAGAAGATTACACATGCTATCTACATCTTGGGGATTTGTATTAATGGCTATTCATGTTGGACTTCATATATCAGCACTTATGAACAAAATAAATACAAAGATGAAAAATAGCACCTTTGAATATGTATATTACTTTGTATTCGTTCTTTTAGTGGGATTAGGAATATATGCTTTTATCAATTTAAGGGTTTGGGAAGATATGTTTTTAATGAATGACTTTAAATTTTTCGATTATGAACAAAGTCCAATACTATTTTACTTAAAATATTTATTAGTATTAATTGCAATAGCATTAGTTATTTATATGATTTTTTCTATCATAAGAAAGGTAAAGAATAATAAAAATCAAAAAGTAAAAAATTAAAAGGAGGTAGTAAATTATGAATATTACAGAAAAAGCAATGGAAAATTGCAAAAAATTATTTAAAGAAACAAATTTACAGGAAAATTATGATGAGGAGTTAATGGAAATTATCGCAAATTTTAGTTTAGATGAGGCACAAGAATATGATCATTTAGATGAGAAAACCAGACAAATGGTCATACTAGCTGCAACAATTGCAACACAAACACCTAAAAGATATGAAACATTTGTAAAAGCAGCATTAAATGTTGGAGTAACTCCTATAGAGATTAAAGAAATATTATATCAAGCAGTTCCTTATGTAGGAATTTTAAAAGTATTAGATTTGTTAAAACCAACAAATCAGATATTTGAAGAAAGAGGAATTAAACTACCATTAGAAAAACAAGGGACAACAACTTTAGAAAATCGTTTTGACAAAGGATTAGAAGTACAAAAATCAATATTTGGAGATGTCATTGATAAAAATTATGAGAATTCTCCAGAAAATCAAGTACACATTCAAAAGTTCCTATCTGATAACTGTTTTGGAGATTATTATACAAGAAAAGGATTAGATGTTAAAACAAGAGAATTAATTACATTTTCAATATTAATTTCACAAGGTGGTTGTGAGCCACAAGTAAAAGGACATATAGCAGGAAACGTAAATGTAGGAAATGATAAACAAACATTATTAAATACAGTAACGGCACTTCTTCCTTATATAGGATATCCAAGAAGTTTAAATGCAATTGCATGTATTAATGAAGTAATACCTGAATAAAGAAGGAGGAATAAAAATGCAAAAGAATATAGGTTCAAAATTAGCATTATATCCAATGCCATTATTGGTAATAGGAACAATGGTAGATGGAAAAGTAAATTGGCTTTTAGCAGGTCATAGTGGAATTATAGGACATGATAGAGTAATGGTAAGTTTAGTCAAAAAACATTATACAAATATAGGAATAAAGGAAACAAAAACATTATCAATAAATATAGTAAGTGAAGAAATGCTTAAAAAAGCAGATTATGTAGGAAGTGTAAGTGGAAGTAAGCAAGATAAATCAGATGTTTTTGAATATCATATAGGAGAAGCAGGAGCACCAATCATAAATAATGCACCAGTTGTTATGGAATGTAAAGTAGAGGATAATTATGAGACAGATACTTTTGATAATTTTATCATGACAATTGCAAACACATATGTACAAGAAGAAAATCTAGATGAAAAAGGTAAAATAGATTATACAAAATTTCATCCAGTATTATTTGAATTTCCAAACTACACATATTTAAGAACAGGAGATACGATTGGAAATTGTTTAAGATTAGATTAGGTTGAAATTTAAGAAAGGAAAGTGAAAAATATGAATAAAAAAGTAATCGTTTTAATAGCAGTAATTTTAATAATAGCAGTAATTGGAATAGTTGTAGGAATTAATTTAGCTGGAAATAATGAAAGTACAAATACAGTACAAAATCAAGCAAGTAGTGAAAATCAAGAAGATAATCAAGAAGTCGGACAAGTTGCAAATAATGAAACAAATACAAATACAGAGGAAAACCAAAATAACCAAGAAAACGGAAATGTATTAGTCGTATATTTCTCACATACAGGAAATACTGAGAATGTTGCAAACTTTATACATGAAGCAGTAGGTGGAGATATTGTAAAATTAGAAACAGAAGAACCATATACGGATAATTATAACGACTTATTAGATATAGCACAAGAAGAACAAAGAGAAAATGCTAGACCGCTATTGAGTACACAAATAGATAACATAGAAGATTATGATACTATCTTTTTAGGATACCCAATATGGTGGGGAGATATGCCAATGGCAATATATACATTTTTAGATGAATATGATTTATCTGGAAAAACAATAGCACCATTTGTAACTTCTGGAGGATCTGGACTTTCTGGTACACCAGGTGATATAGAAGATGAAGAACCAAATGCAACTGTAACAGAAGGATTATCAGTAAGAGATAGTAATAGTGAAAATTCACAAAGTGCAGTTAATGAATGGTTATCTGAAATAGGATTTTAAGGAAAAAGATAAATGAAAAAAATTGTTTTGATTATCATTTTATTAATTATAATAACTGGAGTTATAGCAGGTATTGTATATTTCAATTCTAGGGAGAATGCAAACATAGAAAGTAATAATTTAAGTCAAGAAACTATGCAAAATGATACTAATAATAATGTAGTAGAGAATAGTATAGATGACAATACAACTGAAATAAATGAATCTCAAAATTCACAAAGTGAGGGAGAAGAAGTAGATATGGAAAATGCAAGAATAAAACTAACTGTAAACGGAAATGAAGTATTTGTAAGATTAGATGATAATGTAGCAAGTAGAGAGTTTTTAGAAATATTACCACTAACATTAACATTTGAAGATTTTAATAATACAGAAAAAATAGCAACATTACCAACTGAATTATCAACAGAAGGATTACCTTCTGGATATACACCAGCAATAGGAGACTTTTCATACTATGCACCTTGGGGAAATGTATCAGTGTTTTATAAAGATTTTAGATATTCTAATTCTTTATATAAATTAGGAACAATAGAATTTGGAACTGAAATATTAGGAAATATAAATAGTGATTTTGAAGTTACTATTGAAAGAGTAGATTAAAAATTAGAAAAGAGGTAGGTTTAGCTATGGAATATACAAAATTAGGAAATACAGATATTGAAGTATCAAAATTATGCATGGGATGTATGAGTTTTGGAGACCCAGCAAGTAATATGCATGCTTGGACATTAAATCCAGAAGAAACAGAAAAAATTATAAAGAAATCATTAGATTTAGGAATAAACTTCTTTGATACAGCAAATTGCTATTCAGCAGGAACAAGTGAAGAATATCTTGGAAGAGCATTAAAGAATAACATAGCAAGAGATAAAGTTGTTATTGCAACAAAAGTATATTTTAATGAAGGACATTTATCAAAAGAAGCAATACCTAGAGAAGTTGAAGGTTCATTAAAAAGACTAGGAACAGATTATATTGATTTACTAATTATTCATAGATTTGATTATACTACACCAATAGAAGAAACAATGGAAGCATTAGATAAAGTGGTTAAATCTGGAAAAGTAAGGGCTATTGGAGCGTCAGCTATGTATGGATATCAATTTTTAAAAATGCAATATGTAGCAGAAAAAAACAATTGGACAAAATTTGTATCAATGCAAAATCATTATAATCTTCTTTATCGTGAAGATGAAAGAGAATTAATACCAATATGTGATGATATGAATATATCAAGAACATCATATAGTCCATTAGCAGGAGGAAGACTTTCTCGTCCTACTTGGTCAGCAGACACTTTAAGAAGTAAAACAGATAAGGCAGCAGCAAATAAATATGATTCTACAAAAGATATGGATATGGAAATTGTAAAAAGAGTAGATGAACTTGCTAAAAAGAAAAATGTATCAATGACACAAATAGCTCTAGCTTGGCAACTAGCCAAAGGAGTGGCATCTCCAATAATTGGAGTAACCAAAGAAAAATATTTGGATGATGCAGTAGGAACATTTCATGTGAAATTATCAAAAGAAGATATGGATTATTTAGAGGAATTATATGTACCTCATAAGGTAGTAGGTGCATTATAAGAAAGTTGTATACGGAAAAATCTTATATGTGGTCAAGATAAAAGTCGATTTTTCCTATACAATAATAAATAAAATTTAAGGAGGAGTTTATTATGAGTTTTACAATTAATATTTATTATACAGGAGAGAATGGAAGTGCAAGAAAATTTGCAGAAGAAATGGTAGAAAAAGGAGTTGTAGATAGAGTAAGGGCAGAAAAAGGTAATCAAAAATACGAATATTTCTTCCCAATGGATGATCCAGAAACTGTTTTATTAATTGATAGATGGGAAAGTCAAGAAGCATTAGATATACATCATAAATCTCCAATGATGAAAGAAATAGCGGAGTTAAGAGATAAGTATCATCTTCACATGAGAGTAGAACAATATGTTGAAAAATAATTGCGTTTTGGCGTTGTTAAACATCACTTCGAAAGTCATCAACGTACACATAGTACGCCTCTGACTTTCTTGCTCGTTTGCCTAGCCAAAGCCACAATTCTTTTCCAACTTAGTAAATAGAAAAAGAGAAAGGGATTATAAAAGTATGAAAAAAGTTATGATTATTTTGGCTATAATAGCAATCATAATTATTGCAAATATAATAATTGTTAATGTAGTAAATCGAAGTAATAACCAAACAGCAAGTAGTAATACGCATGTTAATACAAATATTAATAATATAGAAAACTTGAATCAAGGAAACCAAGAAGTTGCAGATAGCGTAGATTATTCAACCGTATATTTTACAAGTGATATTAGTTCAAGAGGACTTATGAATATATATAATAGTTTACAATTTGAACCACAAGGAAATGTGGCAGTTAAATTGTCAACAGGAGAGGCTGGAGGAAACTATTATCTTTCTCCGGACCTTATAAAAGAACTGGTTCAAAGTGTAAATGGAACAATTGTAGAATGTAATACAGCTTATGGTGGTTCGAGAAGTAGTACTGCAGCACATAAAAGAGTAGCAGAAGAACATGGATTTACTAGAATTGCAAATGTAGATATTTTAGATGAAGAAGGTTCTGTAAATTTAGATGTTCCAAATGGTAAGCATTTAGAATATGATATGGTTGGTTCACATTATCAAAATTTTGATTCTGTAATTGTATTATCACATTTTAAAGGACATGCAATGGCAGGACTAGGTGGAGCAGTTAAAAATATTTCAATAGGATTTGCTTCATCAAATGGGAAAAGTTTAATCCATAGTGCTGGTACAAGAACATCAGGATTTGGAGGAGCATCACAAGATGACTTTTTAGAATCAATGGCAGAAGCAGCTTCAGCAGTAGCAGCAGATAAAGGAGATAATATTGTATATATAAGTGTTATGAATAATTTGTCTGTAGATTGTGATTGTGATTCAAATCCAGCAGAGCCTGATATGCATGATATAGGAATTTTAGCATCAACTGATCCAGTAGCACTAGATAAAGCATGTGTAGATTTAGTATATGAGGCAGAAGATGGAGAATCTTTAGTACAAAGAATGGAATCAAGAAATGGAGTACATACACTTGAATATGGAGCAGAAATAGGTCTTGGTAATTTGAATTATGAAATTGTAAATATAGATGCAAGATAAAGATGAAGATAGAATTATTTTAGATGATATATGCGAAGGCAAGAATTTATTGCCAAATGAACAAGATAACAAAAAAGAAGTTGGTGAACTAGATGTGGGAATGGATTAAAAGTCAATTAATATATTTCTGGTATTATTTTGACATTCAATTCAGGCAGATATTTATATATTGGATTATAGGAATTGTAATAGGTTCAATCATATCAGTATTTGCAAAAGATAAAATACATAAATTGTTTATGAAAATAAAAGATAAGAATTTGGGGCTTATAGGGACTTTTATTGCTAGCGTGCTTGGAATACTTTCCCCACTTTGTATGTATGGAACAATTCCAATTGCGGCATCATTTTCAAAAAATGGAATGGAAGATGATTGGTTAGCAGCATTTATGATGAGTTCAATTTTATTAAATCCTCAGTTATTAATTTATAGTGCAGCACTTGGTAATACAGCACTCCTGATAAGATTAAATGTGAGCATTTTAGGTGGATTTTTAGCAGGAGTGCTAGTAAGGATATTTTATAAAAATAAAAATTTTTTCAATTTTGAAGGATTTGAAGAAAAGAAAAGCAAGGATACAGATCCAAATATGTTAAAAAGATTATTAAAAAATATTGGAAGAAACATAAAAGCAACGGGATTATATTTTCTTTTAGGTATTATAATCACAGTTTTATTTCAAATGTATGTACCACAAGAGGCTTTTGCTGGTTTATTCATAAACAATGAAGGCTTTGGACTATTAATGGCTGCAACATTAGGAGTACCAGTTTATGTTTGTGGTGGAGGAACAATACCACTTCTTAATGAATGGCTACATTCTGGAATGAGTATGGGAGCAGGAACAGCGTTTATGATAACTGGACCAGCAACTAAAATAACAAATTTAGGAGCATTAAAAATAGTTTTAGGAATTAAACATTTTATAATTTATTTAGTGTATGTTATTTTATTTGCCTTATTATCGGGATTGTTAATAGATTTAGTAGGGATAACAGTGTAAAGTGAAAATTATTCTGTACTATTACAGTACAGAGTGATTTTTTTTATATGTGGTTGCTAAATGACAGCATGAAAAATAGGTGATATATTAATGGTGGGGATTATACGCGATTTCAAGAATAAAGCACAAAAAATATTTATAAAAAATACTACACAAAATAAAAAAAATATGATAAAATACTTGTGGTGTTGTTAAAAAATTGGATAAATTTAACAACAAAATGATCTATTTACATAAAAAACAATGTGAAATTTTTGATACAGTTTTGGCACGATTTTGGCACAATTTGTTGGGTAGAGAACATCGAAACTCTATATAAATGGGCAAAGAACAAGAAAGAAATTTCACTAAATAGTTTTATGATAGAACAGCCAAAAATGGCTTAAATATTGAAAAAATTGAGAAGGAGGAATTAAAAATGAGCCGGACACAGTAAATGGCACAACATACAAGCCAAAAAAGGAAAAGCAGATGCAGCAAGAGGAAAAATATTTACAAAATTAGGAAGAGAATTACTAATTGCTGTAAAAGAAGGTGGACCAGATCCTGCAGGAAATTCAAAATTAAAAAATGTTATTGCAAAATGTAAAGCAGCAAATATGCCAAATGATACAATTAACAATGCCATTAGAAAAGCATCAACCAGTAATGAAAATTATGAAGAAATTACATATGAAGGATATGGACCAAACGGAGTAGCTGTTATTGTAGAAGCATCAACAGATAATAAAAATAGAACAGCGGCAGATGTAAGACATGTATTTGACAAGGCAGGAGGAAACTTAGGAACAACAGGTTGTGTATCATATATGTTTAATAAAAAAGGTGTTATTGTTATTGAAAAAGAAGCAACATCTATGAGTGAAGATGATTTAATGATGTTAGCATTAGAAGCAGGAGCAGAAGATTTCTCATCAGAAGAGGAAGTATATGAAATTACAACAGATCCAGCAGATTTTACAGCTGTTCGTGAAAAATTAGAAGAAGCAGGATTAGAATTTATAGAGGCAGAAGTTCAAATGGTACCAACAACTACAGTAAAATTAGATGAAAAAGGAACAGAAAAAATGGAAAGATTAATTGAAAACCTAGAAGATTTAGATGATGTTTCAAATATTTATCATAACTGGGAAGAATAAAGGAAAATAGATAAATGACAGTAGGAATACAGTTATTTATCTATTTATGCTATAAAAAAAATTTTAGAGCAAATTGCTCAAATGGAGGCAAATATGAAACAAAAGAAAAGTAGAGGATTAGGAATTACCATAATTATTATATTAATTATTATTTTACTTTTAATAGCAGGAATAGCATATTTGTATTTTTTCACAGATATGTTTAAAAGTAATAAACAATTATTTTTCAAATATACTTCACAGATTGTCCAGAGTGAAGACGGATTTATTGGAAATCAATTAATGCAATATTTCCAAAAAAAGAACAGTACAAGTTATGAAAATAATGGAGAGATAACATTTGAAGTATCTATTCCTAATATGGAAGATGATTTAAAATTGGCAAATAATCTTAATGTTACTTTTTCAGGAAAAGAAGATCCTAACAATTCAAAATCAGAAAAAGAGATTAGTCTTAACTATTCAGATAGTGTCAATTTTCCATTAACATATAGAAAAACCAATAATATAACAGGAATTCAAACACAATATATTGGAAATAGTTTTGTGGCTGTTAGAAATGACGAAGAAATTTCTGGATTAGAAGATATAAACAATCTATTAAAATTACAAAATTTAGAGTTTTCTAGTGAAGAAATACAAAGTTTGAAAACAACCTATTTTGATAATATATTAAATGCATTAGATGATAGTAAATTTTCTACATTAACAGAAGGAAATTTAACAGGATATAGATTAACATTAACAGGAGAAGAATTGAAAAATATATTGGTTCAAATCTTGAATGCATTAAAAACAGATACGAATACAATGCATAAACTAAATGAGATATTACAAGGAGTAGGAATCGATATACAATTAGATGAAGATTCTATAGATGACTTAATAGAAAATATTAATGATTTAACACTTAATGATGATATAGAAATGACTGTATATGCTACAGAAGGAAATCTTAGTAGAGTGGATATAGGAAGTGCAGGAAATACATTAACAATGAATAAAGAAGAAAGCGGCCAAGAAGTGACGACATTTACTATATCTTTGAATACAACAGAACAAGATACAAGTGCAATATTTACAGCTAAATATTCTGGATTAAACTCAGATAATGTAACTGAAACATATGAATTAACACTAGAAGGAATGTATGAAGAGACTAATGTAGTAGAAAAAGCAGACAATACACCAGATAATACAGGAGAAATCGTGGAAGAACCAGAAGAATCATCAACCAATGAAACTTCAATCAATACTTCAGAAAATACAATTAGTCACAATAAATACAGTATGACAAATAATGTACAATTTAAGGATAGCGTAGACATAGAAGACTTGTCAGAAGACAATGCAGTTATCTTAAATGACCAAGATAGTGAATATGTTACGAATTTAATGAATGCTATACAAGAAAGAATGGGAGAAGTAAACCAAGTAAAAATGGAAGAATTAGGAGTATCTGAAGATGAGAATCCAATTCAATATTTAATACCAGCATTTTTAGCAACAAATCAAGCAACTGCACAAATAGATGAACAAGCTGTCAATACATTTAATGCAAAATTTGAATTATATCAAAGTACAAATACAAAAGGCGCTACGGTAAAAGGATTACTAACAACCATTCAAAATAATAATGAGACAGAAGGAAATAATCAAATAGAAGAAATAAATTTTGATGGTGAAGAATATGAAGTGACAGAGCAAAATATAACATACTTAAAAAGTAGCATTAATGTAGATGATGCTTATAGAGTGGAATTTGAAAAAGATAGTAATACAGGATTAATTTATAGGGCAGTTATTAATAAACGTTAAAATCGGGATTTTGGGGACGGACTCAAATTTCCCGCAAAGGTTATTTAGATTAGAAGTAGAATTATTAGTTGTTGAATATCAAAAGCTGAAGCAGAAAACTCTCAAAGTTTTTTGTTTCAGTTTTTTCATATATTAGGTATAATTTATATGGTTTCATGCTTTGTTCTTAAATAGAAAAAATGGATTTTTCCTATTTGATAAAATAATGTTATACAAAAAAATTAATCATTCGTTTTCTTCTTTAACAAAACTTTCTCTAAAACATAATATACAATAAAAAGAATAAGGAGGAAGTTATGCTGAAAAAGTTTTTGACAGGGATTGTCATATTTATTTTTGTATTTTGCATACAGATAAATCATACATATGCATTAACACCTGCATCAAGTTTAAGTTATCAAGGAATTGATGTTAGTAATTGGCAAGGATATATCAATTATGCAGAAGTAAGAGATGCTGGAATACAGGTTGTATACATAAAGGCAAGTCAAGGAAACAATATAAAAGATGCCTATTTTGATATCAATTATGAAAATGCAAAAGCAAATGGATTGCGCGTAGGATTTTATCATTATTTAACAGCGACGAATACAGAAGAGGCAGAAGAGGAAGCTAACTTTTTTGTATCTGTCATTTCTGGGAAAACACCAAATTGCAAATTGGTATTAGACTATGAAACTTTTGGAGGTGTGGGAAGAGAAGAAATCAATAATATTGCTAGAACTTTTATGCAACGTGTAGAGGAGCTGACGAATAAAGAGGTCATTTTGTATAGTGATTTATCAAATGCAATAAATACATTTGATACAAATCTAGCAGAAGATTATGATTTATGGATTGCTTATTATGAAGATAGGAATAATCTTATTAATATAGAAACCAGTTGGAATACATATATTGGTATTCAATACACAGATAGAGGTAGAGTAAATGGAATTAATGGCAGTGTAGATAGAGATTTATATACAGAAGAAATCTTTTTAGATGAAACTTCTGAAATTGCAAATAATAGTGGAAATACAACTCCAAGTAATACAGAAAATGTAGAATATACTGTACAAAGTGGAGATACCTTAAGTGCTATTGCAAGAAGGTATGGTACAACTGTACAAGAATTAGTAGATATTAACAATATACAAAATCCAGATTTAATTTATCCAGGAGAAAAACTAAGAATTCTTACAAATTCCACAATACCAGGGAATGAAGAAAGAGGAACAGGAGATATTATTTATACTGTTCAAAGAGGAAATACCTTATCTCAAATAGCAAGAGTATATAATGTAAGCGTAGAACATATTGTGGAATTAAATGATATAGAAAATCCAAACTTAATTTATCCAGGACAAAAATTAAGAATTACAGAAAGTGATGTGACAGATTTAGCTCCAGTAGATAATTCTATTCAAGTATATTATGTTGTAAGAGAAGGAGATACTTTAAATGGAATTGCTAGAAGATTTGGAATTACTTTAAATGAAATTTTACAATATAATGATATAGAAAATCCAAATTTAATCTATCCAGGGCAAACTATTAAAATTGTATAGTTACAGTTCAGACCTTCCCCACTAAGAGGAACGATATGGTAGATTTTAAAGTTCTCGGCTACCCTCCGATTTCCGTTTAAGAAATTCTAATATCTAAATCGTAACGATACCCGGAAACAGGACCCTTTACGACTTAGCTATAAGAATTTCTAAAACGACTCCGGTCGCATTCGAATATTTAAAAATCTACCATATCGTTCCTCTTAGTGGGGAAGGTCTGAACTGTAACATTGTATAAATGAAACTTTAAAAAAAGTTGAAATTTTTCTAGACTTTTTCTAAGATATGTGCTAATATATATTAGTACATATTTTTAATGCCGATGTGGCGGAATTGGTAGACGCACTGGACTCAAAATCCAGCGGGAAACCATGTGGGTTCGAGTCCCACCATCGGTACCAATCTATACTTCACGAAAGTGGAGTAATTTTTTTGTAAAAATATCAAACAAATTTTTGCGAAAGTATTGGAATTTGTAAAGAGCTATAATATAATGCCAATAATCAAAAAGGAGATGATGAATATGAATCAATTAGAAAGAAAAGAAACATATGATAATCATACTTTTGAAGATATCAAACACATTAATGAGAATGGAATCGAATATTGGTATGCAAGAGAACTTATGACTGTTTTACAATATGCAAAATGGGAAAATTTTAGGAAAGTTATTGAAAAAGCTATAATAGCATGTGAAAATAGCGAAATTTCGGTAAAAGATTGCTTTCTTGATGTCAGGAAGCCAATAATTTCTGGTAAGGGAAAAGAAGAATTTATTGAGGATTATAAGCTAACCCGTTATGCATGTTATTTAATAGCACAAAATGGTGATACAAGAAAAAAAGTAATTGCTTTAGCACAAACATATTTTGCAATTCAAACGAGAAAACAAGAGATAAGTGAAAAAGAATATAGTTTATTAACAGAAGATGAAAAAAGATTTTACCAAAGAGATTTGACAAGAAAAGGTAATTATTCGCTTAATCAAACAGCAAAAAACGCAGGTGTTAAAAATTTTGATAAATTTCATAATTCTGGATATAAAGGTTTATACAATGGAGAAACAGCTGATGATATTGCTAAAAGAAAAGGATTAAGATATAGAGAAGACATTTTAGATAATATGGGGAGTGAGGAACTTGCAGCAAATCTTTTTCGTATTACACAAACTGAATCAAGATTAAAAAGAGATAAAGTTGATACTGAAAAGAAAGCTTGTGATACTCATAATAAAATTGGAAAAATAGTTAGAAAAGCTATTAAAGAAGCAGGTCGGAACAATGCCAGAAGATTTACCCACACCTGAAAAGAGTTTAAAACAATTAGAAAAAGAAAATAAGAAAGTGAAAGACATAATCAAGCAATAGATATTTTAAAAAGAAATATAGGAGAAAAATATGTAATATAAACTATATTTTCATTGTAAGATAAAAGAATACATGATAAGATATAAGCAAATAATAAAAGGGGATTGCTAAATTTTATAGAGCATAAATTGCTCAAGATGGGAGGAATTTTCTATGAAAAAAGATTTAGGAGTAAAACCTTATGTATTTCCTATGCCAGTGTTAATGATTGCAACATATGGAGAAAATGATAAGGTAGATGTTATGAACATGGCTTGGGGAGGTATTTGTGACAATAATATGGTAGCGTTAAATATTACAGAAAGCCATAAAACAGCTAAAAATATAAAAGAAAGAAAAGCCTTTACATTAAGTATAGCAGATGTAGATCATCTAGAAGAATCAGACTTTTTTGGAACAGCATCAGGAAACACAATGGAAGATAAATTTGAAAGAACAGGAATGCATGCTATAAAAAGTACAAGAGTAGGTGCACCAATTATTGAAGAATATCCAATTACATTGGAATGTAAAGTAGCAGAATTACAACATGAATCTTATGGTTTCAGAGTTTTAGGAGAAATCGTAAATGTTGTAGCAGATGAAAAAGTTTTAGATGAAAATGGAAAAGTAGACCCTACGAAAATTAATGCTTTTGTATTTGACCAATATCAAAACGGATATTACAAAATTGGAGAAAAAGTAGGACAAGCATGGAGTAGCGGAAAGAAATTTATGAATAAATAATGGAAGATAAAAAAGTACCAAATATAGATAATTGGTACTTTTTTAGATATAGTTATTTTATATTAATAAAAAATTTATAATATATTTTATAAAAAACTATTGACTTAAAGTAAACTCTAAGTGATATAAGGTAAGTATGCATAACGAAAACAAAGATTTCTATGCTTAGATTTCCTATATAATAAAAAGTAAAAAGCAATCATGAGGGGAGGATTGGAATGGAATATAGAATAAATCGTAGAACAGGAGATAAAATTAGTATTATAGGATTAGGTGCTAGTTCTATTTCACAGGCAGGAGAAAAAGAAGGGATGGAAACTTTAAAAATGGCATTTGATAATGGAATCAATTATTTTGATTTAGCAGGTGGAGATGCAGAATGTTTTCCGTATTATGGAAAAGCTTTTGAAAGTGTGAGAGATAAAGTTATATATCAAGTTCATTTTGGAGCAAATTATGAAACAGGAAGTTATGGTTGGACAACAAATTTAGAGAAAGTAAAAAAATCCATTGCATGTCAATTGGAACAATTAAAGACAAACTATATTGATTATGGATTTATTCATTGTATAGATGAAGAAAGTGACTGGGATGCATATCAAAAAAATGGTATACTAGATTATATTAAAGAATTAAAGGAAAAAGGAATCGTAAAACATATAGGAATTTCTTCTCATACACCTGAATTAGTACATAAAGCATTAGATACAGGATTAATTGATATGGTGATGTTTAGTATCAATCCAGTATATGATTATGAACAAGGAACATATGCCAATGGTAGTGTCAACGAAAGAATGGAATTATATAGAAGATGTGAGACAGAAGGTGTTGGAATCTCTGTTATGAAAGCATTTTCTAGTGGTCAATTATTAGATGAAAGAACATCTCCATTTGGAAAAGCACTTACTAAAATGCAATGTATACAATATGCATTAGATAAACCAGGCGTATTGACAGTACTTCCAGGAATCAGAGGAAAAGAAGATTTAGAAAAAATCTTACAATTCAATAAAGCAACTGATGAAGAAAAAGATTATTCTATTATTAGTAAATTCACACCACCAGAAGCAACTGGAAAATGTGTATATTGTAATCACTGTGAGCCTTGTCCAATGGGATTAGACATTGGATTAATCAATAAATATTACGATTTGTCAAAAGCAGGAGATATATTAGCAAAAAACCATTACAAAAACTTGGAAAAAACAGCAAAAGACTGTATTCAATGTGGACATTGTAATACAAGATGTCCTTTTAAAGTGGACCAAATGAGTAGAATGAAAGAAATAGCAAATTATTTTATGCATATAAATATATAGAATAATTCTTTTTCTTATGGTATGATAAAATCAACAATTTGTAAAAAAGGATAATAGAAACAGGAGGATTAGGATATGGAAATAGAAAGTGTAATAGAAAATAAAACATTTGATGAAGAAAGAGCATTATATAATTTGAAAAATACAGAAGTAAAAAATTGTGTATTTGCAGGAAAACAAGATGGAGAATCTGTTTTAAAAGAAACTAGAAACATACGTGTTGAGGATAGTCGATTTTCATTACGATATCCATTATGGCATGCTAAAAAGTATGAATTAATTCGTTCTACATTTGACGAAAAAACTAGAGCACCAATATGGTATTCTGATAATGGTGTGATTGATAATTGTAAGCTAGAAGGTATCAAAATGTTAAGAGAATGTAAACATACAGAAATAAAGAATTCTGAAATTATTTCACCAGAATTTGGTTGGAAATGTGATGATGTTCAAATGAAAGACACGAAAATTGTATCTGAATATATTTTTTTGGACAGTAAAAATATTACATTAAAAAATGTAGATTTCCAAGGAAAATATTCTTTTCAATATGTGGAGAATTTAGAAATTGAAAATTGTAGGTTAGATACCAAAGATGCTTTCTGGCATAGTAAAAATGTAACAGTTAAAGATTCTATTGTAAAAGGAGAATATTTAGCTTGGTTTTCAGATGGATTAACATTGATAAATTGTAAAATAATCGGAACGCAACCACTTTGTTATTGTAAAAATCTAAAATTAATCAATTGTACGATGGAAGACACAGATTTAGCATTTGAATATTCAGAAGTAGATGCAGACATCAAAGGAAATGTTATATCTATCAAAAATCCAAAATCAGGAACCATTATAGTAGATAGTGTGGGTGAAATTATTCATGAAGATTCTATTATGGAAGTGAATGGAAAAGTAATGATTAGAGAAAAATAAGAAAAATAAGAAATATAAAATAAAAGCCCCACAAGGAGGCTTTTGTTACCGGTAAAGAGACCAACAGATAATGTCGTACTCACGACAATGTAATGGTTTTACTTCACCTAATTGAGACAAAGCTGTCTCAATTTTTTTTGTGGTTTCTTCATCAGGAACCACATATTCGAACATAACCATGATACGGTCTGATCGAATATCAATTTCTGCAGGAATCTCAGTAAATTCTGCAATAGCTTTTTGAATCTTTTTAGTTTCCATTATACCTCCTCTTGGGGTTCTCCACAATTCGTGGATAAAGCCTATATCAGGTTTAATGCACAGTTGCATAAATTCATTATACAATTACTAACATAAAATGTCAAAGTATAGATATAAAATCGGAAAGCTGCTAATATTGAATTTATGTATGTTTTATGCTATAATATTACAATGCTATAGGTAAATACCTTTAGTGGAAAAATTTCCTAAATTATTTTAAAACTATCAAAAAATAAAAGAAAGGAAGAAGAAATATGGGAAAAGGAAAAGAAAACAAAGAACAGCGGATAGACGAAAGAAAGTCTTTCCCAAGAGAGAATGTTGAAAGGATTCTTATCACAACAAAGAATGCAAATGTATCTGTACAGTTGACAAGAGAAGACATAGTACAGACATGGATTCATGGGAAGTCTTCTCAGGAAGTAAATTTGGAGAAGGAAAAGAGAAAGAAAGAGCTGATTATTATGCTAGACGAAAAAGGTGATGGTGGAAATGTCAAGCTAAAAATAGCAATCCCTACCAGTATAAAATACCTTTCTATAGGTACATCGGCCGGCAATGTTCGGGTAAGTGAAATTTTACCAGAAGAATTGCGGATAAAAACAAAGAAAGGTGACGTACAGATTAATGACGTACCAGAAAAGGACAGCAAAATCAGCATTTCTACAAGAAGCGGAAATATCGAGACTGAATTTGAATCTGGATATGTTGAGTTGGAAGCAAAGAGTAGGATGGGAAAAGTTTATAACTACTATAAAGGTAGTGGTGAAGAAACTATCAAGCTGAATGCATCCACAACGTATGGAGATATTATTGTATCTTAAGGATTCGCAACCTGTGCAAACCTAGATAGGGAGCACAGGTTGTTCCCATATATATGAAGGACTAATTTAAAAGAAGAAATCCCCAAACTCGAAAGAATGGGGATATTAGAGAACACTGGTATAAATATCAGTGTAAGAATTGTTTAAGAACTAGCAATGAATTGTATGATAGATGATAATTTACTGTCATCACTGACACTATCTGCATTATTCATAGCAGTACAAATCGCATCATACTTGTTGGTTTCAACAATTGGTATACTAGCCAATTGCTCTGCTATTAATTTAGCAGTTTCTTCATCAATGTTTACGACAGGCCGTGATAGCTTGTCGATTTTTTTTGACAGATTGTTTACTTCGACAAGTAAACAAACCAATACTACAGCGATAACAATTCCTGTAATAAGAATGCCAGTTTCCAACATAAAAACAACTCCTTTTCTGAAACTATATATTAATAGGCAACAGTAATATTATAAGATGATTTAAAAATTATGTCAAATATAGTAAATAGACATATGTAAAAAATAATAAAAAAATGTTGCAATCTGTATATAGTTTCTGGTATAATAGTAAAGATATAAAATATAAAAGGGAGCAAGAAAATGAAAAACTATTTGAAAAAAACTAATTGCATAAATACTTCAGCTGTTTTCTTAATAGTTGCTTTATTTTCATTTCCATTTTAAGTAAGGAGTTTTGTTCCTTATTTTTTTTTTGCATTCTAGAAAATTTACATTTTCTGAATGACTAAAATATCAATCATTTATAAAATATACAAATTTAACATATATGAATGGAGGTTAATATGAAAGAATTCAACAAAAAAATTGTACTAGAAGATGGAGAAGAATATTTAGGATATGGATTTGGAGCAGACAAAGAAGCCATTTGTGAAATTGTATTTAATACATCAATGGTAGGATATCAAGAAATCGTTTCAGACCCATCATATACCTATCAAATGGTAGTGATGACATATCCATTAATCGGAAACTATGGAATTACAGATGAAGATTATGAAACCAAACAACCAACGATTGGCGGAATGGTTGTAAGAGAATATAATGACTTACCAAGTAATTTCCGTTATACAAAAACATTATCAGAATATTTAGAAGAAAATGATATACCAGGAATCTGGGGATTAGACACTAGAAAATTAACAAGAAGTATCAGAGATAAAGGGAGTAGAAAGGTTATCATTACAGATATTACAACGAGTAAAGAAGAAGCACTAAAAAAATTAAATGCGTATGATATTCCAAAAGATGCTGTATCAAAAGTAAGTTGCAAAAAGAAATGGTATTCTAGAACAGCAAATTATAAATATAATGTGGTAGCAGTAGATTGTGGTATTAAGTTAAATATTATAAGAAGTTTAAATAAAAGAGGTTGTAATGTAACCATTGTGCCATATAATACACCAGCAAAAGAAATTGAAAGCTTAAAACCAGATGGGGTCTTTTTATCAAATGGACCAGGTGATCCAGAAGATGTAAAAGAAGTAATTAAACTTGTAAAAGAATTGAGAGGAAAATATCCAATCTTTGGAATTTGTTTAGGCCATCAAATGATTAGTTTAGCATATGGTGCAAAAACATATAAATTAAAATTTGGACATAGAGGTGGAAACCATCCAGTATTAAATCTAGAAACAGATAAGATAGAAATTACAAGTCAAAACCACAGTTATGCAGTAGATGAGAAATCTCTAGAAAAAACAGATTTAGTACCAACACATAAGAATATTTTGGATAATACGATTGAAGGTGTTGAATGTAAAAAGGATAAAGTGTTTAGTGTGCAATATCACCCTGAAAGTGCACCAGGACCACAAGATAGTGGATACTTATTTGATAAGTTTATCAAAATCATGGGAGAATTTAAAAAATAAGAAAAGCGTGCGTTAGCGAAATCAAAGATTTCGACGCACAGATGTGAAGACTGCTTCGCAGTACTTCACAAATATAAGAAGCTTAACCTTTTTGTATACGAAAAAATCTATATGTGGTCAAGATAAAAGCAGATTTTTTCTATACAATAATTGAATATACAAATTCTTTTCCAAATTCAGCAAAACAAATTGGAAATAGAAATCGTTTTTAAAAGAAAGGAATGAATAAAATGCCAAAAAGAAAAGATATAAAAACTGTACTAGTAATTGGTTCTGGACCAATTGTGATTGGACAAGCAGCAGAATTTGACTATGCTGGAACACAAGCTTGTTTAGCACTAAAAGAAGAAGGATATAAAGTTATATTAGTAAATTCTAACCCAGCAACCATTATGACAGATACAGCTATTGCAGATAAAGTATATATGGAACCATTAACATTAGAATATGTTGCAAAAATTATCAGATATGAAAGACCAGATGCTATTTTACCAGGAATTGGAGGACAAACTGGTTTAAATATTGCTATGCAGTTATACAGAAAAGGAGTTTTACAAGAATGTCAAGTAGAACTTCTAGGAACAAGTAGTGAAAGTATTGAAAAGGCAGAAGATAGAGAAAAATTCAAGGAATTATGCCAAGAATTAGGAGAACCTGTCTTAGAATCTATTATTGCAGAATCAGAAGAAGAAGGAATTGCAGCAGCTAATAAAATTGGATATCCAGTTGTTTTAAGACCAGCCTTTACTTTAGGAGGAACAGGTGGAGGATTTGCAGATAATGAACAAGAATTAAAACCATTATTAAAACATGCCTTAAAACTTTCTCCAGTAAATCAAGTATTAGTAGAAAAAAGTATTAAAGGATATAAAGAGATTGAATATGAGGTAATGAGAGATCATAATGATACAGCCATTACCATTTGTAATATGGAAAATTTAGACCCAGTAGGTATCCATACAGGAGATTCTATTGTTGTCGCACCAAGTCAAACATTAACCAATAAAGAATATCAACTATTAAGAGATAGTGCCTTAAAAATTATTAGAGCTTTAAAAATAGAAGGTGGATGTAATGTTCAATTTGCTTTAGACCCACATTCTTTCAACTATTATGTTATTGAAGTAAATCCAAGGGTATCTCGTTCATCAGCATTAGCTTCAAAAGCAAGTGGATATCCAATTGCTAGAGTTTCAGCAAAAATAGCAATTGGTATGAGACTAGAAGAAATACCATTAGCGAATACACCAGCAAGTTTTGAACCAGCATTAGACTATATTGTTTGTAAAATACCAAGATTTCCATTTGACAAATTTACACTTGCTTCAAATAAATTAAGTACACAAATGAAAGCAACAGGAGAAGTCATGAGTGTTGGAAGAACATTTGAAGAAAGTTTATTAAAAGCAGTAAGATCATTGGAAACAGGTGTATGTCATATTCATCATAAGAAATTTGACAAAATGGAAACAGAAGAGATGATGACATATATAAAAGATGGAACAGATGATAGAATTTATGCGATTGCAGAATTAATGAGAAGAGATGTTGATTTAGGATTAATTTATGATACAACAAAAATTGATATGTTTTTCTTAGAGAAAATTAAACATATTGTTGAAATGGAAAAAGTGTTAAAGAAAAATGTAGGAGATATCGATACATTAAAAACTGTTAAGAAAATGGGATTTAGTGATAAATATATTGCAAAAGTATGGAAGAAAAAAGAAAATGATATTTATGAATTAAGAAAGAAAAACAACATTTATCCTGTATATAAAATGATAGATACTTGTAGTAGTGAATTTGAAAGCTATGTACCATATTTCTATTCAACATATGAAGAAGAAAATGAATCTATTGTAAGTGACAAGAAAAAAATCATTGTATTAGGTGCAGGACCAATTAGAATTGGACAAGGTGTAGAATTTGACTATTCTACAGTACATGCAGTAAAAACAATTAAAGAAGCTGGATATGAAGCAATCATTATTAATAACAACCCAGAAACAGTTTCAACAGATTATACAACGAGTGATAAGCTATATTTCGAACCACTAACTGTAGAAGATGTTATGAATATTGTAGAACTGGAAAAACCAGAAGGTGTTGTAGCAGCTTTAGGTGGACAAACAGCCATTAACCTTGCAGGACCACTTTCAAAATTAGGTGTTAAAATCATAGGTACAGATGTTAATGCTATTGAAAAAGCAGAAAATAGAGATGCATTTGAAAGAGTTATGAAAGACTTAAAACTATTACAACCTAGAGGAGAGGCTGTAACGAATATAGAAGATGGAATCAAAGTTGCGAAAGAAATTGGATATCCAGTTCTAGTAAGACCAAGCTATGTGTTAGGTGGAAGAGCTATGCAAATTGTTTCTAATCAAAAAGCATTAGAAAAATATTTGAAAACAGCTGTTGAAATCAATACAGAACAACCTGTATTAGTAGATAAATATATCACAGGAAAAGAATTAGAAGTCGATGCTGTATGTGATGGAAAAGATGTCTTCATACCTGGAATTATGGAACATGTTGAAAAAACAGGTATCCACTCAGGAGATAGTATCAGTGTATATCCAACCTTTAGTGTTAGCCAAAAAGCAAAAGATACAATCATAGATTATACAGTAAAATTAGGATTAGGTATTGGTATTGTTGGATTATATAATATCCAATTTATTGTAGATAAAAATGAAGATGTGTATGTTATTGAAGTAAATCCAAGATCATCAAGAACAGTTCCATTTATTTCAAAATCTACAGGATACTCTTTAGCAGATATTGGAACATTAGCTATGCTTGGAAAATCTTTAAAAGAACAAGGAATTGATGTGGTATATCCAAAAGAGAAAGAAAAATGGTATGTAAAAGCACCAGCATTCTCATTCTCAAAATTATCAGGATTAGATGCAACACTTTCTCCTGAAATGAAATCAACAGGAGAAGCTATTGGATATGATAAAAAATTAACTAGAGCATTATATAAAGCATTACAATCATCAGGAATGAAACTTGCAAATTATGGAACCATATTTGTAACAATCGCAGATAAAGATAAAGAAGAAGCATTACCTTTAATTAGAAGATTTTATAACTTAGGATTTAACATAGAAGCAACAAAAGGAACCGCTAAATTCTTAAAAGAACATGGTATTAGAACAAGAGTGAAAAAGAAACTTAGTGAAGGTAGTGAAGAAATCTTAGAATCTTTAAGAAAAGGATATGTAAGCTATGTCATCAACACAAGAAATATTGATTCTATAGACCAAGAAACAGATGGAACATATATCAGAAGATGTGCAACACAAAATAATGTACCAATGTTTACAGCATTAGATACCGTAAGAGCGGTATTAGATGTATTAGAAGAAATTACACTTGGAATATCAACAATTGATGAATAAAGAAAAAAGTAAGGATATATTTATATAAAGTTTAAAAATAAACCTTTTTATGACATTTCTATTTTGTCACAAAAAGGTTTATTTTCATATTTTAGAAATAAAACCTATTGCATTTGTTTCTTTAATCCACCTAGATGGACTCATAGTAAATGATTGAGTTGCAGAATCAATTTTAAACTCGCGGGATTCCGATAGTTTAAAATTAGGGTTTGAAAGCTCTTCCCATAAACAATAAAAGTCAAAAGAACTTTTATTACTCATCCATTTTATAATAACATCTCCAGGAGTTAAAGGATTTTTGTAGCGTGCTAAATCTGTTAATGAAATATAATCTATATCTTTAACTCTCATAATATTAATTAAAGTATTATTTACATTCATTTGTGTTGATATTAATTCTTTTTCCATAAATATCACTTCCAATCTATCATATTATAAAACAGATGTTTGCAAATGTCAAGCGAAAAATCAAAATATAAATAGGTTCTTAGATAAAATTTAATTTTTTATGTAATTAGAATTGTTAACTCCATAAAGTATATGATATAAACTAATGAAAAGGGAGAATTTAAATTACAGCATCTATAATAAAGAATAAAAAATTAAGATAGATTGTAACGAAAATGAAATTCATACGTCATATATGCAAAGGGGGATAAAGTTATGCAGGATATGGAGCAAATATATGAACAATACTTTGAAACAGTGTATAAATATTTATTCTGTTTAACTCGTAATAGTGATATGGCTGAAGAATTAACACAAGAAACCTTTTATCGAGCAGTAAAAAAGATACATACTTTTAAAGGGGAGTGTAAAATATCTGTATGGCTATGTCAAATTGCAAAAAACTTATGGTATGACGAATGTAGAAAATATCAAAAAACAATAAAAGTAAGTGGAGAAAATTTTTTAGAAATACAAGCTTCCAATGATATTATAGAAGAAAAAGTTATTCAAAATGAAGATAAAATAACACTTTATAAAAAATTACAAAAACTAGATGAAAAAACAAGAGAAGTGATATATTTAAGAATCACCGGAGAATTATCATTTAAAGAAATAGGAACGATTCTAAATCAAACAGAAAACTGGGCAAGAGTTACTTTTTATAGAGGAAAACAGAAATTGAAGGAGGGTGATGAAAATGAAAGAGAAAAATGATTGTAAAATTGTTCAAGATTTATTGCCAAATTATATTGATAAATTAACAAGCAAAGAAACAAATGCATATATAGAAGAACATATTAATGGTTGTAAAGAATGTAAAAAAATCTTAGATGATATGCAGAAAGATATCCAGTTACAAGAGAAAAAGTTAGAAAAAAAGAAAGTGAAATATATAAAAAAATATAATCATAAATTAAGGGTATTAAAAACCACCTTATTGTCAATTATACTAGTTCTTGTAGTATTATTTATAGCTTTTCCAGGAAGAAATATAGTGATTATAAAATCTTTAGAAGATAAATTTGAAGTATATGAGCAACAGAGTGATAATGTATATATAAAAGTATTAGAGTATGATGATTCTAATTTACAGTTGACTTATGAAAATTATTACAAAGATAATATGATAAAATATGTATTGACAAATTTAGAAGCAGATATAAAAGTTACACAATATGTTTATCCAAATGAAAGTAAAGAATTTATAGAAGAG
Organism: uncultured Clostridia bacterium; assembly: GCA_944388805.1. Classification (GTDB taxonomy): domain Bacteria; phylum Bacillota; class Clostridia; order TANB77; family CAG-508; genus CAG-269. The sequence continues at coordinate 24,035 of CALXKE010000002.1, read as the reverse complement.
CCTGAAGGAAAAAGACTAATTACTGAATCTAGGGAAAACAATATAGAGTTACCACCATTGATGAATTATTTCTATAATGATTCGTTCATTGGTACATTTTTCATGAGTATGGATTATAAAATAACAACAAGTGATGTGAATGGAAAAGACTGTTACGTTTTTAGTAGAACATATGCAAAACCAGGAACAAAAATAGATATTTATATAGAAAAAGATACAGGCTTAGTGTTACAAAGTGCGCAAATTGGACAAACAGAAGGAGACATAGCTTTAACACAATATGAATATTCTTTCGGAACTGTTACAGATGAAGATATGCAAGAACCAGATGTAACGGAATTTACATTGGTAGAAGACAATCAATAAAAAAATAGGTACCTAAATTATTAGACAAATAGTTTAATAATTTGGGTTCTTTTTATTGGTGTATAAAATGTCCCACAGAAAAACGATCTCAACGGGACAAAAAGTTGTAACCTTTTTCTAAAAATGGTAAATATATAAATGGAAAGTATGTATCAAAGGAGAAAAAAATGAAAAAAGAAAATACGATAGAGAGCTATATAGTGGATAACCAATTAGATATGCCAAGAGTGTTTGATGAGTATTATCACTATGTAAGTACAATTATCAAAAATAAACATACCATTAAACTAGAAGATGAAGAAGAAATGATAGCAGATGTATTTTTAATTTTATGGAAAAACAAAGACAGATTAGATAGAAAAGCAGTATTTAGTCCATATATAGCAGGAATTACAAAAAGATTGATTTATAGAAAATATAGAGAACTTAGCAGAACAATAGAGTTTTCTCAATATGAAAATGAGATGATTAGTCGTTTTAATGTAGATAGTATTGTGGAGCAAAAGGAAATGAATGATTGTATTACAAAAAATTTAAAGGCATTAGGTGATACAGAATATGAAATATTTAAAAAATTTTATTATGAAGGAAAAAAGGTAAAACAAATTGCACAAGAGATGAACCTAAGTAATAGTAATGTAAAAACAAAATTACATCGAACTAGAAAAAAGATAAAAGAAATTTTAAAAGTAGGAGGTTTTTAAAAATGGGAAAGGAAAAAATTTTTGAGAATGTGCAAGAAAATATTGCCATTGAAAATTTTAGGACAGTTCATAAAAAGCATGAAAAAACAAAAAAGATATTACAAAGTACATTGACAGTTATGATTTGCAGTTTATCTGTAACAGGAATTGTTTTTGCAAAAGATATTTCTACTAAATTATATGATAATTTCTTTATGACAGGTAAAGGGATGGAAACAGCAATGAATGAGGGATATATCGAAAATACAGACATGGAATATGAAAATGCAAACACAACTATAGAAAATACAGAGACGGGTGAAATGATAGAAGATGTAGAAACAAAAGTAAAAGTATCTGAATTTGTTATGGATGATTTTAATTTAAGTATTACATTTGATGTAGAACTATCTGAAAAAGCAAAAGAGATTGTAACAGCTGATGAAGTATGGGAATTTAATTTTCCAGACTTAGTGATATCAGATGAAAATAATATTGTTTTATATTGTCCATCAGGAGTTAGATATGAAAAATTTAGTAAAGAGAAGAATTTAGGATTAAATTATGATGAAGCAATAGATAAAAAAATGTATATTGGAAGTGGTGTCAATATCATTCCTATTGAAAGAGAAGGAAATCATGTAAAAGTCGTTTATAATATCTATACAGGAGGAGACAGTCATTATCCAAAGAGTAAAACATTAACAGTGGATATGACGAAAATCAATATATCTAAAAATGAAGAAACTTCTATGGGAGAAGAGGAAATTACCCTTACAGGAGATTGGCATTTTGATGTAGCAGTTCCAGAAAAAATGTATAATAGACAATCTGTTGTTTATTCACAGGTAGACACAACCAATGAAAATTATCAAGTAGAATCAGCAACATTATATGATACAGGAATGGAAATAACGGCAAAAATAAAAACAGAACCAAAACCAAAATATCCATCATTTTTGGAATTTGATTTTTACGACAGTTTATCAGATGAGGATCCACTTAAAAATGAAGACATTTTAGGATATATTAGTTGGAAAGAACGTCAAACAGATGCATATAAAGAATATTATGATAAAGTAGACGAACTGACAAATATTTCAATATATCTAACAAATGAAAATGGAGAGACATTCAGCCTAAATCAAGGTCCAAATGAAAATGGATCTATAGGAATTGATGAAGAAGGAATTTTAACCTATACAGGAATGTTTGATTTAACAAAATATAATGAAACCGAAAAAGTAATTGTTCATTTTGAGTATAGAGGTCAAACAGAAGAAGTAGTCCTAGAGAAAGGGGATGAATAATAATATGAAAATGAAAAATAAAGTATTTCACATTAGTATTTTTTGCATTATCATAATGGCTATCATCAGTTTTTCTAATGCAGTATTGGGAGTACAAAACTATACTTTACAAGAAAGAACTGCTATAGCAGAAGAGGCTTTTCAACAATGGATAGAAACATATAAAAGTGAAGAGATGTCAGAAAATAGAAAAATTACAGATTATCATTTACAAAGTGTTCGTGTAGGAGAAATAGAAGGAAATGAATTTTTAGCAAGTATTGAATTTGTTGTAACACCTGTTTCTATAGAAAATACAGAATGGAATTATTCAGAACCAGAAAAAAGAGTATATCATGGACATGAGTGTATTTGGTATGCAAAAACTAATATGTGTTATATAAGAATTAAAGTAGAAAATGGAGATTATCAAGTAGAATATATAGGAGAAGCACCAGAAGGATATGATGAATTTGCAAAACGATTTGAAGAATATAAAAAGACACATTCACAAGAAAAAGTAGAAAACATCCAAATTCAAGGAGAAGAAACAGATAATCAGTTAGCAAACCAAGAAATAGAGAAAATGAGTAATGGAATTGTGATAGGATGTTCTGTTATCTTAATAGTGGTAATATGTTTAGTGGGTGTAAAAGTTATAAAAAATAAAAGTAAGAATAAATTCAATAAATAAAATTAGTAAAAGAAAATTATTTTATTATAGCTATGTATAGAATAATTTTCTTTTTTGTAGTATGATAATGTAAATTTAAAAAAGTAATAGAAAAGTTTTAAGAAAGAAACGACTAATTAAAATTGCAGGTGATAGTAAATGAAAATAGGATTAGTACTTGAAGGTGGAGGATTGAGAGGACTATATACAGCAGGGATATTAGACATATTTATGGAGAAAGGCATACATATAGATGGAATCATGGGAGTTTCAGCAGGAGCTTTATTTGGTATCAATTACAAATCAAACCAAATGGGAAGAATTTTAAGATATAATAAAAAATATGCCAAAAATAAAAATTATATGGGCATGTATTCTCTTTTGACAACAGGAAATATCATGAATGAAGAATTTTGCTTTAACAAAATTGTAAATGAATTAGATCCCATAGATTATGAAACATATAAACATTCAAAAGTGGAATTTTATGCAGTGGTAACCAATATCGAAACAGGAAAAGCAGAATATATCAAAATAGACGATTTAAAAGATAAAGACAATTTAGAATATTTAAGAGCATCTGGTTCTATGCCATTTGTATCAAAACCAGTAAATATACAAAATAAAAAATATTTAGATGGAGGAATCGCTGACAGTATTCCGATTGATAAAATGATGCATATGGATTATGATAAAGTGATAGTTATACTGACAAGACCAAAAGAATATCGAAAGAAAAAGTCTAACCAAGTATTTCCAAAACTATATTACAGAAAATATCCAAAATTTGCAGAAGCAATTAATCATAGATATCAAATGTATAATGAAGAGCTTGATAAGGTATCTGATTTAGAAAAAGAAGGAAAGATTTTTGTCATAAGACCATCTAAATTGGTAAAGATAAAAAGAATTAAAAAAAATGAGCATAGAATGCAAGAGATGTATGACTTAGGAAGAGAAGATACACTAAAAGTGATTACAAAATTAGATAAATTTATTAATAATGGATAAAAGCTGAGTAAAATAGAAATATATAAACAACAAAAATTTGAAATAATGATGTTATATTATAGAGCGAGAGGAGATTAAACTATGAATCAAGAAAAGTTAGAATTAGTAGCAGATTTTTATGAATTTACAATGTCAAATGGATATTTTTCAAAAAACAAGAATGATATCGCCTATTTTGATGTATTTTTTAGAAAGGTTCCAGATGGCGGGGGATATGCCATTGTAGCAGGATTGGAACAAATTATAGAATTTATACAAAACTTAAAATTTGATGAAGAAGATATAGCGTATTTAAGAAAACAAAATATGTTTTCAGAAGAATATTTAAATTATTTACAAAACTTTAAATTTACAGGAGATATTTGGGCAATACCAGAAGGGACAGTCGTATTTCCAAATGAACCATTAATTACAGTAAGAGCACCAATTAGTGAAGCACAATTGTTAGAAACCATGTTATTATTGATTATTAATCATCAAAGTTTAATTGCAACAAAGACAGCAAGAATTGTAAGAGCAGCACAAGGAAGACCAGTAATGGAATTTGGAGCAAGAAGAGCTCATGGAGTATCTGCGGCCATTTATGGAGCAAGGGCAGCGATTATAGGAGGAGCAGTAGGAACTTCTTGTACAGCTGCTAGTGAAAAATTCCATGTACCAGCAAGTGGAACAATGGCACATAGTTGGATACAAAGTTTTGATAGTGAATATGAAGCTTTTAAAGCATATGCAGAACTATATCCTAACAATGGTACATACTTAATTGATACCTATCATACATTACAAAGTGGATTACCAAATGCGATAAAAGTATTTGATGAAATCTTAAAACCACAAGGTATTAGACCAGTTGCAGTTAGATTAGATAGTGGAGATTTAGCATATTTATCTAAAAAGGTAAGAGTAATCTTAGATGAAGCAGGATATCCAGATTGTAAAATATGTGCAACCAATGCATTAGACGAAAATTTAATTAGTTCTTTAATAGAACAAGATGCAAAAATCGATTTATTTGGTGTAGGTGAAAATTTAATTACAGCAAAAAGTGATGCTATATTTGGTGGTGTATATAAATTAGCTGCAATAGAAAAAGATGGAAAAATGATACCAAAAATAAAGATTAGCGAAAATGTAGAAAAAATCACAAATCCAAGTTTTAAAAAGGTATATCGTTTTTATTCTAAAGATACGAATTATGCATTAGCAGATCTTATTATGCTAAAAAATGAAAAAGAACCAGAGGGAGAATATGAAATATTTGATCAATATAATACTTGGAAGAGAAAGAAATTACATCATTACTATGTAAAAGAATTACAAGAAAAAATATTTGAGAATGGAAAACTAGTTTATAAACAACCAAACATAAACGAAATTGTAGAGTATACAAAAGAACAATTAGGAACAATATGGGAAGAAATCAAAAGACTAGAAAATCCTCAAAAATATTATGTAGATTTATCTAAAAAATTATATGATTTAAAAACAAAATTATTAAATCAAAAATAAGCATATGAAATTCCTAAAAAGTATATATAGTATATTTTTCGCTATCCCAACACTTTACATATTCTAACTAAATCAGCTCCCACGGGACTGTCGCTGATTTAATAAGAATATGTATTGTGTCGGTCCCCACGAAACTCGCTTAAAATATACTATATATACTTTTTAGGAATTTTTTGGTATCCTTTTTCGTAAAATATCTTTGCAAACAAAATTTAACTTTTAGAAGATTTTTCACGATAAGCATTTCCCCATTTTACCATAGAATCTAAAATAGGTTTTAAACTAAGTCCTGTTTCAGTAAGAGAATATTCTACTCTTGGAGGAACTTCAGCATATACTTTTCTTTTCACAAGACCAGAAGCTTCCATTTGTCTCAAATTATTAGTTAATACTTTTTGCGTAATACCTGTAACAGATTTTCTTAATTCTCCAAATCGTTTCGTTCCAGTTAATAAATCTCTAATAATTAAAACTTTCCATTTTTCTCCAATTAATCCCATGGTAATTTCAACAGGACAAGCTGGTAAATCTTTTTTTGTCATTCAAGAACACCTCCTAAGAAATTTTTAGATTTTATTAATATATGCTTTTCTTGTTGCATAGGAAATTTTGACTTATGCCTTGAAAATATGTAGTTTTTTCGTACACAACAAAGTTAGGTTTTCTTATATCATAACAAAAAAATATGAAAAAGTAAACAATATAATCTTACAAAATCAATAAAAGTATAAAAAAGGATATAATATCTATAAAGAATGTAATATACCATAGAAATTAAAAAATTTTTGAACTTGTAAAGCCAGTAAAATACACAAAAGTTACTTTGAGGAAACTATACCACTTAAAAGTGCCTACTTTACAAGAAGAAAAAAGGCGATTACAATATGGTTAGAAATTGAAAAACGTAGCTACCAATTTTCAAAATATATGTATGAAATAGGAGTGTGTTTATCATGGAGAAAAAAACAGTAAATTTAAAAAAGGGATATGTAGATATATATGATTTTGGAGATATCAAATTACATAGCTATCAAACAAATGATTTAATGAATGATGAAAGCTATATTTTAGAAAATGATAAAAATATATTATTAGTAGAATTCCCAGCATTTTATGATAATTTAGAAGAGTTTGAAACATATGTAAAAGGATTAAATAAACATATAGTAGGAAAAGTATTTTCAGATCATCCAAATGGAGGTACAATTTTAAAAGAAGTAAAGGGTTATGCTTCAGAGGGAACCATAAAATCTATGAAAGAAGGAACGATTCATAATTTAGTAACTGGATTTGAAAGTTCATTTGGAGGCGCTTTTGCAAAAGAATATCATGAAATAACAGATATATTAAAAGAAAGTACTGTCAATATTGGTGGGTTTGAATTAAATATAACATATCATGATGAAAATATTGAAATTGAATTCCCACAAATCAATTGTATATATACCCATATGTTAGGACATGATTGTCATTCAATTGTTGCAGGAGAAGGTCATGCCAATGCAATGATTGCACAATTAAAAGGATATAAAGAAAAAGGATATAACTTAGTATTATCTAGTCATTATGTACCAGAAACAATGGCAGATGTTGATACAAAGATTGCTTATCTTGAGGATTTAAAAGTACTAGCAAAAGAATCTTCAAATGCAGAAGAATTCAAAGAGAAAGTAAAAGCAAAATTCCCATCATATAGTGGACTAAATTACCTAGATATGACAGCAGGATATTTCTTTCCAGAGAATTAAGATGTAATTTTACTGTGCAATGTTATTTTTTGTTGAATAGGAAAAAGTGAGTTTTCCTATTCAATTAAAAAGGATTGTTTTTTGCAATCCTTAAAAATCTATTTTAGGAGTTGATGATATTGAAAACATTAGATTTCTTAATTACATATTTAGCAGAAGAAAGAAATGAAAAAATAAAAATAGAAAATTTGTCTGAAGAAGAGAAGAAAAGACTATTTCGTTCTTTATGTAATATAAGAGAACCTAAAGAAATTAGTCAAGAATTTTTAAACATGCAAGATATGTATTTACAAGAAGAAATCCAGGAAAAAGGAATTGTAGAAGATATAGAAGAGTTTAAAATAACAGATAATATTTATCTATGGAAAGGTGATATAACAACTCTTAAAATAGATGCAATTGTGAATGCTGCCAACTCACAGGGATTAGGTTGTTTTATACCATGTCATAAATGTATTGACAATCGGTATTCACTCATATAGCGGTATACAGCTAAGATTAGAATGTTATGAGAAAATGAAAGAAATTAAACAATTGGAAACAGGAGAAGTCTTTATGACAAAAGGATATAACCTACCTGCCAAATATATTATCCATACAGTAGGTCCTATTATTTATGAAGAGGTTACTGATAAGAAAAAAGAAGAATTAAAAAATTGTTATATTCATTCTTTACAACTTGCCAAAGAAAATAACATAAAGGAAATCGCATTTCCTTGTATTTCAACAGGAGAGTTTCGATTTCCAAAAGAAGAGGCTTGTCAAATTGCCATAAAAGCAGTAAAAGAATATTTAGCAAAAAATGAAAACTAATATTGAACTATAATGTATATAATAAAAAGAAAAGAGGAACAAAATTGGAAGAATATAAGATTCGAATACAAAATGCCAAACAAGTAATTAAAAATGCTGATTATATACTAATAGGAGCAGGTGCTGGACTTTCAACAGCGGCTGGGTTAGAATATAGTGGAGAAAGTTTTCAAAGAGATTATAAAGAATTTATTGAAAAATACCATTTTGAAGATTTGTATACAGCATCATTTTATCTATTTTCTTCACAAGAAGAGAAATGGGCATTTTGGGCAAGGTTAATAAAATTAAATAGATTTAGAAAACCTTTAAAGTTATATCAAGAATTATTAGATTTTGTAAAAGATAAGGAATATTTTGTCATTACAACCAATGTAGATGGACAATTTGAAACAGCAGGATTTGAAACAGAAAAAATATTTCCTGTTCAAGGAGATTATCGTTTTTTACAATGTGAAAATGCTTGTCACAATAAATTGTATGATAATCAAGAAATGGTAGAAGAATGGTTAAAACATACAGAAAACCTAAAAATACCAAAACAATTAGTACCCAAATGTCCTGTTTGTGGTGGGAATATGGAGATGAATCTAAGAAAGGATGCTAACTTTGTTCAAGATGAAAATTGGTATAAACAAGCAAAACAATATGAACAATTTTTAGATGAGATAGAAGATAAAAATGTGGTATTATTAGAAATAGGGGTTGGATTTAATACACCTGGAATTATACGATTTCCATTTGAACAAATGACATACAAACATTTAAAAACAATTTTAATTAGAATGAATAAAGACTATCCAATGGTTCGTCAGGAAATTGAAAATAAAGCAATTTCATTTGATGAAGATGTCAATAAAGTTTTAAACGATTTAAAGGAGAGAGCATTATGATTATCAATACAGGATGTAGAACAGATATACCAGCATTTTATGCAAAATGGTTTATGAATAGAATACGAGAAGGATATGTATTGGTAAGAAATCCATATAATCCAAATCAAGTAACCAAATACAATTTATCGCCAGAGGTTGTGGATTGTTTGGCGTTTTGTACAAAAAATCCAGAGCCCATGCTTAGTTATTTAGATAAATTAGATATGTATAAACAATATTGGTTTGTAACCATTACCCCTTATGGAAAAGATATAGAGCCAAATGTACCAGATAAGAAAAAAGTAATGGAAAGCTTTAAAAAATTATCAAATCATATTGGTGTAGATTCTATTGGTTGGAGATATGACCCAATATTTATAGGAGATGGATTTGATGTTAATAAACATATAACATGTTTTGGAAACATGGCAAAAGAATTAAAAGGATATACACATAACTGTACCATTAGCTTTTTAGATTTATATGAAAAAGTAAAAAGAAATGCTCCCAACATAAATCCGCCAACAAAAGAAGAGCAAATAGAAATGGCAAAAGCATTTCGTAAAATCGGAAAAGAAAACAATATGGTCATTCATGCTTGTTGTGAAAAAACATATTTATCACAATATGGATTACAATGTAATGGTTGTATGAGTCAAGAAATTGTTGAAAAAGCTATAAACAATACATTACAACCACCAAAAAGAAAAAATTTAAGGCAAGAGTGTAGTTGTTTAATGGGAAATGATATAGGAGCATATAATACTTGTGGACATTTATGCAAATATTGTTATGCAAATGCTAATAAGCAATTTGTAATACAAAACATGAAGAAGCATGATGATAATTCTCCATTTTTAATTGGAAGAAGTGAACCAGGAGATAAAATCACAGATGCAAAACAGAAAAGTTGGAAGATAGAAAATGAGCAAATTAGTTTTATATAATGATGGTGAAAAATAGCATGTAAATAAAAAATTATTTAAGAGAATTATTTTATACTCGAGTATAGAATAATTCTATTTTTTATGGTATTATTGTAACAATAAATAGCGATAGAAAGAAGAAATATTATTAGAAAGGTAGGAGAAAATTATGAGTATAATAGATTCTTATGATGAAAGTGAAGAAATTGTTAAAGCAGAAATTTCTACAGCTGGGCAGAAGAAACTTCCTTCAATTGCAATTGTTTGCTTTAAGACAGAATTAATAGAATTTGTAAAAAATAGCGATAATTTTGAAGAATATAGCGAGTTGTATGTTTGCGGAGAAGCAATCAAAATTTATAAAACGCAGATAGCAGGAAAGGATGTTATACTATATAGAACATTAGTGGGAGGACCAGCTACTACATCGATGATGGAAGAATTGCATGCAAGGGGAGTTGAAACATTTATTATTTTTGGTTCTTGCGGAGAATTAACTTCAAATTTAAAAAAAGGAGCTTTTATTATTCCAACTGAAGCATATCGTGATGAAGGGACAAGTTATCATTATATACCAATTTCAGATTTTGTTAAAATTGATACAGCTACAGAACTAGCTAAGATTTTCGAAGAAAATGGAGTTTCTTACGAATTAACTAAAACATGGACAACAGATGCATTATATAAAGAAACAAAGGATAAGTTAAAAGATAGGGCAAGTCGTGGATGCAAAGTAGTGGAGATGGAATGTGCATCTATTATGGCAGTAGCAAAATCAAGAGGATTTAAAGCATATCAATTTTTATATACGGATGATACTTTAGAAGGTGACATCTGGGAAATGAAAACATTGACAGAAGATAGATCTTTTATATTAAAACAATGTTTAAATATTGCCTTTGAAGTTATAAAAAAAATATAAATTATACTATTATGTAAGGCTAAAAAATACAAAAACAACATAAAAGAATTGACATAAAAAGTTGTTTGTGGTATGATTTTTTCGACTTTTAATATAATAGTATAATTATGCCTATGCGAGATTTTACATAGGTAAACCTAAAGATTATAATTAGGTTCAAAAATTATAGTATTGTATTAATATGTACCTTGAAAACTAAATATTGTATGTCGCAAAGTAACAGTAGTTCAAACAAAACAGGAGGGAAAACTATGAAACAAAAAAAAGTTTTATTGTTGGATGCAATCTCTTTTCAGGCAGATCCAAATGATGAAATTTGGGCTTATGAAAATGTGGCGCAAATAAAGTATGCAGAAGCGCAAAACCGGGTAATTCTTGATTACTTGGGAGCAGACGTTGTTGCAAAACTTCACGGTCAAGTGGAATACATTTCTAATTATGGATTGTTGATGCTTGGATATCTTTTGAAGAAAAATAATATCTTCGTTAGTTATACAAACGGAGACTATTTTACTTCTGAAGAAGAATACATTGCTGACATCAATAAACGTTATACAGACTATGATGTTTATTGTTTCACGTCTACCACGCCTCAGTTCAATCATGTAAAAAGATTAGCACAGGCGGTTAAGAAGATGAATCCAAAGGCTAAGAATATTTTTGGGGGTCCGCATGCGAGATATTTTTTGACTCATGACAAGGACGAGGCTTTTGATTATGTTGTTACCGGTTATGGTATTGATAAGACTTTAGAACTTATTAAAACTATTTTGGCCGGTGGCAAAACGAATTTCTGGAGAATTGATACAGATATGTATTTTGATTGTCCGAAAGAATTTAGCCTTATTCCTGAAGAAAGAAGAATGGACACTTTGTGGTACAACTTTTTCGGCATTGGTTGTCCTAACAGATGTAAATACTGTGTGGAGCACAAGGTTGGCAAAAGGATTTGTTTCACAGATGTTCATTCTAGAATGGATGAAGTAGAGTATATTATCAAAAAATACGGAGTGAAGATGTTTCATTTCTCTGACAGCGATTTCTTTATCAATGAAGATGTCTATACAGAGGTTATTAATGAGATTGAAGGAAGGGGAATTAAGTGTACTTTCACTATAAATACTTCACCAAATTTCTTAATCAAAGTAGCTTATAAACCTATTCTTAAAAAGTTTGTAGATAACGGACTTATTGAGATTTTGATTGGTGCAGAACATTTTTCTGAAAATGTAAGACTTAAAGTTTCTAAATATTATCAATTAGAAGCTTTTAAGGAGGCTTTAGATGTTGTAAAACATGAAGTCGGTGTTCCAATTATTTCTTTGTACTCTATGGTAGGATTGCCGTTTGAGCATGAAGAGGACATTGCTTTTAATGTGGCAACATTTAAAGAAATGCGTAAAAGTAATCTTTTTGATTTCACATTTCCGAAGTTTTTTGTTCCATATCCTGATTCTGATATCTACATGAATCCAGATAAGTATGGTGTTGTAATCACATCTGATAATTTTGATGATTATCACAGATGGAGAACTCCAAGACCTGTAAGGGTTACTGGTATGGATGACAATATCTATGTTCAGGAAATTTTGGATATCATCAGAACGAACAAAGACTTTGATGAAAACGAAGTAAGAAATGAAAGAGCTCACAATAAATTCTTTATTTAAACTTAAGGAAGGAGAATATCATTATGGATGTAAAGAATGTATTTGGTGACTACAATGGGTCTGTAACAGAAGAAGTACTGGAAAAAATCTGGTCGATTGAGTGCTTAAAATTAAAGGCAGATCAGAGCAAGACGGAGAGTTCTATCTATTCTTTCAATTATTTTGATTATCTTAAAGATAAAACTTTGAAAGAAGAGGGAATGGATTTTGAGGAAATTGCAAAGGAATTGGTTCCGCTGTTTGAAGGACTTCCTAATTGGAATAATCCGGAAACACTTTTGAACGTTATTCCTCCGGCTAATATTCCTGCACTAGCAACTACGTTGTATACAAAAATGTTTAATCCGAATTTTTCACAAGATAAGTATACTGGTTTGTTGCTTGCAAGTGAGCTTGAAGTCGTAAAGTATTTATCTGACCTTATCGGCTGGGACTGGACTAAGTCTATGGGTACCTTTACTTTTGGTGGTAAGGGAACTTCACTTTATGCTTTTAAGTATGCACTTAATCGTGCATATCCGATAGGTAAGAGAAAAGGCTATAATGGAAAAGAATTTTTCCTTGTAAGTTCTGTGAAGGGCCACCCCTGTCATGCTGAAATTTCCGACTGGCTCGGCATCGGCTATGACAATTGCATCAGAGTGAAGTGTTCCAAAGATGGACGTATCATTGTTTCTGAAGTTGAAAAAGTTGTAAGAGAAAATATTGAAAAAGGCAAGATTTTCTTGGGATTCAATCTCTGTGGAGGTTCCACGGTAGAGTTCGATATGGATCCTGTTAAGGAAATTTATGAACTGAGAGAGCAGCTGGTTGTAGATTATAGGTTAGATTATAAACCAATTATCCATGTGGATTCTGTGGTTGGTTGGATCTGGTTGTTTTATAACGGCTATGATTTTGAAACGAATCCGCTTGGAATCAATAAGCCTATTCTCGACAAGATTCAGCTTATGCATTCTTTCATTTCAGAGATTAAGTATGCGGATTCCTGTGGCATGGATTTCCATAAAACGGGATATGCACCGTATATTTCTTCTCTTATTATATTCCATAATAAGGAGGATTATTATTTCCTTGGAGATAAGGAACAGGTTGTAGATGTTGAAAAACTTCAGTACGGAGGTTTTGCACCATTCGAGCAGACTCTGGAACTTACCAGATGTAGTGATGGACCAATTGCTGCATGGACAACATTGAAGACGATTGGTATTAACGGGTATAGAGAGATTATTGCAAACTCTCTGGAATCTACTCAGTATTTTAGAGATAAGATTAATGCACTTCCCTTTGCGGAAGTTGTTAATGCCAATTCCAATGGTGTGGCAACTCTGTTTATTTTAAAACCGGAAGGATTTGAGGATAAGGCTTTGGCTGAAATTCTTACCATGCCGAAAGAAGAAACAGATAAGGTAAAGAACTACAATTTGAATTTTACTCGCTATGTTGACGAGCTTAACGAAAAAGGTGAAACCCATCTGGCGTTTACAGCATCTGATGTATTTACAGTCGCGGGCACTAATGTGTGTCTGGGTTCTATTAAGGCATACCCAATGTCTCCGCATTATACTAGGGAGAATATCGATGCCATTGTTGCTCTGATTGCAACATTAAAAGAACGCTACGATCGCGACGAAAATTGGACCTTTAAAACTTTGCATTACATTCCTGCAGATATGGTTTATAGAAGGTAAATTTCTCAAGGAGGTTCTTGATGTTTTCAAAAGTTAATACTTTAATGATTGGTTGGGGACCCCATGCTACCAGAACTTATTTTAAATTCTTTTTAAAATACAAGTTTGAACCTAAAATTGTTGTGGACCTTGATTCGCAGAAAGAGAGAGTTCAGGCGGAACTTAAAGGATTTGGTTTTAAAACAGTTGTAGTTACGATACCTGATTCTGAAAAGGATTTAGAAGTTTTAAGTTCTAATACTCGCAAGATTTTTGACGAATTGTGTAGTAAGTATGAGATTACTCATGTAATTGTGGCATCTGAACCTAAAGCACATTATGCGTATATAGATTACTTTGTTGAAAAAGAAGTTCATATGCTTGTTGAAAAGCCTATTGTGGCTCCTTCAAAGTTTTATACTTTGGAGGATGCTGCTAAGGTAAAAGATGAGTATTATAGCATCTTGAATAGACAGAATTCTAAGTATCAGTGCAAGGTTATGTGTCAACGGAAAATGAATAAAGGCTACATGTTGGTACTTGAATTGGCTAGAGAAATTGTGAGAGCATATAATATTCCTATCACGAAAGTGTATGTAAGTCACTGTGATGGAAATTGGATTATGCCACATGATTTATTCTATGAGAATCATCCATACAAATATGGATATGGTAAACTCTTTCATAGTGGATATCATTTCATAGACCTGTTTTCGGATATCGTGAAGATAAACAACGAATTATCTAAAGACAAAAAGCCAATGAAAGCAAAAATTAGTAGTGAATTTCAGCTTGAGTCTGATGATATTCAGATTATTAGGCCTGATGAAGTGGTAAATCTTTTTCAAAAACTAGGACAGCCTATTCCCAAATTTTACGACAAGGAAGCATCGTCTACAGATTATAATTTATTTGGAGAAAAGGCGGTTGTGTCACAGTTTAGTTTTTATAATGAAAATGGTAAGACCATAACAACTGGAAATTTATATATTTCACAGATTGGTTTTTCCAGGAGAGCTTGGATTATACCACATGACGACCATTATAAAAACAATGGAAGAGTTCGCCACGAAACAGTAGACATTGAAATAGGACCTTTAATGGACATTCAGGTTCATAGTTACCAGTCTAAAGAGATAAAAGATAGAACAGTTGACGAGTCTGGAGTAGGAGGACTAGACAACTTCGATATTTGCATTTTTAGAAACTCTGAATTGATTGGTGGTGTACCGTTTGAAAAAATTACTTCTGAAACTCTTATGAGACATAATGGAGATGAAGTGATTAGAGGTCTTAACGAAGATTCAAGAGAAGACTTTATTTACAATTTTTTTAGTAGTAGTCCTAGCACAAAAGGCGAACTGGAAGGCCATCGTTTAGCTATTGAAATTTTGTACAATATTTGTGTACAAGAAATTCTCTATAAAAATGGTGAGTCTGAAACTTTGACTTTTAGTGTAGATAAACTTATTTGAGTGAGGTATAAAAGTATGAATACGATGAAAATGAAAAAAATTGAAAAATTTGCTAAGGAAAAATGGGAAGATGAAAAGCTTTCTGCATTTGATCGTTCACGGATGGATGAAAAATTCTATGTTATGGATATGTTTTCTTATCCGTCTGGAGCAAAACTTCACTTGGGCCACTGGTTCAACTTTGGCTTAGTTGATAGTTATGCTCGCTTTAAGAAGATGCAGGGCTACAACGTTTTTCAGCCAATGGGTTTTGATGCTTTCGGCCTTCCAGCAGAAAATTATGCAATTAAGACTGGAACACATCCCAAAGACAGTACCATGAAAAATATCGAAATTATGCGTGGACAGCTTAAAGAAATGGGCGGGATGTTTGATTGGTCGAATGAAGTAGTCACTTGTGATCCCGAATATTATAGGTGGACACAATGGGTGTTTACTGTATTATATAAGAGGGGGTTAGCCTATAAAAAGGCAGCACCTGCCAATTGGTGTCCTTCTTGCAAAACTGTTCTTGCAAGAGAGCAGGTAAAACAGGGAAAATGTGAAAGATGTGGATCTGAGGTTCATATCAAGAAGATGAATCAGTGGTTTTTGAAGATTACGGATTATGCAGAAGAACTCCTTACAGGTCTTGATGACCTTGATTGGCCGGAAAAAACAAAAGCAATGCAGAGAAACTGGATTGGAAAGTCTGAAGGCGCATCTGTTGTCTTTACAAATGAGCGGGTGGGGAATTTGGAAATTTTCACCACTCGCCCGGATACTATTTTTGGTGTAACTTATATTGTTATGGCTCCTGAACATGATTTGGTAACCCGGTTGGTTACAAAAGAATATGCAGAGGAAGTTGATAACTATGTGAGAAGAACCGAAATGTTAACGGAGATTGAGCGCCAAAGTACTACGCATGAAAAGACTGGTGTGTTTACCGGTTCTTATGCCAAGAATCCAGTAACTGGTAAGATGGTTCCTATTTGGATTTCGGACTATGTACTTGAAAGCTATGGTACAGGAATTGTTATGGCAGTTCCTGCTCATGATGACCGGGACTATGAATTTGCTAGAAAATATAATCTGGAAGTTGTACCGGTTATTGATGGCTTCAATCCGGATGGCCACTGTGCATACACTGGTGATGGAAATATGATTAATTCAGATTTCCTTAACGGTAAAAGTGTAGAAGAAGCAAAAACTTTGATTGTTCGCTACTTAGCTGAACACAATGTTGGTGGTAAGAAGGTAACTTATCGTTTGAGAGATTGGCTTATTTCTCGTCAGAGATATTGGGGAGCACCAATTCCAATTGTTTATTGTGATGATTGTGGAGAAGTGCTTGTTCCAGATGAACAGCTTCCTGTGCTTTTACCTTATGATGTAGATTTTAGGCCGGATGGAGAATCGCCTTTGGCACGTAATGAAAAGTTTGTAAATACTATTTGCCCTTGCTGTGGTAAGCCGGCGAAACGTGAAGTAGACACAATGGATACATTCATGTGTTCTTCATGGTATATGCTGAGATATCCTGATGCAAGAAACGATAAAGAGGCATTTGACCCTGATTTTATTAATCAGATGCTTCCTGTAGACAAATATGTAGGTGGTGCTGAACATAGTTGTATGCATCTCATTTATGCAAGATTTGTAACTAAGGTACTGAGAGATGCAGGATACTTAAAATTTGACGAACCGTTTAAATCTTTGGTTCACCAGGGAACAATTTTGGGACCAGATGGTCAGAAGATGAGCAAATCTAAGGGGAATACTGTTTCTCCGGATGAGTACATCGAAAAGTATGGTTCTGACGTTTTTAGAACATACTTGATGTTTGGTTTCAATTATATCGAAGGTGGTCCATGGTCTGATAGCGGAATCGAAGCAATCAAAAAGTACTATGATAGAGTTGATAAAACTTTTGATACGTATTTTTCAATTAAGGATTTTGCAGATGTATGTGAACAGCCGGAAATGGATCTTTTGCTTGCAGTGAATTCCACAATTGAAAAAGTAACTGCTGGCATGGAAACATTCCAGTTTAATACATCTGTTGCGAGAATGATGGAGTTGTTTAGTAGTATTAGAAATTACATTGATACCGGTAGAAATTCAAAAATTTTAATTGGTGTTATGGAAACTATTACAAAGCTTATGGCTCCAGAAGCTCCGCATCTGGCAGAGTATTACTGGGAAAAACTTGGATATACAAAAAGTATTTTCAAAACAGAATGGCCTAAGGTCGATAAGGAAGTTATAGAACATGCAAATATTAAGATTCCTGTTCAGATCAATTCCAAAAACATTACCATTCTTACCGTAAGTAAGGGAGTGGGTAAAGATGAATTAACGGAAATGGCCATGTTACATGTTAATGCAAAACTTAACGGAAGGAAAATCAAGAAAGTGATTTTCGTTCCTGACAGAATTATAAACTTTGTTGTGAAGTAATATAATAATTACTTTGTAAATTAATCAAAAAAGCTTAGGAATCCATTTTGGGTGCCTAAGCTTTTTTTGGTATGTTATTTCTTACTGTTTTATTATATATTTAGGTAAATAGTTATGTGAACTATAAATTATATAATAAATTATAAAAAATGAAACTTTTAATAGTTGCTGTTCTATGTATGTGAAAGCAGGTAAAAAAATGGAGAGAGATTTAGATAAAAAATATTATTTAAATAGAGAAAAGCAAGTATTTATTCAATTAAAAGAGACAATTCATTGAAATTGTCTTGTTTTTACACTATAATTTTGATAGAAAAATAGTGATTTGTCTTGGAAATTAAAATGAATTTATAAATTTAATAAAATTTGTAGACAAAATAAAAAGAATTTTGTAAAATAAGTAACATAGGAAATGATAGTTAGCAGATGTGGTTTTGCCACCAATTTTACGATTCTTCGTAGGAAGGGTGGTGATGTTTATGGTTAAAGTAATACTATTTGTAATAATAGCATTAATGTTATCTTTAATATTAAACGTTGCCTTGACAGCAGTTCTATACAAGAACTGGGTTGATAAGCAACTACATAAATAAAAAAAGCTCACATCTGTAACTTTGGCGAGTTAGGTGTGAGTTTTTTACAACTAAATTCGGCAAAACCACGTTTGTGGAATTGTCATTTCCTACATTTATTATAATATATATATAAATAAAAAGTCAAGAAAAATAGGGGGATTTATGAAAAAGGGATTAAAAATATGTTTTAGTATTATAGGCGTAATAGTAATTTTAGGAATAGTATTTTTTGTAGTAGATTATAATAGAGTGCAAAAACAAGAAAAGCCAATATTTTGTATAAAAAATCCAGCAGGTGAAATTAATGATGGTGGAACAGTAGAATATTTTGGGCTTGGATATAAAGTTATAGATTTCAATACATTAGCAGGGTTTGATGATATTAAGATTGGCACTTGGTCTATGGATTATAATGATTTTGAGGACGAATGGAAAGCGTATGAAAAGACATTTGAGGAAAATTTACAATCGAATGAAAAATCTAATCATAGCCCAGAAAATGTTACAATAGAAGTTGACGATACTACAATAACTCCAGAAAGCGTTTCAATCATAATTACAGATAATAATGAAGATCATTATGGTTGGGGTGTAGAGTTTAGAGTTCAACAAAAAGTTAATGGAGAATGGAAAGAACTAAATTATATATCTGATGATTTATCTTGGATTGATATAGCTTATGAAGTAAATGAAGATAATCAATTAACACAAAAATTAGATATAGAACAGTGCTATGGAAAATTGTCTAATGGAATATACAGAATAGTAAAACCAGTTTATGATAACGGATATATTGATATATATTCAAATGAATTTGAGATTAAATAGTAGTAACAAATTATAATAGTCGAGTGATGTCTGTATTTTTGGTTGGAAAATATTATAATAAACTTTTAAATCGAAAATCTGTATTACAAAATTGATTTATGATATGTACCATTAATAGAAATAGTAAGCATATTTTTCTATTAATGGTACATTATTATATATATTTTATTATATCCTACAGTTAAAAATTACCTTTGACAAAAGAAGTAAAAATAGTATAAAATAATTTAATACAAAAGAAAGGAGAAGTGATTTGATAGTAGAGATATTATTAATTATCATAGGATTTATATTTTTAATCAAAGGGGCAGATTTTTTAGTAAAATCAGCTATAAGTATAGCAAAAAGATTTGGGTTATCTGAAATGCTTATAGGATTAACCATATTAGCTGTGGGAACATCACTTCCAGAGATTTTTATTACAGTGACTTCTGCAATAGATGGACATTCTGATTTAATCATTGGAAATGCCATTGGTAGTTGTATTTGTAATTTTCTATTTGTTATTGGAATTACTAGTTTGGTAAGACCAGTAAAATTTGATAAACGAATTGTAACCAGACATCTTCCTATTGGAATGGTAGCCATGGTTTTATTATTATTTTTAGGAAACACAGAAAAACTTCGAAGAAGCACAAACCATCACAAGAGGACAAGGAGTTATATTACTTTTATGCACAGTAGCTTATATCATTTATTCCATTTATGAAGAGAAAAAGATACATAATGAGAAAATAGATGAAGAAATTATAAAAGAGGTAGAATCAAAAGAAAATTATTCTATAGGAATGATTATTGTATATATGATATTAGGAATTTTAGGACTAAAATTTGGTGCGGATTTTGTTGTAGATAATTCTGTAACAATTGCAAGTAGTTTAGGATTATCTGAGCGATTCATAGGAATGACAATTGTGGCTATTGGAACAGCTTTGCCAGAGATTATAACAGGTATTATATCTGCTAAAAAAGATGAAACAGACTTATTATTAGGAAATATATCTGGTTCTAATATTATAAATTTATGTCTGTTAGTAGGAATTGGTGCGGTCATAGGTCCTTTGACATTTGCTACAGATTTTAATAGTGTACTAATACTTCTCATTGTTATAACGATACTTCTACAATTAATTGCTATATTTAATAAAAAAAGTGAATTAGATAGGAAAAGGGGCATCCTATTAATTATTATATATTTTATTTATATTTTTACGATGCTATAACACAAACTTTTGTAATTATTCAGTGGTATAAATTCTTTATAACTGAATAATTACAACTTTTTTCTTAAAATTCACAATAACATTTGACTTTTTTTCATATCTATATTAATCTATTATAGGCAAGAAAAAATACACATAAAATGAAAAGTAATAAATGTACGGAGGAAATAAAGCTATGGCAAAAAAAGTATTGGAAGTAACAGATTTAAAGGATATGTTAAATAAGACAAGAGAATTATATGGAGATAAACCAGGATACAAAATAAAAATAGGAAAGGGACAATATAAAACATATACACATAATGAAATAAGAGATATGATAAATTATTTAGGAACTGCACTAATTAGTTTAGGTTTAAAAGGAAAAAGAATTGGCGTTATTGGAGAGAATAGATATGAATGGGAACTTGCCTATTTATCAGTTGTATGTGGTGTAGGAATTGTCGTTCCAATGGATAAATCTTTACCAGCAAATGAATTAGAAGAGGTTATAGAAAGATCAGAAGTAGAAGCCATATTCTATTCTAAGAAATATGAAGAAACTATCAAAAAAATAAAATATAGTGAGAAAAATAAATTAAAACATTTAATTTCTATGGATACAGATATTCATGATGAAGGAATATATTCTGAAAAAGAATTAATAGAAAAAGGAAAAGAATTATTAGATAGTGGAAATAAAGAATATATCAATGCAAAAATAAATCCAGAAGAAATGCGTATAATGTTATTCACATCAGGAACAACATCAAAATCAAAAGTAGTGGCACTTTCACATAAGAATTTAATCTCAAATGTGATGGATTATGCATCTGTTGTAGATGTTGATTCAAATGATAGAATATTGTCATTCCTACCATTACATCATGTATATGAATGTACAGTCGGTATGTTAGTTTCATTATATGTAGGTGCAGAAAGAGCTTTTTGTGATGGTATTAGACATATTGTAGAAAACTTAAATGAATATAAAATAACCTATGCAGCATTTGTTCCAGCTATATATGAATTAATGTATAAAAATATATGGAAAATGCTTGAGAAAAAAGGAAAAGTAGAAGAAACAAAACAATTAATGCAAGAATATAAAGATAAATCTATGCAAGAGAAAAAAGAAGTGTTTAAAGAAATCCATGATATGTATGGAGGATGTATCAAGTTATTTATTACAGGAGCTGCAGCATTAGATAAAGAAGTAATCGAAACATTTAGAAACTGGGGATTAAACTTATGTCAGGCATATGGTTTAACGGAAACATCTCCAATCATTGGAATCGAAACAAATGAATATCATAGAGTAGGTTCTATTGGAAAACCAATTCCACATGTTCAAGCCAGAATTGATGAAGCAGATGATGATGGTGTAGGAGAGCTTGTGGTAAAAGGTCCAAATGTTATGCTTGGGTATTATAATGATAAAAAAGCAACAAATAGTGTTATGGAAGATGGATGGTTCCATACAGGAGATTTAGCTAGAATTGATGAAGATGGTTACATATTTATCTGTGGAAGAAGAAAGAGCGTAATCGTTTTAAAAAATGGTAAAAATATATACCCAGAAGAAATGGAAGGATTGGTTAACAAGATTGAAGGGGTAAAAGAATCTTTTATCTTTGGAAAACAACAAACAGATGATAAAGATAATATCAAGATACATGTAAAAATTGTATTTGATAAAGATATTATGAAAGAAGCATATAAGGTAGAAAGTGAAGAAGATATTTATAGAGTACTAACTGAAAAAATAAAAGAAGTCAATAGTGTCATGCCAAAGTATAAAGCAATCAGAGGAATTATTGTTTCAGATGAACCATTAATTAAAACAACAACTGGTAAAATCAAAAGACAAGCGAATCTAGAAGAGATAGAAAAAGAATCATAATAAAAAAAGATTAGTTTTATATACAGAAATTTTATTTATTTTTAAACTTATTTTGTATGAGATTATATAATTTGGATAGGAGAGTAATTGGTTGATAATTACTCTCTTTTATTATATAATCCTAACAAGATTAGTAATTGATAAGGAGATTTTTTATGAAAATAATAGATGGAAAAAAAGTTATATGGGAAACAACTAATTTTGTTGTAGTTGCAGCAAATCATCCCTTTATTTCTAGAGAAGAAGGGGGACATATGATGATAAGAGGAAATGGAGATAAATATAGATATGATTCACGTTTAGATTTTTCACCAAATGAAGTTTTAGAACAACAAAGATTGTGCCAGATGGTTTGTGAAGCATATAAAAAAGCAATGAAAAAAAGAAATATAGATATTGTCAGAATTAATTTTTTTGAAGCAGGTAATTGGGCATGGAAAAAAGATGAAAAAGGAAATATTGCAAAACCATACTATCATGAACACATCTTTGGAAGAACAGTTGATGCGAAAAAACAAAAATTTCCAGATGCACCATATTTACCAGATAGAAAAAGTGGATTTTATGATGGATTTGAACCTCTTGATGATCAAGATATAGAATGTATTGTAGAAGAAATGGAAAAACTTGATAATAGTGAGAAATATAGTAAGAATATTTGGAGTATTGCAAATTGTTAAGTTTGATAATAATAGTTTTAGGAGGTAGTAATGAAAGTACTATTTGCAACAACAAATCCGGCAAAAATAGAAAGATATGCAAATAAACTGCGTGAAAGAAATATTGAAGTATTAACAATAAAAGATTTAGGAATCAATCTAAAACCAGAAGAAACAGGAAAAAATGCAATTGAAAATGCGTATATAAAAGCAAAAACATATTATGACACTACAAAAATAGCAACTATTGGAATGGATAACAATTTGTTTATAGAAGAATTACCAGAAGAAAAACAACCAGGAACGCATGTTAGAAGAGTAAATGGAAGAGAATTAAATGATGAAGAAATGATTGAATATTATTGTCATCTGGTGGATGAATATGGTGGTAAATTAACAGCTAAATGGGTATTTGGAATGGTCATATATGATGGGAAAAAATCAAAAGAATATACTTGGAGCAAAAGTCATTTTTATTTAGTAAGCAAACCTTGTAAAAGAAGGACACCAGGTTATCCATTAGACTCTATATCTATTATGCCAGAGAATAATAAATATTTTGTGGATTTAACTGAAGAAGAAAGAAAAACAGGAAGTCATCAAGAGGATGATGTGATTGAATTTTTGGTAAATAATATAAAGTAATCTTATGGTTAATGAAAGAAAGATTGAATATTCAATCTTTCTTTCTATAATCATATTCACTTTTTATAATAGAATCAATTTCCTCTGGAGATTCTTTGCAACCATTTTTGAGCCATAATTTAATAATACTATTTAAACCATTTTTAAAAAA
>CALXKE010000001.1 GCA_944388805.1 uncultured Clostridia bacterium | reverse complement strand
AAACACCTACTCTATAAAGGTTTATAAGATTTCTAACCCAATTATTTTTATGCGTTACAAGAAAAAATATCTACAACAGTCGGAATTCCTATGGCAACTACTGGAATTCCTAATGTATTTTCACTAATTTCTTTTCTTGTATTTTCCACACCTGCACCTGGAACAATTCCTGTATCTGATATTTGTACTGTACTACTAATTCTCTCTATACTTCTAGATGCCAAAGCATCAATCACTATCAATAATTTTGGATGTGTATTTTCCACAATTCCCTTTAAAATTTCTACTGTTTCAATCCCTGTTGTTCCTAATACACCTGGAGATATGGCACTGACATTCCTAGCACCTTCTTTTACATATTGTGGTAAATACTTAATCATATGTCTTGTCACTTCTATATCATTAATGACTTTAGGACCTAATGCATCTGGCGTCACATAAATATTCCCAAGACCAACCACTAGTATTTCTCCATTTTTATCAACATGGCTATCTATAATTTTTCTTAATTCATCTGCCACTGTGTCTGCTGACTTTTGGATTTCTTCTTCTCCTGCAATTTTTAAATTTTTAATATCAATCGTCACATATACACCTTTCGGTTTTCCAATTGCCTTCTCACCTTCTTCATTGGTTATTTTTACTCTATCCACTTTTATATTTTCATCAATTTGTTGCTCCTCACTTTCTATACCATTAATTTCATTTTCTAATTTATTCGCTGTTCTATATATCTCTCTTCTCTCTGCCGCCAAATCAGTTCTAAAATTAAACATAATCCTCTCCTTTCTAATCATCCTTTTTGAAACATTTCCTTTTAGACATTTTTACTTTTTCTATTTCATTTTTAGTATTTGTCAAAGAATTTATTTTTATTCGTATTTTAAACTTATAACTTAGTTATTGAAAATATTTTTATAAAATTATTACATGCATAAATTATACCTTCAAAAGGAGGTTCCATCTTTTTGGAACCTCCTTTTTCTTAATTATACTTTTGAATTAAATTCTAAACTTCTACATTTTTTCTTAACCATCTATCTATATCATTATATATGTTTCTTCTAGATTCTTCATGTAAGATATCATGTCGTAAATCTTTATATAATTTTATATCCACATTTTCTATTCCAGCTTTTCTGAATTCCTCAAATGTCTTAATAACCCCTTTACCAAAATCACCAACTGGGTCTTTATCTCCTGATAATAGCAAAATTGGCATTTTTTTATTCATTTTCTTAATATTTTTTACATTTGATGTATATTGCATTCCAGACAATAATTCTCTAAATAATCCTGCTGAATAATTCTTGCCTCTTAATGGGTCTTGCAAATATTCATCTATTGCCTCTTCATTTGCACATAACCAATCACATTCTGTTCGATTGGGTTTAAATAATTTATTATAGTTTTCAAATGTTAAACTTTTTATCACTGGACTGGTATTTTCTTCTCCCACTTTTTTTGCTTCTTTATTTGCCATCATTTTTGCAATCGCAATTTTAAAGTTTGATATATATCCAGTTCCCATAATAATAGCAGCATCTAATGGTTCTGTGGCATAATCAATTAAATATGTTCTTACCAAAAAAGAACCTAATGAAAATCCCAACAAAATATATGGTACATCTGGATATTTTTCCTTTGTCATTTTCCTACAAGTTTCTATATCTTTTACCACAAAGTTCCAACTGTTTTGGGGTCCAAAATACATTGGTTTACCATTTGGTGCAATGGATGTTCCATGACCTAAATGGTCATTTCCCACAACCACAAATCCTTTCTTGGTAAAATATTCTGCAAATTGTTCATATCGTAAAATATGTTCTGTTACACCATGGGCTATTTGAATCACACCTACAATTTCGTTTTTAGGTCTCCATTCTACTGCATGAATTTGTGTTTTTTCATCTGCTGATGGGTAATAAAATTCTTTCTTTATCATTTATCTTTCCCCTTTCTATCTTTCGTTTTTTACTTTTCTAAATATTTCTTTAAAAATTTACCTGTATAACTTTTCTCATTCAAACAAACTTGTTCAGGTGTTCCTACAGCAACGACCTCTCCACCATTTTCTCCACCTTCTGGACCTAAATCAATAATATGGTCACAAGTTTTGATTAGATCTAAATTATGTTCAATAACAATAATCGTATTTCCTGTATCCACTAATCTTTGTAAAATATCCACCAATTTATGAACATCTGCAATATGAAGTCCTGTTGTTGGTTCATCTAAAATATATAACGTTTTTCCTGTTGCCTTTTTAGATAATTCTGTTGCCAATTTTACTCTTTGTGCTTCTCCTCCTGATAACGTTGTGGATGGTTGTCCTAATTTGATATAACCTAATCCAACATCATATAAAGTTTGAATTTTTTGCTTAATTCTTGGTATTTTATCAAAAAATTGTAAAGCTTCTTCAACAGTCATATCTAAAACATCTGCAATATTTTTTCCTTTATATTTTACCTCTAAGGTTTCTCTGTTATATCTCTTTCCTTTACATACCTCACAAGGTACATAGATATCTGGTAAGAAATGCATTTCAATTCTATGAACACCATCACCTTTACAGCTTTCACATCTTCCGCCTTCAACATTAAAGCTAAATCTTCCTTTTTGATATCCTCTTAATTTTGCTTCTTCTGTCTCGGCAAAAATATCTCTAATTAAATCAAATACACCTGTATACGTTGCTGGATTTGAACGTGGTGTTCTTCCAATTGGTGATTGGTCTATATTGATAATTTTATCAATTTGATTAATTCCTTTAATGCCTTTACATTTTCCTGGCTTTTCATTAGAACCATTTAATTCTTTTGCAATTGTTTTATATAGTACTTCATTAACCAATGTAGACTTTCCTGAACCTGATACACCTGTGACACAAGTAAATACCCCTAATGGAAATTTCACACTAATATTTTTTAAATTATTTTCTGTTGCACCTTGTACTTCAATCACTTTTGATTTTGTATGTTTTCTTCTTTTTTTAGGCACTGGAATTTTTAATCTTCCACTTAAATATTTTCCTGTAATAGAGTTCTCTACTTGTTTAATTTCTTCAGCAGTTCCTTGTGCCATCACTTGTCCACCATGGGTTCCTGCACCTGGTCCTATGTCAATAACTTGGTCTGCTGCATACATCGTATCTTCATCATGTTCTACAACCAATAAAGTATTTCCCAAATCTCTTAATTTCTTTAATGTTGCTAATAATCTATCATTATCTCTTTGGTGTAATCCAATACTTGGTTCATCTAAAATATATAACACTCCTGTTAGTCCAGATCCAATTTGTGTCGCAAGTCTAATTCTTTGTGCTTCTCCTCCTGATAAAGTTCCTGCACTTCTAGATAATGTTAAATATTCTAGTCCAACATCAATTAAAAATTGTAATCTTTGATGGATTTCTTTTAATATTAAATCTGAAATCATGGCTTCTGTTTTATTTAATTGTAAATTATCCAAATAGTCTTTTATTTGATTAATAGACATTGCTGTTAATTCATTAATATTTTTATCTCCTACTTTTATAGATAAAATTTCTGGTTTTAATCTAGCTCCATGACATGCATAGCATGGAGAATTTGTCATATACATTTCATAAAAATCACGCATTCCTTGTGATTTGGTTTCATTATGACGTCTATCTAATGTTGGAAGTACACCTTCAAATGGTGCTCTAAATCTTCTTACTCCTGCTGGTGACTGATATTCAAAATCAATTTCTTCATCACCTGTACCATACAAGATTTTTTCCATAAAACTTCTAGGCAATTCTTTAATTTTCTTTCCTCTGATATCAATTCCATAATGTTTTCCGATACTTTCAAAATACATTTTTGCCATGGTATCTCCTTTTTTCATGGTACTTGAACCAAAGGCTTTTACACCATCATATAAAGTTTTGTTTTTATCTGGAATAATTAAATCTTCATCCATTTTCATTAAATATCCAATACCTGTACAAACCGGACAAGCCCCCATTGGATTATTAAATGAAAACATTCTAGGTGTTAGCTCTGGAAAACTAAATCCACAATCAGGACAGGCATAATTACAACTATATAATCTTTCTCCTTTTCCCACAACATCAATTAATACTAATTGATTGGCATGTTTCAAGGCAACTTCTACTGACTCTGTTAATCTACTGATAATTTCTGGTTTGATTACCAATCTATCAACCACTAATTCAATATCATGTTTTTTCTTTCTGTCTAATGCAATATCATCAGAAAGTTCATACATCTCTCCATCTATTCTAACTCTGACAAATCCTTCTTTTTGGAATTCTTCTAATTGTTTTGTGTATTCTCCTTTTCTGCCTCTAACGACTGGTGCCAATACTTGAATTCTTGTTCCTTCTTCTAATCCCATAATATTATCTACAATTTGATCTATTGTTTGTTTTTCTATTTTCTTTCCACAATTTGGACAATATGGTACACCAATTCTGGCATATAACAAACGAATATAATCATAGATTTCTGTAACCGTTCCTACTGTAGAACGAGGATTTTTTGAAGTTGTTTTTTGATCTATAGAAATCGCTGGTGATAACCCTTCTATACTTTCTACATCTGGTTTTTCCATTAGCCCTAAGAATTGTCTAGCATAAGACGACAAACTTTCTACATATCTTCTTTGCCCTTCTGCATATAAGGTATCAAATGCTAAACTAGATTTTCCAGAACCAGATAGTCCTGTAATAACAACTAATTTATCTCTTGGTATTTCCAAATTTATATTTTTTAAATTATGTTCTTTTGCACCCTTTATGATAATTTTGTCATTCATGAAAATTCCCCCATAATTTGATATTTATATTTATATTTATTTTGAATGTTAATAAATTTTCAGTCACATTATACTATACTTTTTTGCTAAAAACAAGAGTTTGGTGCTTAACTCTCTGTATTTTTATTACTATTTAATGGTTTTAATAGTAATTTATTAGGAAATAGTCGATATATAAATATTTTTAAAGAATTCGAATGTGACCGGAATAGTTTTACAAATTCTTAGGATAAAGGCATAAAGGGTCCTGTTTCCGGGTATTGTTATGTCTTTATCATTAGAATTTGTTAAACGGGAATAAAGGGTAGCCGAGAATCTTTAAAAATATTTATATATCGACTATTTCCTATAAAATAAAAAATAAACACAAATATTTCTATTCATGCTTATTTTTTGTATATTTATAAAATAGGATTGTCAAATGTTAATTATCTTCTCTTTCCAATCTCATTTCATTTTCTATAATTGTCATAATAATTTGTACTGTTTTTTCTAAATCATTATTTTTTAATACATAATCATATAAATTAATTCTAGATTCTTCATAATCAAAACGATTCAAACGTAATATAATTTCTTGTGGACTTGGCTTGTCTATTCTATTTTCTAATCGATGTTTTAATTCTTCTTTTGGAACACGTAAAAATATGGTAACAACTTTTGTGTCATTCCCTAATAATTCTTTTAAATGTTCTGTTCCATTAACATCAATATCTTTTACAATAATTTTTCCACTTTTTATCTTATCATTTAATAATTTTCTAGAAGTTCCATAATATTGATTATGATGAATATCATATTCATAAAACTCTTGATTTTCTACCATTTTTTCAAATTCTTCTCTTGATACAAAATGATAAGTTCCTCCTTCTACATCCCCTTCACGGATTGGTCTTGAAGTATATGAAGGAAGTGATTCTACATTTTCCATTCGTTTAATTAATTCTTTTTTTATTGTATCTTTTCCTGCGCCTGCTACTCCAGATAATATGACTAACATTCTATTGTAACCTTCCCTTCTGCAATTTCTATCGCAGCTATCGTTACTGGTGATTCCTCTTTTGTCTCTACTAAAGGTGTTGCACCAGAAGCAATTTGTCTTGCTCTTCTAGCTGTTGCAATTACTAATTCATATCGATTATTTGCTTTTGTAAGTAATTCTGAAACACTAGGTTTTACTATCATTTTTTATCATTTCCTTTCTTTTCTGATGATTTTAGGGACGGAGAAAAAAATCATCATTTTCCAATTTAAATTATGCATTAAATTTTCTATCATTTACTATCAAATGATGATTTTTTGCTCCGTCCCCAAAATCATCATTTAATTTTCTTCTTGTGAAATGTCTTTATCAATTCTTGCTCCAACTGTTTCTGGTTGTACAGCTGATAAAATAACATGTCCTGAGTCCATAATTAATACAGCTCTCGTTCTTCTTCCATAAGTTGCATCTACTGCTGTTTTATTATCTTTTGCTTCTTGTATTAATCTTTTGATTGGTGCTGATTCTGGACTGACAATTGCTACAATTCTCTCTGCTGATACAATATTTCCAAATCCAATATTTACTAATTGCATAAAATCATTCCCTTCTTACTCTATATTTTGTACTTGTTCTCTGATATTTTCTAATTGTGTTTTCATATTGATTACTTCATTTGTAATTTCTAAATTATTTGCTTTTGAACCGATGGTATTGGTTTCTCGATTCATTTCTTGAATCATGAAATCTAATTTTTTTCCTACAGATTCATTGCCGTTTAACAATTCTCTGAATTGATATATATGACTATTTAATCTTGTTACTTCTTCTTCTATAGAACATTTATCCGCATAGATAACTACTTCTTGTGCCAATCTTGCTTCATCTATTTCTTGATCTTGTAACAATTCTTTTATCCTCGTATTTAATTTTACTACATATTCTTCAATAAGTCCAGTAGAAAGTGAAGATATTTTTTTCACTTTACCTTCTATATCCTGTATTCTTACCAATAAATCTTGTGCAATCTTTTCTCCTTCCACTTTTCTCATTTCCACTAAATTTTCAATTGCTTGGTTTGTTACTTCAAGTAATTCATTTTTGATTGTTTCATCATCCTGATTATTTTGAATGGTCAATACATCTGGTAATTTAGAAATTTCTGTTACTGGAATATCTGCTACAATTCCTTCTGATTCTGCCAAATCTCTTAATTCTTTAATATACATTCTAGCAATTTCTGTATTAATTTTAATATCTCTACCTTCTAAAGAATTATTGTTAAATGTTATAAATACATCTACTTTTCCTCTTGTTAACTTAGCTGAAATAGCTTTTTTGATTTCTTCTTCTAAATAACTTAAGCTTCTAGGCATTTTTACTGAAACATCTAAATATCTATGATTCACACTTTTTATTTCTACTTGATATTCTCTTAAATTTTTTGACATATTTGATTTTCCATAACCAGTCATACTTTTAATCATTTCTTACTACGTTCCTTTCTTAATTATGTTTTCCACATTGTAACTATTTTTTTACTTTTAGTTCTTTCTTTTTTTCTTTTTTGATTTTGGTTGTTTTTTTACTTCTTCTATGACTTCTTCTTTATTACTTTTCTTTTCTTCTTTCACTTCATTCTGCTGTTCACTCTTACTTTCTTCTTGTTTTTCTTCCTTATTTTGTTTCATTTTCTTTTTCGTTTTAGAAACTTTTTGTTTTTCATTTTTTTCTTCTTTATTGTTGGTTTCTATTGTTTTTTCTTTTTCTTGGATTTCCTTTTTCGCAATCTCTTTTTCTTCTTTTACCTTACCTTTTTTCTTACTGGTTTGTTTCTTTTTTTGTTTGCTTTCAGTATTTTTTTCTTTTTCACTCTTTTTAGTTTCGTTTTGATTTTCTTCCTTCTTTTCTTCTTTATCTACAACTGGTTCTTCTTTTCTTTTTTTTGCTTCTTTTATAACTGGTTCATCTTTTACAATTTCTGATATGTCACTAAGACTTTTCAAATATTTCATTCTAGCTCTTGTATAAATAACCGCTGATTTTAATACATAGTATATCGCAAACATATATGATGATGTTACTAAATAGGTCCTAAAATCAAACTGATATATTGTAACAACATGATCGATAAATAATGCATGGACAGCTAATACTAATAATTCTATGGCAGTCATGGTAAGTGTTCCACTATCTCGTTTATATGCGAACTCTAAGCTAATAATACTTGCTAGTAAAAAAACTCCTGAAATAGCTTTTGTTATCAGCTCCATTTGCTCCCACTCTAATTGAGTATATACGATATTACAAGAAATAAAATATATCATAACCACAATTGCTAATATTAAATTTTTAAATATCTTTTTTAATATTTCCTGTGAAACTTGTTTTGGAACTTTTTTCTTTGCCATTTTTTGCTCTAATATTTCATCAGTCTTATTGGCTGCACTTTCTTTTTCTGTTGTGTTTTGATTTTCAACTTTTGCCTTTTCTTTTTTCATCTTTGCCTCTCTTTCTATATACAATATTTAATTGGAAAAGGATTACATTTTAAATGAAATTTATAAGCTACCAAAATTGCCATTATTTTTCAATCCATCTCTAATTCATACATAATCATACTCAACATATTTAAAGCCACTGTTTCTGTTCTTAGTATTCTATTTCCTAATGTAATGATTTTTGCATGATGTTCTTCAAATTTAACAATTTCTTCTTTATCAATTCCACCTTCTGGTCCTATGACAATAGCAATTTTCATTTCTTTATGTTTATCATTATTCACTTTTTTTAATTCCTGTTTCAATGTATTTACTTTTTCATTTTCATATGCCACTAATACCAAATCATAGTCTTTTATATTTTCACATAATGTATGAATATTGATTACTGGATGGATTGTAGGAATTCTATCTCTTCCAGATTGTTTTGCAGCACCTTCAGATATTTTTTGCCATCTTTGTATTTTTTTTATTTTATCTTTGTCATTTAATTTTACCACACATCTTTTCATTTCTACTGGCGTTATATCATATGCACCTAACTCTACTGATTTTTGGATAACCAATTCCATCTTATCTGCTTTTGGCAATCCTTGAAAGATACTGACTTGTATGTGAGGTTCTACATGAGACTCAATTTCTTCTATCATATGGCAATAAATCTTTTTTTCTTCTATTTGTTCTATTTTACAAATATAATTTTTAGATGTTTGACAATCACATATATCGATTGTATCATCAATTTTTGCTCTTAGAACATTTTTTATGTGGTTGACATCTTCATTTTGTATAATAATGGTATTTCCTTCAATCTGATTGGTTGTCACAAAAAATTTTGGCATTTACATTCTCCTTTTTATTTCTTCTATACAGTTTTTAAGATTTTGTTTATATTCTATGAATTCCTATGTTAACAGGGCTACTGGTATATGATTTTTTTGTTATCTTTCTAAATTTATAACTATTTTATATTAAATTGTTGATTTTTTCAATAATTTTTTTAGGATTTGTATCTAATATCTAATTTGTTTAAATTTACATAACTGTTTATTTTTTGTACTATTTATGATATAATGCATGCATGTCAATACTGATGTTTTGCATTCAAAACTTTTTGTCTCAATTCAACAAGGAGGTAAACATTATGAGATAGAGGCAAACAGCAGTCAACTGACAGCAAAAAAACATTAATCAACTTTAGTAAAGGAGGATGTATTAGCATGAAAACCGAAGTACGTTGCATTACTATTATGCACAAGAAAGAGGAAATCTCCCGGTACCTAATCTTTTCTGCCTTTTTCCGTCTGCTTGGAATTTTTGTATATGAAAAAGTAGATGAAAAACGGTGCGAAGTGGATACGGACGCTGTGATTTCTTTGCTGGAACCAGATTCACCACGAAATCTGGATGAACTGTTGGAACATCTTAACGGATGTTTTGGTGACAGTACGATTTTTTGGCTGAAACGTGTGGCAAAGATTTACGAGTGCCAGAATCTGATGCGAGGCAGTTATGGCCTTCAGTATTTTTCTGATGCCAGAGATGATTCCCTTTATGAGGATATGCTGAGCTCTCATAATCGCTTTAATGAAGCTTATCAGCAATTTTGCCAGTTGGAAAAATCGGTAGCCGATGCAGATAGTCAGGCAAGGAAATACATCATCTCTGCAGAGGCAAACTGCATGAGAAGAATGAGCCAGATTTATACGATTCTGCTAAAAGCCTTTGAAAAAGGATGGTATCGGAATCATCCAGAGAAACTGCACAAAGAGCTTCTGAAAAAGGATTATTACTTTCATGAAGATATTGAAAAAAAAGTGCAAAAAATCCTCGATATTGATTCCGGTTATTATGGCGCGTATGCGATTCTGGCACTTGCAGACATCACAAATGATGAATCAGACTCATACTCAAAGGTAGGAGCGATAGATTCCTTTATAAACGCCATAAATTTAATTGGAGAAAAACCATACGCAAGTTCTCTCTGGTACTGGAGGGGTGTGTACTATGAGACTATTTTGAATCGTCCGGAAAAAAAGCTGGCATGCTATAGAAAGGCTTATCAATTAGCCCCCAACAATTTCCGTGCAGCCTTTAAGATTTCTAGACATGTTCTGATGAGGGGAAAGTATGAAGAAGCAAACGAATGGCTGGATCGAGTGATTGAAATCCTAAAAAACAAAACAGACATGCATTCCATCCAACCAGCTGAATGCCATTATTTGTATAAAGCACACAAAAACAAGGGAAAGATTCTACTAAATACGGGAAACTATTTCCCCTGCATTGAAGAATTTGAGAAGGCTCTATCCATATACGAAAATGACAAGGATGAGCAAGGAGCTGAATCAATATATCCTTTCCTGTTTGGCGATAGGTCTTCCTTGTACAAGGCAGCCGCCAGAAAAAAGCTTGAGGTCTGGAAAGTTTATGCATGCATAGCCGAGGCGGCGGCAAAATCAGACCAATATGAAAAATACAAAGAATCGAGCATACTGGCAGATTATTGGAGAAATTATTGGAGCTAAAGACTACTGTAATAGTTGATTGACTTAGCCGAAGATCGTTTCTGAAGCTAAAAAAGAAAATTCCTGAATAATGCAAATTGTTCAGGAATTTTCTTTAATTAATTTAAATTATTATATACTATGCATTTATCCAAACAGAAACTGATTTTGATTTTACTTTAAAAATACCAAATCCTTCATTATCAATCACTACTTCCTCTTGACATCCACCAATGGCATCGATAAATTTTTCTCCTGCAAATTGTATACCTATGTACATTCTTTTTTCTGCATCAAATTTATTAGAAATTAATACTGCTAATCCAGATTTGATATGTTCTTCATCTCCTTCTCTTGTCCAACCAATACAGTTTGGATAATCAAAATAATCATTTTGTTTTCCATATGCTTTTTCTTTCCTTAAATCAATTAATGTTGATAAACCTTCAATTGGTGCAATATTGTCATGTTTGATTCCATATACATCTCCCCAGAATACACAAGGATATCCTTCATCTCTTAATAAAATGATTGCATAAGCAGGTAGCTTAAACCATCTTTCAACAAAGCTTGTTAAACTTTGTCCTGGTTGTGTATCATGATTATCTACAAATGTAACAGCTTTACTTGAATTTTCTTTTACTAATGTGCTATTTAGAATTTTGGTTAAGTCATAATTTTCATCTTTTGAAGCATTATATAAGTTATAATGCAAAGGTACATCAAATAAAGAAATTTGTCCTTCTGTTTCTGTAATATATCTATGTAATTTTGAAATATCTCCACTCCAATATTCTCCGACTGCAAATAATTCATCCTCTGTCTGCTCTCTTAATGTTTTTATCCAATCTTTATAAAAATTCGCATCAATATGTTTTACAGCATCTAATCGAAAACCATCTACTTTTGTCAACTCTAAATACCATTTTCCCCAATCTAAGCATTCTTGGACAACTTCAGGATTTTTAAAATCTAAATCTGCTCCCATTAGATAGTCATAATTTCCAAATTCCTCATCAACTGCACCACTCCATGTTTTATCTTTAAAACGAAAAATAGCATGTTCTTTGGTTTTATCATCATAATCAATCCCATCAAAATGTGTCCAATTCCATTCAAAATCAGAATATTTATGCTTTCTACCTGGAAATGTAAATTTGGTAGCAACTCTTACAACTTGATTTTCTACAAAATGATTATGATTTCCCCAATCTACTTGTTCTGCTGGAATGGTTTGCAATAAATCTGCTCCCATTTTATGATTTAAGACAACATCTGCATATGCTTCCATTCCTGCTTGCTTTAAGGTCATAATACAATTTAAGTATTCATCTTTAGAACCATATTTCGTTTTTATTGTTCCTTTTTGATCAAACTCTCCTAAATCATATAAATCATAAACACCATATCCAACCTCATCTTTTCCACCAATTCCTTTATATGCCGGTGGAAGCCATAAAGCTGTTATTCCTATATCTGCTAATTTTTCTGCCTCATTTGCTAACGTATTCCACCAATTTTGATTGGTTTCTAAGTACCATTCAAATGCTTGTAATATTACTCCATTTATTTTCTTCATTTTCTACTAATCTCCTTTTGTCGCATTGAGTTCGTTTGTCTGTGCGACATTTTTGTCTGCATTATATCATTTGTAATTGATAATTTCTAGGTTAAATGGAAAAAATGTCTCATTAAGTTCGTTTGTCTATGCTACATAATATAAGAATAGCAGGGATTGCTCCCTGCTATTTTATGAATTCTTTTAACATGTCGTACAACTGAGAATTCTCCGTTATCCAAAAATCAGGCTTTTTGCTACCAAATCGAAAGGCATCCATATATAAGTCCACTTCATATTTCTCACTGCTTCCGAGTCCAATGAACTTTACCGTCAGTAAATCATGACTAAACATCCGTAAATCTTGCTGCTCTTCCTTACTCTCGAATTCTAATTCTTCCAACTTTTCTTGGACATCTTTTTTGTCAAATTTCTGTATTGTTCCATCATCCTCATAGCAGTAAATCCCCACTTCACCTATCAACTGAATATTGGTCTGATACATGTTATAATCCTCCTTTTCTATACTTCTAGAAAATTCCTGCACAATTGCATAAAACATATTATACTACATTATGTTAATTTTTGCAATGTTTGACAGATTTTTTTTTATTTTGTATAATACCTTTTCGAAAGGAAGCGATTTAAAATGAGTTTTACTTATGAAAGAACAATAAATTATTATGAAACAGATAAAATGGGTGTTGTTCATCACTCTAATTATATTCGATTTTTAGAAGAAGCTAGATGTGAATGGTTAAAAGCTGCTGGTATGCCTTTTGAAAAATTTGAAGAACAGGGTATTACCATTCCTGTTTTAGAAGTAAAATGTAAATATAAACATCATGTAACTTTTGCAGATACCATTTTAATTAAAGTATTTGTAAAAGATTTTAATGGTGTTAGATTAACAATTCAATATACAGTAACTGATAAAAAAGATGGCTCTGATGTTATTATTGCCGAAACCAAACATTGTTTTACTGATAAAAATTTAAGACCTGTAAATTTGAAAAAACATTGTCCTGAATTTAGTGATAAATTTGAAGCATTGAAAGAAGCTTAGATTTTTTTCTAAGCTTCTTTATTATCAAAAACAACAATGTTCTGTGGTACCTGATTGCAATCTTTGATTATTATGTCGGGTCATGTTTCTTATTTATTTCTTCTAATTTATTTCTTCTAACATGTTATTCATATAATCTAAATTGATATTATGTTCCAAACAGAAACATCCTCAATGTGACACGGGATTTTTGAGTCCGTCCCCAAAATCCCGTTTTATCCAAATAAACTTAATTGATTGCTTTGGCTCATGCCGTCTAGGCATCCAAATTTCTTTAATAAGTCTGCTACGGAGTCTCCTACTTTTGATCTGATTTTCATATCATCAATTGACATGAATTTTCCGTCTTTTCTTGCATTTTCAATTCCTACTGCTGCTACTGTTCCTAGTCCTGCAATACTGTTTAGTGGTGGTCTAATTCCATCTTCTTCTACGATAAATTTTGTAGCACTTGATTTATATAGGTCAATTGGCAAAAATTTAATTCCTCTTTCATACATTTCTAAGACAAGTTCTAATACGGGATACATAGCTTTGTCTTTTTGTGTTGCGTTATTTCCTTGTAAATCAATTTCCTTCATTTTATTTTTTACTTTTTCTTCTCCGAAAGTCATGATTTCACTATCAAATTCATCTGCTGCTCTGATTGAGAAAAAAGCTGCATAATATGCTTTTGGTTCATGTACTTTAAACCATGCAATTCTGAAAGCATTTGTTACATAGGCTGCCGCATGTGCTTTTGGGAACATGTATTTTATCTTTTCACAAGATTTGATATACCATTCTGGTACATTATGTTCTCTCATTAAGTCTGTATATTCTTTCCACTTTGCTGGGTCTTTCAATGCTTTTCCTTTACGAACCGTTTCCATGATTTTAAATGCAGAGTTTGGTGGTAATCCTTGTTTGATTAAATATATCATAATGTCGTCACGACAACAGATAGCCTCTGTTAAGGTTACAGTTCCATTTTCGATTAAGGTTTGTGCATTTCCAAGCCATACATCTGTACCATGTGATAATCCGTGATATACGAATCAATTCATCAAATGTCGTTGGTCTTGTGTCTACCAACATTCCTCTAACAAACTTTGTTCCAAATTCTGGTATACCATAACTTCCTACCTCTGAACCAATTTGTTTTGGTGTAACCCCTAAAGCATCTGTTGAACTAAAAATAGACATGGTTGCTTTATCATCTAATGGTACTTTTGTTGGATCGATTCCTGTAATATCTTGTAACATCCTAATAACGGTCGGATCGTCGTGTCCTAGTATATCTAATTTTAACAAGTTCTGGTCAATTGAGTGATAATCAAAATGGGTTGTAATAATATCGGAATTTGGGTCATCTGCTGGGTGTTGTACTGGACAAAATTCATAGATTTCTCTTCCTTTTGGTACAACGATAATTCCTCCTGGATGTTGTCCTGTTGTTCTTTTAATTCCTGTACATCCATGTGATATTCTTTTAATTTCTGCTTGATTAACGGGGATATGTCTTTCTTCATAATAATTTTTTACATATCCATAAGCTGTTTTATCAGCAACTGTACCAATGGTTCCTGCTTTAAAAGTGGTTCCTTTTCCAAAGATAACTTCTGTGTATTTATGTGCTTTTGCTTGATATTCTCCTGAAAAGTTCAAGTCAATATCTGGTTCTTTATCTCCATTAAATCCAAGGAAAGTTTCGAATGGAATATCCATTCCGTCTTTATCTAGTTTGTGTCCACATTTTGGACAATTTTTATCTGGTAAGTCAAATCCATTTTTTACACCATAATCAGTAAAGTCTGAATATTTACAATTTGGACATCTGTAATGTGCTGGAAGTGAATTTACTTCTGTAATTCCTGTCATATTGGCCACAAATGATGAACCAACAGACCCTCTAGAACCTACAATATATCCATCTTCATTTGATTTCCATACCAATTTTTGAGCAATGATATACATAACGGAAAATCCATTTCTAATAATAGAATCTAATTCTTTATCTAATCTAGTTTGTACAATTTCTGGTAATGGATCTCCATATAATTCATGTGCTTTGTTATAAGCAATATCTTTTATCGTTTGCTCACAACCTGGAATATGTGGTGGACATTTTTCTGGAGATATCGGACTAATTTGTTCACACATATCTGATATTTTATTGGTATTGGTAACAACCACTTCATAGGCTTTTTCTTTACCTAAATAACTAAATTCTTCTAGCATCTCTTCTGTTGTTCTTAAGTAAAGTGGTGCTTGATTATCGGCATCATCATATTTTTGTCCTGCTTCTAAGATACGTCTATAAATCTCATCTTGTGGATCCATAAAGTGCACATCACAAGTGGCAACAACTGGTTTATTTAATTTTTCTCCCAATTCCACAATTTTTCTATTAATATCTCTTAATGCTTCTTCATCAGCAACTGTTCCATTTCGAATTAAGAATTGATTATTTCCAGTTGGTTGAATTTCTAAATAGTCATAGTCATTCGCGATTTCTTCGATTTCTTCATCTGTTTTTCCAAGCTCAATGGCTTGATATAATTCTCCAGCTTCACATGCACTTCCCAATATCAATCCTTCTGAATATTTTTTATATAAACTTTTTAAGATACGTGGCTTTCTATAAAAATAATGTAAGTGTGATAAAGATACTAATTTATATAAATTCTTTAATCCCACATAGTTTTTAGCTAAGATAATAGCATGATAGGTTTTTAATTTTTTGTATTCTTCTTTTTTTGCTTCTTCACTTGCAGCTACTCTATCAATGTCTTCTACGA
The DNA here is from genome assembly GCA_944388805.1 of uncultured Clostridia bacterium. GTDB lineage: Bacteria > Bacillota > Clostridia > TANB77 > CAG-508 > CAG-269. Next base: position 107,962 of record CALXKE010000001.1, on the reverse strand, counting down.
TGGTTGCTCCTTTTTTCTTTAACATATCTACCATCACTTTAAATACTTTTACTGTTGTATCTACATCATCTAAAGCACGGTGTGCGACTTCTACTTTAATTCCTAAATTTTCTGCAATTTTTCCTAATTTGTATTTCTTATAATCTGGGAATAAATCTTTGGCTAAACTTAACGTATCTAAATACGTATAATCAAAATCATATCCCAATACTTTGGCATTTTGTTTTAAAAATCCGACATCAAAATTTGCATTATGTGCAACAATAACCGTTTCTTGGTCATCTCCCAAAAATGCTAATAGTTTTGGAAATACTTTATCAATCGTTTCTGCATCTTTTACCATCTCATCTGTAATGTTGGTAACTTCTGTAACTCTTTCTGGGATGTGTTTTTCAGGATTAACAAAACAACTAAACTCATCAATAACTTCACCATTTTTTACCTTCATGACACCAATTTCTGTAATTTTTTCAGTCGTTGCTGAAAATCCTGTTGTTTCCAAGTCTAATACACAATATGTGGTATCAATACTTTGTTTCTTACCATTATATACAGTTTTGGTATTATCTGGTGCTAAATAGGCTTCTACACCATAAATAATTTTCATATCTGGATTGTCATATCCCAATAACTTATGGGCTTCTGGAAAAGCTTGTACAACACCATGGTCAGTAATCGCAATCGATTTCATTCCCCATTTTATAGCTCTTTTGATTAAATCTGTTGCTGAGGTCATGGCATCCATTTGACTCATTTTTGTATGCATATGAAGTTCTACTCTTTTGACTTCTGCATGGTCTTCTCTGATTTTCTTTTTAATCCCTTCTCCTTCTACAATCGTATTTGCCATAATCGTTAATTCATTTGAGAAAGAATCCATTTGTGCCGTTCCTGCTATCTTTAATCCTTTGGCATTTTTAATTCTTTTAATTACTCGTTTACTATTATCTTTATTCAAAAAGGCTTTACAAGTCATACTACTGGTTCCATCATAGATATCAAAACTAAGCAAGGTTTTTCCAGATTTTAATTCCCTATCCTCCATATCGATGACTTCGCCCTCAATAGAAACTTTTCCATCATCTACATTTAATTCGGCAATTTTTACCAATGGTTCTGTAATATTGGGATTCATTCCCAATATTAGTGGTGTACTTTCATCTTCTTCTGGTAATTCTGGAACATCCATATGACTTACCATAATCGTATTTGCCATAATGGTTACATCACCAGCATAGGCATCTAATCCTGCTTTTCCAACTGCCTTAATCACTTTTGCATCTTGAATTTTATCAATAATTTCATTTCCTTCTGTTGCATCTTTTGCAAAAGATTTACAAGTAATCGTTCCTGTTCCATCATAAATGTCAAAAATTAACATACCTTTTCCTGTTCTGGTTTCACGGCATTCACTTGTTAAAACTCTTCCCTCTATAGTAATTCTAGAATTACTTGCTGTGATATCTTTTATCGCTACTTTATTTTCTTTCGCTTTTGATGGTTTTCCCATAATACATTCTTGTTCATGGAAGTCATCCATTCCTTCTATTGGTGGTATTCCATCCATTGCCTCTTCTGGAATATATCCTTCCATATCTGTAGGTGGTACATAATCTGGGTCATTGTATTCTGGTACATTTCCATATTCATTATGATTTTCATTGTTTGCATTTTCTCTTTGTTTTTCAGCATTTAATTCTTCAATATGTGCAATGGCCTTTTCTTCTACTTGTTTGATTTCTTCTCGTATTTCTTCTATTTCTTCTTTTGATAATTGTTCTGTAAGATTTACTTTATATTCTTTTCCAAATAGATTTTTCAAAACTTTTTCTAATTCTTTATCTGTTTTTTTGGCTTTTAAAAATTCTGCTCCTCGAATGTGCATTTTGATATTTACTTCATTTCCATCTACTTCCACATCACTTTTTAATAAAAGCATTGGTTTCATCAATGGATATTTGTGTGACATATAGGCAATAATATTTCTCCATTCTGTCTTAATGTCTTTTAATACAACACCTTCATGATATTTGATAACCATATCAATATGTTCAAAATGAAATCTATCGATTAAAAATTTTTCAAAAAACCACAATTCTTTAATTTCTATATATTCATCAAAATACAATATGACCTGCAAAGTATTTGTCTTTTTCACTACGTTCAATCCTTGAATATTGGCATATTGTATATTGGATTTTGTTTGATAGTCACGAAATATTTCTCCTACTTTTTTTGTTTTTACCGTTTCTTGCATGTATCTTTGCTCCTTTGTTTTGAACTTTTAACCATTTTCAAGATTATCTAAGTTTATTGACTTTTATTATTTTTATGATATAATATTTGTATAGGAAGGAGAAACCACTATGTGGTTTGCCTCGTTAAGTGTTTAAAACACACATCGCATTCGGGCAAAATACAGATGTGTGTTTTTTGGTATTTTATTTTTGTTTACTCATAATTACAACGATTGCTATAATTAAGGTAAATGTAATGATAGTTACTGATACTAGACCAGCAAATAGTAATTTTATAATCAATAATAAAGTTTCTATTTCTATCATATGCATCACCTCCCATTATGTAGGAGGCAAACCACATCTGTTTTTCTCTTTCCTATGGTTTCTATTATATACTATTTTTTTAACATTTCAAGCGAACAAAATAAAATATTTTCCACTTTTTGTCGTAACTTTATGTAATCTAGAATTTTCAGGCATTTTATGGTATAATTAGGTAAAATTGATTAAAAAAGATTTTTTGAAATAATATAGATAGTATAAAACGTAAAAGGTGGTGAAATTATGGTTGAACTACTTTCCCCAGTTGGTGATTTTGAATGTTTAAAAGCTGCTGTGCAAAATGGTGCTAACAGCGTCTATCTTGGTGCCGATAACTTCAGTGCGCGAGCTTTTGCGTCTAATTTTAATATTAATGAATTAGAAAAAGCAATCCAATATGCGAAAATTCGTGGTGTTAAAACCCATTTAACCTTAAACACATTAGTAACAGATACAGAATTTGAATCTGCCATGAATATCGCAAAAAAAGCTTATGAATTCGGAATTGATGCCATTATCGTTCAAGATTTAGGATTGGCTATGGCATTAATGAGAGCTTTTCCTGATTTACCAATTCATGCCAGTACACAAATGACTGTCCATAACTTAAATGGTGCTTTAAAATTACAAGAACTTGGTTTTAAAAGAGTTGTTCTTGCCAGAGAGCTTTCTGTTAATGAGATTGCCTATATTTGTAAAAATACCAATATTGAAATAGAAACATTTATCCATGGAGCACTTTGTATCTCCTATTCTGGTCAATGTCTATTTTCTAGTATGCTAGGTGGTCGTTCTGGAAACAGAGGAAAATGTGCAGGTCCTTGTAGACTTCCATTTGAATTATTGGAAAATAATAAAACTATTAATTCTGGATATTTATTAAGCACTAGAGATTTATGTGGTTTAGAATTTATTCCTAATTTAATTGAAGCTGGTGTTAAAAGTTTCAAAATTGAAGGACGTATGAAATCACCTGAATATGTAGCAACTGTAACAAGAATTTATCGAAAATATATAGACTTAGCTTTATCTGATAATGAATATGTGGTTGATGAAGATGACAAAAAAGAATTGTTACAAGTATTTAATAGAGGTATGTCTTCTTCCGGACATTTAAGTAATGAAGCTAACCGAAATTTGGTATTTAAGGAAAAACCAAATAATATGGGATTATTCCTTGGAAAAGTACAAAAATATAATGCAAAAAAAGGATATATTACCGTTAAATTAAATGAACCAATTGGTATTGGTGATACGATTTCTTTAGAAAAAGAACAAGGTAGTTATACCATTTCAGAATTAATGGATACCAATATGAAAAACATTAAATTCACAGAAATTGGGCAAACGGTTGTGATTGGTAGAATGAAAGGAAACATTAAATTAGGAAATCAAATTTACAAAATGAGTTCTAAAAAATTAAATCTTTTTGCACAAAATAGTTGCTCAAAAGAAAACAGAAAAGTTCTTTTAAATTGCCATATTGTGATTAAAGAAAACAAACCTATTTCTATTACCGTGACATCTGCTAGTAATATTGAATTATATAAAGATTTAAAAATACAATATACAAGTGATATCATACCTTTAAAAGCAAAAACAAGACCACTTGATAAAAATACGATAATCTCTCAAATTTCGAAAACAGCTTCTACCCCTTTTGCTTTTAAAAGTTTAGAAATTGAACTAGATGATAAATTATTTGTTCCGAAATTAAGTACTTTAAATGATTTAAGAAGAACCATTTTAAAAATGGTTGAACAATATGCTGTTGAGACTATGACAAGAACCTCTTCTCTGGAAGATAAAAAAGTCAATAAAAACAAAAATATAAAAATAAATGAACTCGAAAAAGGCCAACATGATAACCATAATTATCCTATGAAAAAGACAAAACTTTCTTTATTATTAAATATTTTACACAAAGATTTTGATTATTCACAACTTCATGATATTGAAAATGTATATATTCCTTTAAAATATTTTTCTATGAAAGACTATCAAGAAATCTTACATATCTTAGATGATAAATTTAATATATACATCTATATGCCAACCATTATAAAATCAAATTATAAAAATCTATTGTCTAGCAATGTAGAAACCACTTTAAGCAATTATCATATTAAAGGATTTGTGATTTCAAATATCTGTAATATAAAATTATTACATACACTTTTTGCAGATCTAAATAAACACCTAGAATTAATCACCAATTATACCTTTAATGTGTATAATTCCCATACAATAAAAGAATTAAAAAATTTGGGAATTTGCCGATATACTATATCTCCTGAATTAAATAGAGAAATCATTCATAATTTATGTAATTGTACAGATTTGCCAAATGAAATAATCGTTTATGGTAGAACACCATTGTTAAATATGAATTATTGTCTATTGGGTGAAACAGATAAATGTTATCCAACTTGTAAACAAAGATGTATTACAAACAATATATATGAATTAAAAGACCGTTTACATATGAAATTTAGAATTTTACCAGATAATATACAAACCGTTACAACCATCTTTAATAGTAAAATCACCTCTATTTATCCAAAAGAGTTTAATATTGATTTTGCAAGAATTGATGTTTTAGATGAGACGATTGAAGAAATCAATGAAATTATTCATAGAGTACATAATAACCAAAGATTTGATGGTAGCCATTATACAAATGGAAATTTAAATAAGGAAATCTGAAACGTTGGGGACGTGCCAAATCGTTCCCAACGTTTCAGATTTGCCTGCTACTTAAATCTATAATTAAATCCATATTATCATCTTTCGCTGCTTTATTTTTTCTAATTGCTCCACAAGTTTTACATCTATAAATAATCACATACCCTTTTTTTCCATCAATTTCTAAAGAAACCGGTTCTAAATCTCCATGACAAGTTTCTTGTCTATCTCCTGGATTTTTGTCTACATGTTTAGAATGTAAACAATATGGACAATGGTCCCTGCAAGAATAGCCTAATTTTGGAACTATTTTTCCACAATTCTCGCATATAAATTCTTCATCAATTTCTGTAAATCTTCTATTTTCCATTTTTTCTCCTTCTCATGTCAAATTTAAGGACGATTTGAGGGATTTTGGGGACGGACTCATTTTTCCCTTTTTTAATTATAAATCTAAAAATATAGACTATAAAATAATTTTATATATATTTAAATTTTAAAATTCAGCTTATACATAAGATTATGTAGTGACGTTATATTTTATATTTTTACTTTATTAGTAATATCAAAAGGGAAAAATGAGTCCGTCCCCAAAATCCCTCAAAAGGTTGCCATTTTAACACGTCCCCTTTGGCAACCTTTAACATTTTCTAATATTTAAAATCTCCTCCACCTAAAAATTCTTTTAATAATGAATTATTTGGTACAAATTCTTTTGGTATTTCTTCAAAATATTTTAACATATTCATTAGTCTAGATGCTTCTGCATATTCTTGGTCTTCTTTTGTAATTTCTTTTAATAGTGGCATAATGATTGGTTTTAATGCCCCTATTTCATATACTAGTGATGTATTAAATATGAAGTTGGCTTCTTCTTGGAATGGGAATATATTTTTCTTTTCTCCCTCATTTACTTTATTCCATGTTGCAATTGTATTTTTAGCTGAATATCCTCTAAATTGATAATCTCTTACAATTCTTCTAATTAATCTGGTATCTGTTGTAGATATTCTATTAAATCTGTCTAAATTTAATACGGTTAATGCACTAATATATACTTTATATTTTTGTTCTGCTGGTATTTTACTTGTTAATTTATCATTTAAGCAGTGGATTCCTTCTATAACTAATACTTCGTCTTCTTCTAACTTTAATTTTTTGCCATTATATCTTTTGGTTCCTACAAGGAAATCAAATTGTGGCATTTCTACTTCTTCACCATTTAATAATCTTGTTAAATGATTATTAAATAATTCTAAGTCTATTGCCTCTAAACATTCAAAATCATATTCTCCATTTTCATCTCTTGGTGTATCTTTTCTTTCTACAAAATAATTATCCACAGAAATGGTTACTGGTTTGATTCTATTTAGCTTTAACTGAATTCCCAATCTTTGTGCAAAAGTTGTTTTTCCTGATGATGAAGGACCTGCAATCAATACCATTTTTATATTTTTATTTTTAGCTATATTATCTGCAATTTTTGCTATTTTCTTTTCATGTAAAGCTTCCGCTAATAGGATAATATCTTTAATGGTTCCTTCTTTTATCGCTTCATTAATACGGTATACTCTTTCAATTTTCATAATTTTATTAATATCATCATATTCTTCCATAGCCCATGCTAATTTCTTATTTTTTACAAACTTAGGCATTCTTTCCGGGTCACTTTGACTTGGATATCTGACTAAAAATCCATCATTATATCTTACAATTTCAAATATTTTTGTAACACCTGTTCTATTGGCTAATGTTCCATAACAATAGTTATAATAGTCTTCACAGTAATACATAAAGATTTCATTATTATCTTCTAAATCTAATTGTAATCTACCTTTTGAGGTTTCTGTTTCATTAAAAAATTTTGTTGCCTCTTCTCGATTCATAATCACTTGTCTAATTGGCAAGTCTTCTTTTACAATCCTTCTAACCTCTTGTGCTAATTCTTCTAAAAATTCATCTGTTACTTCTTCATCTATTAAATCACAAAACATCGCATTTGATAATTGATAATTCACTTCCATTTTCTTATCTGGGCATATGTTTTCAAATGCTTTTCCTACTATATATACTAATGTTCTCCTATATACCTTCATTCCTTCTTTTGAAGAAATATCAATTAATTCTATTTTTCCATCTTCTTCTATTATAGACTCTAAATTTTTATATTCATTATTAAAAATAGCAGCTACGACTGTATATTCACTATTTTCAATTTCTTCTTTTAATATTTCACTAATTGTCTTTGGTTTATCTAATTCAATTGTCTTGTCTTTATATTGTATCTTCATAAAATTCCTCCTTTTGTTTTTTCCTAATTTATTGTATATGAAATCAAGTTTTAAGTCAAGCATTGTAAACAGTTGCAAAATGTATCAAAACTACATCATTATTTTTCAGTCTAAAATTGTTTTATATATTTCTTCTTTATTCCAGAATATTTTTTTGTAATTAGAAAAACATTTTATGAATATAAAGCTTTTTTTTGGATATATTTTTATTAGAAACATTTTATATCAAAAGATAATCTATTTATTTTAATTAAGAGGAGGAATTGGTTATGGATATTTCTAGGATTCATTCTATATTAGCAAATAAAGAAAAGTGTGATGTGTTTTATGAGGATAGACCTGTATGGATTCAAGGTGTGAATGACAATATCGCTAAAGTTGGTTTTATTGATAATTTTGAAGAAAAGGATGTCTTTATCCAAGATTTATATGAAAGAAATTTATATAATTAAAACTAATAATATAAAGTAATTATCTTTGTAAAATATATTTTATCTTTATAAATTTTTTATGCAAATGTTGAAAACGATAGATAAAGAAGAAGGAACCAAAAATTTTTCTGGTTCCTTCTTCTTCTTGCAATTCGTTTTTTCAGTAGTCAAATATGATTTTTTCCACTGCGTTAACAATTGTCATTAACGATATTGTCCGGCACAACTCTTCTGCTTCCTGGTTCGTGGATGTATAATCTTTAAGTTTTTCTTCTATTTTATTGATTTTCTCTTCATCCATATCATAGTATGTTGATTGTGCAAAAAATTCATTATCAATTTTATACTCTATGATAATTACTCTTCTGTTGTCTTTGTTACTTTCTTCCCGTATTTCAAATCCATTAACAGCTCTGACTTTACTCATATTCTTCCTCCTTGTGTTGTTTTTACTACAAAGTTATCTTAGGAAGTATTGTATCATAAATATTCTCTAAAGTCTATTAAATTTAAAGTTTATTGTTTAAATCTTCCCATTCTTGCATTTTCTCTTCTATTTCTTGATTAATTTTTTGTATTTCTTCCTGTAATTCATTTAATTTTATGTAGTCTGAAGCTATTTCTTCTTTCATCATTTCTTTTTCAATATCTTGAATTTTCTTTTCTTTATCATTGATTTCTTGTTCAATCTTATTCATCTTATTTTGTATTCGATTTCTTTCTTTTTCGATAAAGTATGAATTGGTTTCTTTTTTCTTATTTTTTTCATTCAAGTTTGTTTTTTCTTCTACTGTATTGGAATTCTGTAATTCTTCCGTTGTATCTTTATGGTTTTCTTTATACTCTAAGAATTCCTGATAATTTTTATGATAAAAAGTTGCTTTTCCATTATCAAATTCTAATATACAATCTGCAAGTTTATTTACAAAATATCGATCATGAGATACAAAAATTAAAGTTCCTGTATATTCTTTTAATATGTTTTCTAAACTTTCTTTCCCCACAATATCCATATGATTGGTTGGTTCATCTAGTAATAACACATTGGGTTCGCTTTTTAAAATTTTGCACAACTGCAAGCGACCTCTTTCTCCTCCTGATAATACATTTATTTTCTTAAAGACATCTTCTCCTGTAAAAAGAAAGATTCCTAATAAAGTTCTTGCTTGTGTTGTTGTTAATTCTGGAAAGTTTTGCGTTATTTCTTCAAATATCGTATTTTCTGGATTTGAAAATTCCATCTGTTGATCAAAATATCCTGTTTGCACATGATATCCATATTCAAAATCACCGTTAATTTTCGGTATATCTCCATTCAATGTTTTTAATAAAGTTGATTTTCCTGTTCCATTTTCTCCAATAATGGCTAGTTTCTGTCCTTTATATAATTCAAAGGATACTTCTGCAATTGGCTTATCATATCCTATTTCTAACTTATCTACTTTTAATACCATTTTTCCACTTTGTACTTTTACATCAAAATTCGCATAAAATGTTTTCAAATCATATTCTTCTGGCTTTTCTATAATTGTCATTTGTTCAATCTTTTTTAATTTGGATAATGCCATTTTAGCCTTGGTTGGCTTATATCGAAATCTATCTGCAATGGCTTGCAATCTTTTGATTTCTGCTTGTTGATATTCATAATCTTTTAATTGCTTTTCATATCGTTCTTTTTTTAGTCTTTCAAAATCTGTATAATTCCCTGTATATTCTACCATACTGGCATATTCTATCTCATATACTTTATTAACAATCTTATCTAAAAACATTCTATCATGTGAAACAATCACAACTGCTTTTGGATAATTTTTTAAATAGTTTTCCAACCATTCAATCGCTACAATATCTAGATGATTTGTTGGTTCATCTAGTAATAAAATATCTGGCTTGCTTAATAATAACTTTAAGAAAGCAATTTTTGTTCGTTGTCCTCCAGAAAATTCACTTATTTTTTTATGTTTATCTTCTTCTTTGAAACCAAATTTTTTAATGGCTATTTCATATTCTTTTTTATATACATATCCACCTTGTATTTCATATTGTTCTAGGGCATTTGTATATTCTTTTATGAGTTTTTCATCTGTATTTTCCTGCAGTGCTTTTTCTTTTTCTTGTATTCTGTTTTCTAAGTCTAAAATTGGTTTATAAACTTCTAATATTTCCTCTAACATAGTTTTATTAGAATTTTCAAAATTCATTTGTTTCAAATATCCAATGACAGGATTTCCTTGTTTATATATATGGAATTTTTCTTCTCCAATCCCCTCTTCTAAAATGTCATTATCAATAATGGCATTTAAAAAAGTGGTTTTTCCTGCTCCATTTCTTCCGATAATCGCTATTTTATCTTTTTCTTTTATTTCAAAATTAATTTCTTCTAATATCGTTTCAGCTCCATAAGATATAGAGCCATTTACAATTCTGTAGTTCATTTTTTATGTATTCCTTTCTTAAATTGCAAACTTGGTTAGAAAATAATTAAATTTTGCACTAATTATTTTTCAACCTTATCTTCCTTTATGCTTATTCTCTTTCTATAATCGTTACTTTTATTTTATCTCCTGGTTGTTTTCCTATCTTTTTTCGAATATCTTTACGAATTCCAATAATATGGCAAGGTGTTCCCATTCTGACTAGAATTCCATCATATGGTTCATCATCAAATGTTGCATGTACCTTTACTCGTTTTTTATTAAATTCCTTTTCTACATCATAAGGAAATTCAATATATGCTCCATCTATATCTGGAACCTTTTTTATGATTGCTTCAAATGTATACGTTTTTTTGTTCATATTCTCACCTCATATGTTCAAAAATCCACTCAAATGGACATGGAATCACAATACCTGTGATTCCATGTGTTAAGTTTGACAACATCATTTACTTGATACGGATTGAATCGATTAAGGAACCGGGATTATCCCTTATTTTTCCCATCGTCAATCGACACAAGGATTGACAAACACCATCATGACCTTTAAAGATCACATTTCTATCTGCCTCTCTTTCCACGAATCTTTCTATCCTTCGTGGCTCAAATGTCTCATATTTCCGTTCCATTGTTGTCTCCTTTCTTTTTGCACTGCTTATTAAAATGTTCTTATGCAATAGATTTTACCATAAATTTATACTAAAAACAACTAATAACTTTTCGACCCAAACGGACCTGGTCCCAATGGACCCAATTAATTAAAATTCTAATTTTTCTTCTAACCAGCTTTCTACCTCATCGATTGGAATTCTAATTTGTTCCATGGTATCTCTATCTCTGATAGTTACTGTATTGTCTTCAAGTGTATCAAAATCTACTGTTAAACAATATGGTGTACCAATTTCATCTTCTCTTCTATATCTCTTTCCGATACTTCCTGTTTCATCATAATCACACATAAATTTCTTTGATAATTTTTCATGTACTTCTTGTGCTTTTTCTGATAATTTTTTAGATAATGGAAGTACTGCTATTTTGAATGGTGCTAATACTGGATGTAAATGTAATACAACTCTTGTATCTCCTTCACCAATTTCTTCTTCATCATATGCATTGCATAAGAATGCTAATGCTACTCTATCTGCTCCTAAAGATGGTTCGATGCAATATGGTACATATTTTTCGTTTGTTTCTGGGTCTGTATAAGTGAAGTCTTCTTTTGAAACATTCATATGACTCTTTAAGTCAAAGTCTGTTCTATCTGCAATTCCCCATAATTCTCCCCAACCAAATGGGAATGTAAATTCGATATCTGTTGTTGCATTACTATAATGTGATAATTCTTCTTTTGAATGATCTCTTAATCTAATATTTTCTTCTTTGATTCCTAAATCTAATAACCATTTTTTACAGAATTCTTTCCAATATGCATGCCATTCTAAATCTGTTCCTGGTTTACAGAAGAATTCTAATTCCATTTGTTCAAATTCCCTAGTTCTAAATGTAAAGTTTCCAGGTGTGATTTCATTTCTAAAGGCTTTTCCGATTTGTGCAATTCCCATTGGTAATTTTCTTCTTGTTGTTCTCATTACATTTTTAAAGTTTACAAATATACCTTGTGCTGTTTCTGGTCTTAAATAGATTTCTGCTGTTTTATCTTCTGTTACGCCTTGGAATGTTTTAAACATTAAATTAAATTTCCTGATATCTGTAAAGTTTGTTTTTCCACAATTTGGGCATGGTATTTTATTTTCATTAATGAAGTCTATTAACTCTTTATCAGACATACCATCTGCAATCATATCTTTTCCATTATCATGTGCCCATTCTTCTATTAATTTATCTGCTCTATGTCTTGTTTTACATTCTTTACAATCAATTAATGGGTCTGAAAATCCTCCTACATGTCCTGAAGCAACCCATGTTGTTGGATTCATTAAAATAGCTGCATCTAATCCTACATTATATTTACTTTCTTGTATAAATTTCTTTCTCCATGCCATTTTGACATTGTTTTTTAGTTCATTTCCTAAAGGTCCATAATCCCAAGTATTGGCTAACCCTCCATAAATTTCTGAACCAGGGTAAATATATCCCCTATTTTTGCAAAGTGCTACTAAAGTGTCCATTGATTTTAACATAACAATTCCTCCTCTTTAATTTTATTTGCTAGTAACATGAAAGTTTTTTGTATAGAGTACCTTTATTATATTGTGCATTTTTGTGATTTACTTTCAAGCCGAAGGTGTACGTTTGTACATCGAGGTTTGAAATAAATTGCGAAAATGTGCTAGATGATGAATCTACCTCTATTTCATTTAAATCGATTAGATTTATTATATAGTGCATTTTTGTGATTTACTTTCAAGCCGAAGGTGTACGTTTGTACATTGAGGTTTGAAATAAATTACGAAAATGTGCTAGATGATGAATCTAATCGATTTAAAACAAAAAACTTTCATACCTAGCATATAGCTAGGGACGAAAGTTATTATTTCCGCGTTTCCACCCTAATTCTTAAAACTTAGATTAAAGTTATCTGAAGTTTCAAGCACCTTCATTCCAAATCCACTCCAAAGCTCCCCATGTGTATTTACCATTGGTATCTCACCTTCACCAACTCTCTTTAAGTAAATATTATCACACTTTTTCTTCTTCACTGCAGATATTTAATTTTATATATTTTATTATCCTTTTTGAAAAAAGTCAATAATTTTCAAAAAAAATATTGATAAAATCATTTTTTTATGCTAATATATTAATTGTCTTAAAATTATAGGGGTATAGTGTTAATGGTAGCACATCGGTCTCCAAAACCGCCTGTGTGGGTTCGAATCCTACTACCCCTGCCACAATGGAAACCAGACTGTGCAACAGTTATATGGTTTTCATTTTTTTATTTTTTCTCCTACTTTTCAATAAGTAAATTTTTAATGTTTTCAGTTTAAATGAGGTGATTTTTATTTTTCATCATATAAAATCTTTTATTTACATACTTATTTTTTTGATTTTGTTTATTACCATCTTTTTTAGTCCCATGATAAGTTCAAATGGTGTTTATTATGAAAATAATTTAGACTCTGAAATTATTTCCATTAATCCAGATGGTTTTGTTTGGCCCATTCCTGGATATACAAGAATTAGTTCCTACTTTGGAAAAAGAGTTTCTCCAACATCTGGTGCCTCTTCTTCTCATTCTGGTATTGATATTCCTGCACCTGAAGGAACAAAACTAATTGCAGTAGCTGATGGTGAAATTACCTTTACGCAATTTTTAGGCGCTGGTGGATATACAATAACCCTTTCTTTTGATAATTACAAAGTTACCTATTGTCACTGTTCTCCAAATTATATTGTAAAAGTTGGAGATATCGTAAAACAAGGTCAAGTCATTGGTTATGTCGGGCCGAAATATGTTTATGGTGTAAAAGGTAACCAATATTCTGATTCTTCTGGTAACCCTACCAATGGAGCCACAACTGGAACCCATCTACATTTAGGGATACGAATAGATGGTAATTATCAAAATCCATTAGATTTTTTCTAATACTTCTAATTTTTGCATATTTCAAACCAAATTCCATTTTAATCTGAACTGTTATCACATTTTCTATTTATTATCTCCTTATAACATGTCAAAATATTTACTTTAAACACGTTTTATGATATTATGTAAATACAGTGAAAATTCACTGAATAATCAGAAAGGAGGGATTTCATGAAAATGAATAACCTGCCTTTGACACGGAAGTATCCACAATTAACAAAATTTGCGGATATGTTTTTCCGTATCGAAGGAATGACCATAACCTCTCTTGCTGTTATGGTAATTGTTGGCTTCTTTATTTTTTTCTTAACAGACTACAGTCTGTTAGGAAAATTGGTTGCCACCATCGTGGTTTTTGCATTTCTACTCTTTCTTGGGCTCATACCGCTTTTTTTTGTATTATGCTCATTTAGAACAGATGACTGCTAAATTCACAAAAAGTGCCACAATGGAACACCATCTGTGGCACTTTTAATGTTTAAATATATTTTTTATTTTTTCTATGATTTTTTCAAACCAATTTCTTTTATTTGGAAGGATTGGCAAAATACTCTCCTTATTATTTATAGTTTCTGGAATTTCAAGCGTTTCTGATAATTCTGAATCTTCTAGAATTTTTGAAACTTCTGGGAATTCTAAAGTTTCTAAATCGTTCTTATTATTTGCTTTTTTAAACATTTCTTCTTCTGATTTTACTTTTAAATTGTTTTTTTCAGATTCTATCTTCTTTTTTAGTTCTTTTATTTGTCTATTAATCTCTACAATTTCAAGATAATTATTTTCGAATTTTTCCTTTAAAGGTAATAATGTCATATCATTAGGATTGATTTTTTTCGCTTTTAATGTTTCTAATTTTTCACACAGCATATTATATTCTCTTACTTTTAAATCTAACTCCATTGTCAGTCCTGTAAGTTTTGTTTGGGTTAACGTCATCATCATCGTATCTCCCCTTTCTTTGGTTCTGTTCCTTCTCTTTTATAAAGAATATATTGTTCCTCTTTTGCATCTTCAAATGAGTATTCTACTGGCACTGTTAAATTTTGACTTGCTTTTTTAAATTGTTCTACCTGTCTTTTCAACCTATTATATCCCATTCCCACATTTACCTGTTGTAATGGATTTTCTGGATTTTGCTTATCATATTCTTCTATAAAGGCCTTTATCCCCCTTTGGTAAGCTTTAAATATTAAATCTCTTTGTTGTTCATCTTTTGATTCTGGATCTACTGTATATCTTCCTCCATATGGTTCTACTGCTTTTTTTACTTCATGTTTTCTATACTCTTTATTTAATTCAAAATCATTAAAAACAGCATAACCTTTTTCTTTATTCATATACATAGTTCCTTTTGAAATAATTTTTCCTTTTGCATCTCTAATAACAAGATTTTGTACATCTGGTGCAATCATACTTTTTTTGGCTATTTCTTTTCCATAATACTTACTAATTATGGTTGCACAACAACTACAATCCAAACCAATAATGGGATTATGTGGATTATATTTATCTAACCATTCATACGTAAATTGCTTATCCCATAATTCTTCAACCATTTCTTTTCCATTTATGATTTCTTCTGCTGTACGATTTTTAATTTCTTCTATGCTCTCTAGTATTGTATTTTCCTCCATTTTTTTTCCTAATATATGTGGTGAAATATTATCTGCTATTTGTTTTGATCGTAATTCTCTAGTTTCATCAAAAGCTTCTTGGGATAGTCCTCTTTGCTCATATAATTCAGCTATATCTGCATTTTGCATTGTTACCCCTTTATATTTTTCACTCACATAAAATTTCTTTAGAGTCTCTTCCCAAGATAAAACAATTGGTTCTCCATTTTCATCTAAGGTTTTTTTAAATGATTTAGCCTTATGAAAATCAGACATCGTTTTTACCATTATTCCTGGATATTCTCTTTCTAAATGAAAAAGTAATTCGATATTTTTAAAATCTTTTTTGCCATCCATTTCAGTTATAAATTTTAAGAATTCTTGACTTATACACCCATCTTCAACAGGTAAAGAGTCAAATTTTTCATGATAATTACCGTAATGCCATATTCGCATTTTTCTTCAACATAGAAGCTAAAGCTGAAGATGCCTTTTGTGCCACCATTGTTTGTGTCTCGTTTCCATTTTCATCTAATATTTTTTCTTTTGAAAAACAACCTAGTGCTGTTGCAAATTTAAAAAAGTCTAATCTCTCCTCTTCTGGATATTCCGATAATATTTCGGTAATATTAGGATTCTCTTTTTTAAAAAATTTAAAAACACTTTTTTCACAAAATAAACTTGCAAGTCCATTTTCTAATAATTTCATACCATATATATATGGTATTGAAAAATGGTGCTTAATTAATGTTTCAGACAGTTTTATAATATCATCCATCTGATTATCTTTTAAAAATATATTATAATCTAGTCCTGGTAAAGCTTTTCTCAATTTTTCTATTTCTATAACCTTTGCCGATTCGTCTATATCTTTTAATAATTCTTTAGAAAACATAATCTCACCTGTTGGTGTTTTATAGGCATATCGAAAATCAATTCCATCAAATGCTCTTTTCCCAATGCTTTCAATACCATTATGCAGATTTAATTTTTCTAGTGTTATACAACCGTTAAAAGCATCATCTGGTATTGCCTCTTCACTTTCTGGTATAGTATATTCTACTATTGGTTCTCTTGATAAATTAAATGTTTCATTTAAGAAGTTACATTCTCCTCGAAAATCTCCCCCATTACTTGCACCATATTCTGGATTCCCATTTTCTGTTATATTTCTTACATCTATTCCATTTAAAAATCCTCTAATGGTACTATTTTGCCATAATTCGCTATTTTTATCACTTGTTTTAGGATAAAATGGCATATTCGAAATTAAAATATCTTCTGATATTAATTTAAAATATTTTTGCGTTCCAAATCCATCGGGATTAATATCTTTTGGTAGGCTATCCCAATTTAAGATAATAAACGATACAGGATCTACTCTTTGCCATCTAACTCTTCCTTGCTTTAACTCTGTACTTCCTTCTGTATATTGATTTGGATTTGTTGCTGGATCTGTCATTGTTCTAACAAATCGTACACCATTACATTCAAATTCTGGGCTATGTTTTCCTTGATATCCTCTCTCATCCCATATATCCTGATCTAGACCATTTGAAGAATACCATCTACCGGTTGCTTTTAACCCTTCTTTTACATCTCCATGATTATATAATTTCTCTAAAAATTCTACTCCTTTCCCAACAACTTCTGCTCCAGAATATTCTCCTATCTGTAAGGTATGATATCTTATTTTTCCAAATCTATCTCTTACTGTTCTAATTGATAATTCTTCTGTTTTTTCTGGAATTTCATAATATAATGAAACACGTACACCTACATGACTTTTTTCATTTTTTAATGCACTCTCTGTATATCCCGATGTTGTTGCTTTTCTTATTAATCCGTTACTTACCGAGCGAAGATAATATTCGTGACATTGTTTTCCTTTAATTGTTTTCTCTAGATAGCTATCTAAAAAATCTGTGCTTTCACTTGACTTAGCTTGATATTTTCCTTCTGAAATATCTTGTATAAGCGCTGAACGAGAATACCCCGCTTTTCTAATATCGTCTTTATTCATATCCACATAGTCTTTTTGCGCTGGTATATATAAATAATCCTTTGTGTCTAATTCCCCTCTTTTTATTTCTCCATCATAATTTGTATTGTATAAGGTTACTGGAAGTATATTTTTTCTTAAATCTTCTCTTTTCATATGTATTCCCCATTTTTCTCTTAAATTACTAATTCTATTATATGATAAAGAATTCATAATGGCAAGAAAAAAGCACTAAAAATAAATTTTAGTGCTTTTTTTACTTATTACTATTTAAGATTAATCATAACTTTAACTCACTGTACTCTATTTTTCTTACATATCATCATCATTATTTTCTCGTGTATTCTTTTTTGTATTATCATTTTTAGCTGACTGATTTTTCTCTTGTTGTTCTTCTTCTGTCTCATCATCACAACCATGACAACCTGAACAACTTCCATGACAATCTATATCTTCTTCTACATCTCCTGACCAATCTAATTCAATAATATTATTGCAAACTGGACATTCTACTTCTGTTCTATCTTCATCAACATCTATCACAAATTGATTATCACAATATGGACAAATAATTTCAAAATCAAAACCTTCATCAGAATAGATATCTTTTTCAATATTATCAATAATTTGTTGCATTTTACCCATTTTATCATCAATTTCTTTTTGTTTTTGCTCTATTTCATTCATTTTCTGTGTTTTATAGTCTACAATCATATCCATTTCGTCAATTACTTTATCAACAAACATTGAAAATCTAACTTTTACATATTCTAGATCTTCTTTGTTTTTTAAATTTTTTTCAATATCCTTTAAAAAGTTATTATATTCTTCTCTTAGTTTAGCCATTAAGATTCACCTTTCTATACTCTTTCCATATATTCGCCTGTTCTAGTATCTATTCTTAAAATATCCCCAATTTCAACGAATAATGGTACTTGAATTTCTAAACCTGTCTCTAATTTTGCTGGTTTTCCTGATGTTGTTGTTGTATTTCCACTAAATCCAGGTTCAGTGTATGTAACTTCTAATTCAACAAATATTGGTGGTTCTACTGCAAATACATTTCCTTTATATGAAAGAATCGTTACCTCCATATTTTCCTTTAAATATTTTAAACAATCACCAATTTGTTCTTCATTTAATGGTATTTGGTCATATGTTTCATTATCCATGAAATAATATAAACCGCTATCATTATATAAATATTGCATATTTTTCTTTTCTATTTGTGCAGCTGGGAATTTATCTCCTGGGTTAAATGTTTTTTCTAATGTTGCACCTGTTATTACATTTTTTAATTTTGTTCTTACAAATGCTGAACCTTTTCCTGGTTTTACATGTTGGAATTCTACGATTCTATATACATTTCCCTCCATTTCAAATGTTGTTCCATTTCTAAAATCTCCTGCTGAATATACTGATGCCATTTTCATTTCTCCTTTCATTTTTCAAATACTATTACAAACTTTATATATTTTACTACATTTTTCAATAAAAATCAAGCATTTTGCTGATTTTAAGCCATTTTGCTTTTTTATTGTTACGGTTCAGTCTAAGATATATCCTAGAATATATCCTAGACTGAAGTGTAACGTTCTCATATTACAATATAATTTTTCTCAGAATTGGTTAAATTTATACAACCAAATTTTGTAATTTGCACAGTATCTTCTATTCTCACACCAAATTTCCCTGGTATATATATTCCTGGTTCATTGGTTACAACCATATTTTCTTTTAGTAATGTATCTGACTTATAACTAATATATGGTGCTTCATGTATTTCCATTCCTACTCCATGCCCTAAACTATGAATTAAATCACATCCATTTAACTTAAAATCATTTTCTACCATTTTTGTTAACAATCTTGTACTTGCTCCATCTTTAAAATCATTAGCTGTTTGTGTTTGATTTTTTAAAACCAAATCATAAATTGGTTTTACATATTCTGGAACTTTTCCAACAAAAAAGGTTCTCGTCATATCTGAGCAATATCCATTTACCTTACATCCCATATCAATGGTGATAATATCTACATCTTGTATCTTTCTATCTGTTGGAATGGCATGTGGTTTTGAAGTATTTTCCCCTGAAGCCACAATTGTTTCAAAAGATAAGCCATCTGTTCTTTGTTTATAATATTCTTCAATTTCATTCGCAATTTGTTTTTCAGTCATACCTGGTTTGATATAATCTAATATATATGAAAAACAATTATCTGTAATCTCACATGCTTTTCTAATATTACTAATCTCTTCTTCATCTTTTATCATTCTTTGCTTTTCTATGATATGTTCTGTTTCTACTAAACTGTTAATTTTATATTTTCTCATATATTCTTTATACTGTGCATATGTGACATAATATTCTTCAAATCCAACATTTTCACAAAACATAAAGAAATTCTCATAATCTTCTTTTGATACATCATTCATATCATAGACAATAATTTCATCATATAATGTTAATATACTGTGAACATGCTCTATATATCTTGCATCTGTGATATAAATATTTTCTTTTCTAGTTAATAATAATATCCCTTCTGCATCTATATTCGTTAAATATTTAATATTAATTGGATTGGATATAATTAATCCCTGTAAGTCTAAACTAGACATTTTATTTCTTAACCATTGTAATTTAGGATTCATATTTCTCATCCCCTCTATCATTTATATTTTTGTCGCACAGTCAAATAACTTTAATGAGACATGTCGCACAGACAAATAATCTCAATGAGACATTCCTAGTGTAAATATCTTCATTAATACAAATTTTATTGTTTCAAATGGTATATACATACTAATAAATGTTGCAATTACGATAAATGGTCCAAAAGGTATATATTCATCTGTTTTCTTTACTTTTGTAATTAATAGTCCTATACTCAATATGGCACCTATTAAGAAAGATATTAATGTGATTACCACAATATTAGATAATCCAAAAAATAATCCTAATGCTCCCATTAATTTAACATCACCAAATCCCATGGCTTCTTTTCCATAAAATAATCCACCAACTAATGTGATAACTAAAAAAATTCCTGCACCAGCTAACATTCCTAATAACATATTTAAAGTAATTGCTACATTGGATAATCCATATATGAAAGCAAATATTAACCCAATTTCAAATATGGTTAGATTCAATCTATTTGGTATGATTTGATATTTGTAATCTATAACAAATGCAGATAACAACATTGGTGTTAAAATCAAGAATTTTATTAAATCTAAATTGGCAATTAATGTATCTTTTATTCCCAATGTATAAACCAATGTTACATAAATTGCAGATGTTAATAACATCAATATATAGTTTGGTTTGAATTTTCTTTTATATTCTTTAAATATATCTAATGATAAAAACTTTTTATATTCTGGTAATCGTTTATTCGCCCAATCAACCAATTGTCCTACAAATAAACCGAATAATTGCAACTGCTAAGTAATATCCTATATGTACATCATTATAATACATTCTATTCTCCTTTTTTCTTTTTCCAATATTTCATATTGTCATTCTATTTTTTCGTTTGCATGTTTTCATTTTATTGTAGTCTATCTAATTTCATAGTTTCTTGTTTTTATTTATTTTACATTTTTTTGCTGTACTCTTATTTTACTTTTAATTTTATTTTCTATTGGCCTTTTCCATGCAGTATACCAAAAATCTTTTTCGTTTATTGGATCTACCAATATGGTATACATATTACATCTTTTCCCACCAATCACATCTGTAAAAATTTGATCTCCTACTATCGCTATATTTTCACTTTTTTCTCCTAATGCTTTTTGTGCTTTTTTAAAACCTCTTTTTAATGGTTTCATAGAAAAAAGCTGATATGGTACCTCTATTTTTTTAATAATGTTTTCAATTTTTTGTTTATCATTTGTATTGGATAATACATATAGTTTTACACCTTGACCTTTTAATTCTTTTGCCCATTTTATGACACTTTCTGCCATCTTTTGGGTATGATCTACTAATGTATTATCTACATCCAATAACAATGCTTTTATTTTATTCTTATTCAAAAATTCTACATTTATATCTTCTACTTTTTTAAAATATGCATCTGGATATATATTCATACTTCGCCCCCATTATATATGTATATATTATCAATTCCTTATTTTTTTGTCAATAGACAATTTCGAGGGATTTTGGGAACGAATCGGGAAATCGGGGACGGACTCATTTTTCCCTTTTTACTTAAATAACTAAAAAATATATTAAATTTTATAAAAAGGGAAAAATGAGTCCGTCCCCGATTTCCCGATTCGTCAGTCCCCAATTTTCCTCAAAAATACTCATCCTACTTTTACTAAATTAAACTGAACAGCATCAGCGCTCACCAATTGAAACTTAATCCCAAAATGTTCTCCTTCCACTGCTTCTTTTATTGCCATACTATGTAAATGTCCATAGTAACATCTCTTTATGTCATACTTTTTCAACATTTTAATAAATTCATTCATTTCATTTTTTTGTACATTTTGATTTACAATTGGTGGATAATGTAAAAATGCAATAATTTCTTTGTCTTCTCCATAATTTTCTATTCCACTTTTGATAGATAATTCTAATCTTGCCACTTCTCTTTGAATCATTTTTTTGCTTTCTGCATCTTCCCCAAAAGACCATCCTCTTGTTCCTACTATGATTTTATTTTCAAATTCATATGCATTATTATATATAAAGTCAATATCCTTAAAGTCATTTTCTTTTATATAGTTTCTCATACTATTGACTGTAGACCACCAATAATCATGATTGCCTTTTAATAATAGCTTTTTACCTGGTAGAGAATTTAGATATTCAAAATCTTTATATGTATCTTTTAAATACATTGACCATGAAAAATCTCCTGGTAATATGACCAAATCATTTTCTGTTACCAGGTTTATCCAATTTTCTTTTATTTTTTCTTCATATCCTTCCCAATTTTCTCCAAAGACGCTCATTGGCTTATCTTCATTAAAGGATAAATGAAGGTCTCCTATTGTATATATTGCCATTTATTTTCTCCATTTCTTATCATATCTTTTACTTTATAGGAAAGTCTGCTTTTATCAAATTTTATTCGTTTCTCATTTACATGAAAATAAAAGTAAAATTCCTATAATTTTAAATTTGGTATTGCATTTAAGTTTAATTCATCTCTTTTTCCTTGTATATAATTATAATATCCAGCTGACGCAATCATAGCAGCATTGTCTGTACATAATTTTAAATCTGGCATATATATTTCCATGCCTTCTTGTTTTAACTCCATAAAGGCTTTTCTTATATAACTATTAGCTGATACACCACCTGCTAATGCAATTGTTTTTATCCCTGTTAATTTCATTGCCTTTTTTACATTTTCGATTAATATTTCTGTTACTGTTTTTTCAAAACTTGCACATAAATCTGCTTTATTGATTTCTGGATTTTTATGATGTAAATTAATGACAGCTGTTTTGATTCCACTAAAACTAAAATCCATATTTTCGAAATGTGTTTTTGGTAAGTCTATGATTGGTTTTCCCTCTTGCGCTAATTTGTCTACTTTAGGTCCTCCAGGATATCCCAATCCTACGACTCTTGCTACTTTATCAAATGCTTCTCCAATAGCATCATCTCTTGTCTTACCTAATACTTCAAATTCTGTATAATCTTTTACATGTATAATTTGTGTATTACCACCTGACATCATCACACATAAAAATGGTGGCTCTAGTTCTTTATAAGTTATATAATTTGCTGCGATATGCCCTTGGATATGATTTACTCCAACAAATGGTTTATTGATTGCAAAACTTAATGCTTTTGCATAAGATAATCCAACCAATAAAGCACCAACTAATCCTGGTCCATATGTAGGTGTAACGGCATCTATTTGTTCTAATGTCATTTTTGCATCTTCTAATGCTTTTTTGGTTACTCTTGAAATAGCTTCTATATGATTTCTAGAGGCTATTTCTGGTACAACCCCTCCATATTTTTCATGGATTGGTATTTGTGTATCAATGATATTCGATACTATCTCTCTTCCATTTTTCACAATAGCCACTGATGTTTCATCACAACTTGATTCAATTCCTAATGTGTAAATATCTTTCATCTTTCCTCCAAATATTTTATCAATAATTCTGTTTTTTTCTTCCTATTTTTCCTTTTATTTTCGTGCTAATTATATCATTTATCGTAAAAATAGTAAAGATTACTACGTACTTTATTAATAGATACATCTCATTTTAGAAGAATTTTTTCTATTTTTTCCGTTTCAACTAAAAAGGAAGATTGCTGAGATTTAATTTCTAGCTCTCTTCCTCTTTTATATTTCCTATACATAAACTTATAATCCCCAAATAGCCATTGCTAGGTTAGATATCCAACTACTTACTGCTTGAATTCCTGGAGAAATGATATAAGATGTTAATCCTGTTATCCATAATACAACAAATACTATATAAAAGATTTGTTCATTATTAATAAACCATTGTTTTGCATTGAATGGTAAAAATGGCATAATCACTTTTGAACCATCTAATGGTGGTAATGGAATTAAGTTAAATAATCCTAATCCCACATTAATGGATACTGTTGAACCAATCATGGTCATAATAATTCCGCCCATTGTAGATAACAAAAATGAGGTATTTGCAAATTTATAAATTCCATAATATACAATAGCAAAAATAATGGCAAGTACAAAGTTCATAACTGGTCCTGCAATAGAAACCAGTGCTTCTCCTTTTTCCATAGACATTTTCCTTGTATAATTTCTTGGATTTACATGAACTGGTTTTCCCCAACCAAATCCTGCAAATAGTAATAATACTGTTCCAATTGGGTCTAAATGGTCTAATGGATTTAGACTTAACCTTCCTTCTCTTCTTGCTGTATCATCTCCTAATCTGTCTGCTACAAAGGCATGGGCAAATTCATGAAATGTAATGGCAATTAACACACCTGGTACACTAATTAATAGTGAAAATAACATTCCTGGATTTGCTAAATATTGTACAACCATAGATAATACCATGATTCCTAATATAATATAAATGATTCTTCTATCAAATGAAAAATTAAACATAAATACTCCTATCTTCCCCTTTTTTTATCAAATTAGTTTAATGGCTTCATTGTTGGGAAAAACAATACATCTCTTATAGAAGCAGAATCTGTTAATAGCATAATTAATCTATCTAATCCAATTCCCATTCCACCTGTTGGTGGTAATCCGATTTCTAGTGCATTTACGAAATCTTCATCCATTCCACCAGCTTCTTCATCACCTTTTTCTTTGGCTTCTACTTGTTTTAAAAATCTCTCATATTGGTCAATTGGATCATTTAATTCTGAATAAGCATTTCCATATTCTCTTCCACCAATAAATAATTCAAATCTTTCAACTAATCTTGGATCTTCTTTCTTTCTTTTGGTAAGTGGTGATACCTCTACTGGATAATCCATGATAAATGTTGGTTGTATTAAAGTTTCTTCAACAAATGTTTCGAAAAATTCGTTTATAATATGTCCTCTTGTATTTTTGATTTCTTCATATTCTACACCTTTTTCTTTAGCTAAAGCTTGCGCTTCTTCATCTGTATTGATTGTATTAAAATCAATACCTGTTACTTCTTTTATGGCATCAATCATGGTAATTTTCTTCCAACCTGGAGCTAAATTAATTTCTTGTCCCTGATATGTGATGTTTGTTGTTCCTAATACATTTTGGGCAACAGTTGAAATTAATTGTTCTGCTATATTCATCATATCATGATAGTCTTCATAAGCAGAGTAAAATTCCATATTTGTAAATTCTGGATTGTGTTTAATATCCATTCCTTCATTTCTAAAGTTTTTACCAATTTCAAATACTTTATCAAATCCGCCAACAATTAATCTTTTTAAATTTAATTCTGGTGCAATTCTTAAATACATTTGTAAATCTAATGTATTATGATGTGTGATAAATGGTCTTGCAGCGTCTCCTGTTGCTACTGTTGTAAGCATTGGTGTTTCTACTTCCATATAGCCATGTTCATCCATAAATTTTCTAATTTCTTTTATAATTTTACTTCTTAAGATAAATGTTTCTTTTACTTCTGGATTCATAATTAAGTCAACATATCTTTGACGATATCTTAAATCCATATCTTTTAATCCATGGAATTTTTCTGGTAATGGTCTTAAAGATTTTGTAAGTAATGTCACTTCTTTTGCATGTACAGAGATTTCTTCTGTTCTTGTTTTGAATACAAAACCTGTTATTCCAATAATATCTCCAATATCAAATGTTTTAAATGCTTTATAGCTTTCTTCTCCTAAATCATTGATACTAACATAGCTTTGGATTTTTTCATCACTATCTTGAATGGTACAAAATGATGCTTTTCCCATAATTCTTTTTGCTATAATTCTTCCTGCAACCGTTACATCTTTTTGCTCAAACTTATCATAATTTGCTTTGATTTCTCCTGCTGTATTGGTTCTATTAAATTTTGTGATTTCAAATGGATTTTTTCCTTGTGCTTGTAATTCTTCTAACTTGTCTCTTCTGATTTGCATTAGATGGTTTACATCTAATTCTTCTGTTTGATTTTCATTTGCTTTATTTTTGTTTTCTTGCATATCTATCTCTCCTTTTTATCTTGTTAACTTGTTACATTATATCCTAATTTTACCAAAAAGTAAAGAAAACTATTCTGAAAAATCAAAATAGTTTCTCACACTTTGTTACTTCACCATACCAAATCGAACATGCTTTTATACATAATTGTTGTTTAACAAAACAAAGCAACTAGTCAAATAAACTAGTTGCAAAATGGCTGGGGTACTGTGATTCGAACACAGGAATGTCGGAGTCAGAGTCCGATGCCTTACCGCTTGGCGATACCCCAATATACATGTATATTATATAATTTTTCTTTCTCTTTTACAAGTATTTTGATAGATTTTATTAGAATACTTATCAAATATCCATTTCTGTTCAGTGTCCAATTCCTCGAAGGTATATATATTATATTTTAAGCGAGTTTCGTGGGGACCGACACGCTACATACTCTTATTAAATCAGCGACAGTCCCGTGGGAGCTGATTTTGCTAGAATATGTAAAGTGTTGGGATAGCGAAAAATATAATATATATACCTTCGAGGAACTGGACACTGAACAAAAACTAATACCCTTGTACATATATCAAAAAATGATATTCTCTAATTTTCTTTGCTTCTAATGTATCTTGCTTATTCTGCCCTTGACTTGTTTCATATTTCCATTCCCAATAAACAGGTATTATTTTTTCTTCATTTCTTAGAATTTTACCTGTTAATATTTCTCCTAAATTTTCTAAAGTGGCATATCTCTTTTCCTTATTTGTCGTATAAAATTGTAAATTAGTTGGTTTTTCATTTTCACTTTCAAATGCAATTTTATAATTCATATTCTGGTTAGCATTTAATAAAATTTCAAATTCACCACTTGTCCCTGGTGCTATTTTTTCATATACTAATGTTTTATTATCTAGTGTTTCTGTTAGATTTAATGCTTTTATTGTTGTTTTCTGATACTGTACATCAAAAAAAATGTTTTTTACATTTATATTTGTTTCATCGTTTTCTACGACTTGCTTTCTTACATTAGAAATATCTTTGGATTGATTTCTAGAACTTAAAAATTGAAAAAATAATAAATCTTCTTGTAAAAAATCATATCTTATAAAATTTATCATAAAAAATATAATACACACTAAAATGATCATTATGATAATATATCGTTTTTTTCTTTTTTGCATTTTTACACCTATATCTTTAACTGTTCTGAATGTACTTTTATTTGTATCTCTTGCATGATATCTTCTATTGTATTTTTACTATCATCATAAGTTACTTTTAGTGTATAGTGTTGTTCTTCCTTTACATCTTTATGAAATGTCATTGTTTCTGTTTTATTTTCTTTCAATTCTATTAGCTCATTATCTTTATATAATTGATATTGTATAGACTCATTTAAATCTTTTTCTAAGATTTCAATATAATATGTTAAATCTACTTGTGATATTTCTGCTACTTCATTATAATTTTTTACTATAAATGTATATTCACCTTTTTGATTATCTTCTGTAATAATCATTTCTGAACCTTTTTCCACCTCTAAAACTGGTTTTGCAATTTGTGTATCATTTTTTATATGACTATTATATACGGCTTTTCCGACACTCACGCCTGAGAAAAATGTAATTCCAATTATCAATATCATACAAATGATAAGAATTTCTTGTTTCTTATCTTTATACTTTTTTTGCTCTTTTTTTAGAGTTTTTAATGTTAGTTTTTTTGGCTTTTTTATAAAGTTTAAATTCAAATCTTTTCTCCTCTCCATATTTATATATTCATTAAGAGGAACTTGTCCTCTTAATGAATCACAAAGATTATGTATTCTGCTAAATATTTTATCATTTACTTTTTATTCTTGCTCTTTTGTTTGTACATATTTCTCTATAATTTATATTTAGAGGATTGAATGTGGATTCTAATTTTTAATTTTTGATTTCTAAAATTGATTGTTTAAAATTTTAATTTATATATTTTCTAGGGGTTATCATATTCATCATATTTTTATTTTCGCATATTTCATCAATTATTGTGGCATAACTTGTGTTCCTGTAACATATATATCAAATGTATAATTTTCTAGTTGTTTTGCATTGTTTGTGTCAATTATATCATTTTGATTAATTTCGTTTTCATCTTCACCAGTTTCATATTGCCATTCCCAATTAATTGTAATGGTTCTTGATTTATTTTCATCATTTGCATTTATGGTTCCTGATAAATCCTCTTCTAAATCTTGTATAGTTGTATATTGTTTATCATCATAGGTAAATATTAGGTTTTGTGGTTTTTCACTTTCATTTAGGAATTGAATTGCATAGTCTATTCCCACATCAGAACCTGTTGCATCTACGATAATATTAAAACTTCCACTTGTCCCTGGAGCTACCTTATTATTAATTAAAGTCTCATTATCATATGTAGATAATAAATTTACATTTTGAATAACATCTTCTTTTCCATTTACTTTAAACACCCAATTTGCTATTTCTGCTGTTCCTGTTCCTTTTACCTCTGATATGTATTTAGAAAAAGTTTTACCAATCATAAAAGATAATATAATCGCTAGTAGCAAACATATTACTAGCAAAGCCGTTTTCTTTTTACTCAAATAGGCATACCTCCTTTGTTATTTATTTTTTTGTTTTGGATAATGATTAGATAATTTTGAAATTAAAAATTAATATTAAAAATTATAGAAAAAAATGTAATTAAATTATAATTCCATATTTTGCCATTGTCAATCATTTTTTTACTATTTTTTAGGATTTTCATCGCAAAATTCGACAGAAAGCACTATTCCTTATAATAATCCTTTTGAATTTTTAGTTTCATAAGTAAAGATATTTGATATTAAACGAGTTCTTGTATATTTATTTTTCATAAATGATGAATGTGATTGGAGTGATTGTAGCCTTTCTTACTATAAAAGAAATGAGGAAGCGGGAATAGCGAGAGGCTCGTTTCTTTTGTAGTTAGAAAGGCTAGAGCACGTATTGAACCGAGGAATTTATGAAAAATAAATATACAAGAACTCGTAATTAGAAATTTTATACCACTGAATAGTTACAAATTCTGAAACTAAAATCTTGTATTTATTGACATTTTCCATATTTCTTTATATAATGTATACATTCATATTCAAATATTTTATTTCGTTAATTTCAAAATCCCAATAATCATCCAAAAATAAAAATGAAATATTTTCACGTATTTCACAAATATTCAATAAAATAAGGAGGGATTTTTTGAGCAAAAAATTTATTATTATCTTTTTATTTTTCATCTTCCTATTTCTCATTCCATTTTATTGTCAATTTAGTTTTTCAAAATATGTTTTTAATGAATCCTTCATTGCCACAAAAATTCAAATTGATAAAAAACCGGTAATAGAAGTTTTAAGTATTTCCAATACAAATACAGGATATGAAAAATATGCAAATTCTACACATCTTGTAACTCTAAGGATTAAAGTTACAGAAAAAAATGTTACTATCAATCACTTTACTCATGATAACATACAAATTTTAGTTAATGATACAACTATGAAACCATCTATAAAATTATCTTTACTTTCTAATAACAACGGTGAAATGCTTTATGATTTGATATTATCTAATTTAACAGGCAATGGGAATTTAAGTATTGTTTTTCCAGAAGGCATCATTGAAGATGCTTTTGGTTTAAAAAATGATTCCCAAAAATTTGAAACCGGTATTTATATTGATAACATTTCTCCTACTTCTACCTGTAAAGAATTATCTATTGAAAATGATAAATCACAATATATGATTCAATCTAATGAAAATTTAAGACCAATAAATGGTTGGGATTTCTATGATTCCCATTCTTCTTTATCTAAAATATTTCCTTCCCCTATTTCTTATCCAATCACTATAACAGATTATGCAGGAAATACATCAGAAGTTTTTGTTAATATACAACATGCAAAAAACATTATGCTGTATTATGCCACTCATAATAGTGGTTATCCTATTAATGAGTTTAATCATAGTGGACAAATTTCTGGTAAACAAACTATTATTGATGCCTCTTCTAAAAAATCTGAAAGAATCATTACTTATCTAGATGGTGACATCGATAAATCTATATTACAAGCAAGAGTTTTTGATTATACCTACTGGGGTGAAAATACAACTGATCTCTGCAACTCTTCTGAAATTCTCTATAGTTATGGATACAACCCTAGTCCCACAACTTGGTATGATATTACTGGACAAAATGCTATACGTTTTCTTAATAAGATTGCTCTGCAGTTAGGTGGCTATGGACATAATCAAGCTGGCAATAGTTGTATGAACCAGAAAAAGCCTATTCCTCAAGAAATTGCAAAACAAAATTTATATGGTCTTTCTGGAATTGCTTTTCAATTAAAAAATTGTGAAGAATATTCTATTGTTTATCAAATTTATGTTCCGTCTGTTGGTTGGTTAAGAGCCTCTTCTGATGGTGAAGAAACAACCTATTCTCATGATAAGCCTTTTTCTGCTATTAGAATCAATATAGTTCCAAAATCAGAAAAACAGAATTTAATGAATTACTGGAATCGTGTCATTTATACAGATTATATTGGATAAACACTCATATATGTTCAATCCTTAGAGTAAATCCATGTTCTTGAATAGAAAAAAAACATGTTTCTATAAAAAATAAATTGCCATAGATTATTTATATCTATGGCTTTTATTCTATGCTTTTTTTCCTATTTTTTCCTATACATCATAATTCCATCATATGTAATCTAACTTTGTTGTCTACTGTTACTTAGAGGATACATTAACACCTATAATCCCTCCTAAAATTCCAAAAACAATTCCTGTGATAATCATAATAACAGATTGCAAGTTTAAAGAAAATTGCATACTAAATATACTAGAAAACAGATATAGTAAGATAATATATACACCACCTATAATGCCTCCATTTATTAATCCATTCTTTTTGATTTTTATATTGCTAATACTACTTCCTATTAATATACTAAGTGCGGTAATAATAATGATGGTTGGATTAATCATATTTTCAGAAACATTTGTATAAGTTAATACGATTGATAAAATCAATAAAAAAATAAAAGTGATGATAAAAGCAATTCCCAATCCCTTTAATATATTGATAAAATTTTTATTATTTGAATTATCTGAATTTTCCATACTTCTCTTTTATGATAGATATCATACTCTCCTTTCCTTTTAATTTGTAGAATATTTGCTAATATCTTTTGATTCCACAATACTTGTTATAACTTTTCCTTTAATGTATATTTACTAAAAAAAGAAATAGAACTATAATTCTATTTCCTTTTCTAAAATCTCTATAAATTTTTTGATAATATCTTCTCTGCTAAATTCTTTTCCAAACTCTTTTTTAAGCGATGTTGCAATATTTTCTGTTTCCTTTGAAAAATGATTTTCATTAACATTGAATCCAAAACTAATTAGCAAATAATTCATCTTTTCTGATATGGTATTGATTTCAGTTAAAATTCCACAAATCTTTTTCCCATTTAGCATTAAATCATTAGGCTCTTTTATTTCCAGCCCAATCCCATATAACTCTTGTATGGCTTTTTGCATACATTTTGCAATTTTTACAGTCAAACCTTCTAATCTACTAATTGCCCATTCTGGTTTTAATATAATGGTCAAAGCTATATTTTTGCTCTCTCCTGTATACCATGTCCTTCCTTTGGTTCCAATTCCATTTGTTTGCGTTTCTGCTATGATGATTTTCCCGTTTTGTTTTTCTTGCATGGCAATTTCTTTGGCATATGTATGTGTAGAAGAGATTTCTTTAAAATATTCTATTTCTTTTCCTATATATTTCGTTTTTGCATTTTTTATACTTTCTAAGTTCATATTTTGCTCTCCTATGCGTTTGTCTTTTATAATTATGCAATCATATGTTATCTTTACTTTTATGTTACATGCTAAATTTCATAGTCAATTGCTTGTCTATCAAGTCTTATTGATTTACACAAATTTGATACTTTAACATGTTCTGGATGATTCTTATATGTTTCTAAATCTTCCATAGTTTCAAATTCAGAAATTAATATGGCATCATACTCATTTTTCGGATTGATATTCACACCTGTTTCCATATATTTAATTTGTGGAATAATATCTTTTAAACGATTTAATCCTTCTAAAAATTCTTTCATTTTTTCTTCTTGATTTTCTTTAAATTTCCAAATAACAATATGTTTTATCATGTTTTTTCCTCCTTTTTTTATTTAAATTTTTTGTATATCCCTTTTCCAAAAATTATTTTGATTATAACATTGTTTCTTTGATTTGTCCACAAATGATAAGTGCCTATTTTTAGGCAAAGTTTAAAATTCATACATTTCTATGTTTTGGAAAAATTAAGGTAGACTGTAACCTCTACCTTATTTCGGCTATGAATTCTTTTCTATCTTTAGCAAATAAAATTTTATACTGTGAAACTATATTGATTTTTAAAATTCACTAAAGGTGATACAGCCTAATAAAAAAGAATACCAACTACTATAATCGTTGATATTCTTAGAATTGGCTGGGCTGGCTAGATTCGAACTAGCGCATGCCAGAGTCAAAGTCTGGTGCCTTACCGCTTGGCTACAGCCCAATATATAATGGGGTGGAAGATGGGACTCGAACCCACGGTCTCCAGTGCCACAAACTGGCGCGTTAACCAACTACGCTACATCCACCATAGTTTACGTGCACCTTTTGATTAGCACATTACTTATTTTACCCTATTTCACCCCATCTTGTCAACCATTTTACAAATTTTATTTTATTTTTTCCAATTTTTTTATTAATATTCAATCAAAATATATTTCCAAATACATTATATAAACTATTAAGATATGAAATGTATTTAATCTATATCGACTAAATCATAATATTTTTTGTTTTATTGAACAGTTGTCATACTACTTGGATCTATTCCATATTGTTGATATAACCATGATGTATAATCAAATGGTGTTAATGTTTCTGGTAACCCATAATCAATTCCATTTGTTTCTACTCTAATAGATGTAATAACTGGAGGATTTACTGGTGTACTTACTTCCGTATTTCCTGTTGTATCTGAATCATCTGCTGCTTTTACTTCTACACCTTCTATTTCATGTACAATATCCATACCCTCTATTACTTTACCAAAAGAAGTATATTGTCCATTTAGTCCTGTATTTTCTGCAGTCATGATAAAGAATTGAGAACTTCCTGAATTATATGATTCCTCTGTTAATGTAGAAGAATAACTGGTATAATCAGATCTTGCCATTGCGACAACACCTTCTTCAAATTGTAACTTGTTATCCACACCATTTGCTATAAATTCACCTTTTATTGTATATTCTGTGTCATCTCCATCATCTCTTAAATCTTTCGTTGTTGCTAATCCTGTTCCATCTCCATTTTTATCTCCACCTTGAATCATAAAGTCTTTTACAATCCTATGGAATGTTAATCCATCATAAAATCCTCTATTTGCTAATGCTATAAAATTCGCTACTGTTTCTGGAGCATATTCTGGATATAATTCAAATTTGATAGTTCCAAAATTTTCTACCTCCATCGTTGCAACAGGTCTCGTAACCTCCATTGTTGCATTTCTATAATATCCATAACCTATAACTCCTATTAAAACAATTAAGATAATTAAAGCAATAATCCATATAATATTTTTAAATTTTCCCATTTACTTCACTTTTCCTTTCTTTTATTTTTCTGAATCTGTTAAAATCCTCATGATACATTTAAATTTGTCAGGTCTGTCCCTTTTGTTCCATTTTGAAACGATTTGGCACGTCCCCTATAACATATTATCAAAAACAAATTGTTCTTGCATTCTTTTTAATGATTGTTTTATTGTTCTCGCTCTTACTTCTCCTATGCCATCAACTTCATCTAAGCTTTCAATATCTGCTGCCAATATATGTTGAAAGGATTTAAAAGAATCTACTAAATTTTCTACAATATTATTTGGCATTCTTGGCACTTTACTTAAAATTCGATATCCTTTTGGATAAACAGCTACTTCGTCATAATTATCAAAATATTCATATCCTAGCAATTTTGCAATGGAAGATTCTTTTAAGAGTTCTTCATATTCTAAATCTTTTAACTCTTCCAAAATCTTTTCAGGAGATTTTTTCTTTTTGACAACATAATCTTTTATAATTAGGCTTTCTTCTTTTTCAAGTCCACCGATTAATTCATCTAATTGCATTTTGACTAGTCTTCCATCATCTCCAAGCTCATAGATTTGTCTTTGTATTTCTTCTACAATTCGCATAACCATTTCTGCTCTTTGAATAGCAAGTACAACATTTTGCAATGTTACTATATCATTAAATTCATATTCATTCAATATGTTTAGCTTATTATCAAATACTTTTTTATATTTTTCCAAAGTTTGTATTGCTTGATTTGCTTTATTTAATACAACATCTGTATCTTCTAAGACATATCGATCATTTCCTTTAAAAACAGTAATGATATTTCTTCTTTGTGAAATACTAATGACTAATTCTCCTGTTTGTTTTGCTGTTCTTTCAGCCGTTCTATGCCTTGTCCCTGTTTCTGTTGTTTGTATTTCATGTTCTGGAATCAATTGTGCATTGGCATATAGAATTTTTTTCATATCTCCACTTAATACAATTGCTCCATCCATTTTCGCCAATTCATATAATTTTGATGATGTATAATCTTCATTAATGACAAATCCACCATCCACAATTTCTTTTATCACTTCATTATTGTCTGTAATTAATAGTAATGCCCCTGTCTTTGCTCTTAATATATTTTCTAGGCCGTCTCTTATTGGTGTCCCTGGAGCTATTAATTTCAAAACAGATGTAATATTATCTTCTTTTACCTTTTTCAAAATTAAACTCCTCTCTTTTATAATGTGTCTATATTTGATAACTGTCTTGTTAATGTTCAAATCTAAATACATTTTTCATTGTTTTTTACACTTTATAATAAAAATAAATTTAAATTTGAACTATTCATCAAACTACTTTAATCCAATCTTTTTCATTGCTTCATTAATATTGCTAACACCTATTATATCTAATTTATATTTTTCTTTCAAGTCTTTTTTGTTAGATTCTGGAATAATACAACTCTTAAATCCTAATTTTTCTGCTTCTTTCAACCTTTTATCAATTACATTAATTCTTCTCACTTCTCCTGTTAAACCAACTTCTCCAATAATCACCATATCTTTAGGAATTGGTACATTTTTAAAACTGGAAACCACTGCCATCATCATTCCTAAATCAATAGATGGTTCATTTACTCTAATGCCTCCTACCAAATTTAAATACACATCTTGACTTCCTAACATAATGCCTGCTCTTTTTTCTAAAACAGCTATTAATAATGCTAATCTGTTATAATCTGTTCCATTGGCTGTTCTTTTAGGAAATCCAAAAATACTTTGTGTGGTTAATGCTTGTAATTCTATTAAGATTGCTCTTGTCCCCTCTATACTAGATACAATACAAGAACCTGCTGGATTATCTTCTCTTTCAGAAATTAGGATATCTGATGGATTGGTAATTTCACACATTCCTTCTTCATTCATTTCAAACATACCAATTTCATTTGTTGAACCAAATCTATTTTTGACCCCTCTTAATACTCTATATGAAAAATATCTTTCTCCTTCTAGATATAATACAGTATCTACCATATGTTCCAAAACTCTTGGGCCTGCAATATTTCCCTCTTTTGTAACATGCCCTATAATAATGGTTGTAATCGCTCTAGATTTACAAACTCTCATCACTTGTGAAGTAATCTCTCGTACTTGACTAACACTTCCAGCAGCAGCTGAAATCTCTTCTGAATACATAGTTTGAATCGAATCAATAATGACAAGTTTTGGATTAATTTCTATAATTGCTTGATTGACAACATCTATATCTGTTTCGCCTAAAAATAAAATATCATCATTATTGATACCTAATCTATCTGCTCTCATTTTTATTTGTTCTGCTGATTCCTCTCCTGAGACATATAAAACTTTTCCTTCACCTTTTACTTTATCACATATTTGCAGAATTAACGTAGACTTTCCAATTCCAGGCTCTCCACCTAGTAACACAAGAGAACCTTTTACCAGTCCTCCACCTAAAACCCTATCTAACTCTCCAAAACCTGTTGAAGTTCTCAATGTTTCTTTTGCCTCATACGAATTTAGTTTTTGAGGTTTATTTTCACTCTTTGCTAAATCTTTGTGTCCCCCAGCTTTTGTCTCCACTACTTTTTGTTCATAAAATGTATTCCAACTATTGCAAGCAGGACATTTTCCAAGCCATTTGCTAGACTCATTACCACATTCACTACATACAAAAATTGTTTTACTTTTCGCCATTTTTCTTTTCTCTCCTTTTGCCTTAAAACAAAAAAAGTATAGCATATTTTTCTTTATTTTGCTATACTTTTAAAAACAATTTTATACTTCTGCATTTTTTTTACCAAATGTAATTTCCATAAATAAAACATCATGTATTTTTTTCAAAGCACTACCTATATATGAAGATTTGCTTATTTCGTTTTCTTCTTTTGGTTTATATACATTGAATTGTATTTTGATTATTTGACTTAATTCAATTTCTTGGAACCAAAAAGCCTTGAATCTTTCCCAAAGTCCTTGCTTAGCAAGTACAGGCAAGTTTTTTTCTTCTATAAATTCTCCCTTTTTCATATCTTGATTACTTTCATTATGAAATTCTGTTTCATTATATAAATTAAATTCCTCTCTTATATCTGCCATTTAAATTTCTCCTTTGTAACTATATATCTATTATATTAGTTGTACTATATCTTTTGTTTTTTATCAATACTTTTTGTTTCTTTTTTTGTTAAATATCCATTACAAAATAGTTACATTTTTGTTACATTTTATGTTTTGAAAATTTCGCAAACAAAAGCAATCTCAATGGGGCAATGTCGCATTGACAAACGATCTCAATGAGACAACGTTTTCAAAAGGACATATTCTATTTCTGCTCCTACACATTGTAATTTTATCATTTTGTTTTCCATATTTTCCTCTGTTTTATAATGTGCTAATATGTAATTTTTTGTATGTCCTTGCCATACACCATTTTTTTCTTCCTCAAAAAGGACTTCCACTTCTTTTCCTATATATTGTTGATTATATGCTTTTTCATTCTTATTGGATAGCTCTATTAATTTTCTACTTCTTTCTTCTTTTTTATTTCCATCTATTTGATTTGGCATCACTGCGGCTTTGGTTCCTTTTCTTGGTGAATATTTGAATACATGCATTTTATAGAATTTAACTTCTTTTAAAAATTCATAAGTTTTTTCAAATTCTTCTTCACTTTCTCCTGGAAATCCTACAATAATATCTGTTGTTAATATGACATCTTCAAATGTTTTTCTTAACAACTTTGTTATCTCTTTAAATTGGTCTGTGGTATATCTTCTATTCATTCTTTTTAATGTTTCATCACAACCACTTTGTAATGATAAATGAAATTGATGACATACTTTAGACAATTTTTCTAATCTGCTGACAAATTCTTCTGTTATTAATAAAGGTTCTATAGATCCTAGTCTGATTCTTTCAATTCCCTCTATTTCGTTCATTTCTTCTAATAAATCGATTAATCGATATTCCTGCTTAAAGTCTTTTCCGTATGAGGCAATATGAATTCCAGTGATTACCACTTCTTTTATGCCTTCTTTTGCGATTTTACGAATTTCAGATAAAATATGCTCAGGTTTTCTGCTTCTTACTCTTCCTCGTGCATATGGAATGATACAATAAGAACAGAAACGGTCACAACCATCTTGAATTTTGATAACAGCTCTTGTCTTTTCTGTAAAGGTAATGTCTCCAAATTCCACAAACTCCTTTTGGTTCATGACATCTTCTATCTGTGTTTCTACTCTGTTTGTTGTTATTTTATTTTTTTCTGCATTTGCCGTTATTTCTTTGTTTTGTGATACGTTTACATCTTCCTCTATTTTTTTACTTTTATTTTTTATATGTAATGTATCTTCTTTATTTTCATTTAAAGTTTGATGATGTATATATGTTTCAACATATTCTACGATATCTTTTTTCTCATTATTTCCTAATACTAAATTAATTTCTTCTATCTTTTCTAATTCTTCTTTTGCTACTTGCGCATAACAACCACAAGCAACAACAATTGCTTCTTTATTTAATTCTTTTACTCTTCTTAACATTTGTCTAGATTTTCTGTCTGACATATTGGTTACTGTACAAGTATTGACAATATAGATATCTGCTTTTTGAGTATGATCTACAATTTCATACCCCTTTTCTATAAATTGCTGTGTCATGGCATTTGTTTCATATTGATTTACTTTACAACCCAATGTAATAAATGCTACTGTTTTCATTTTTTATTGTATTCCTTTCTCAAGGCATAAATCTGGTTGAAAAATCTTAATACTTTATGGTATCTGTTAGAAATAAAATTCCTAGTTTAATTCCTTGATTTTCCTTCTAACACATCTAAATTATCTAAAGCTTTTCCCGTTCCCAATGCAACACATGATACCGTATCTTGTGCAATCATAACATTAATTCCAGTTTTTTCTTGTAATAACTTATCTAATCCATCAACCAAACAACCTCCACCTGTCATGTAAATTCCTTTATCACTAATATCTGCTGACAATTCTGGTGGTGTTCTTTCTAACACAGAATGAACAGCATCTACAATCATCATGGCTGGTTCAATTAACGCTTCTAACATTTCACTTGAATGAACTGTTAACGTTTTTGGAAGTCCTGTTACTAAATCTCTTCCTCTTATATCCATTTCTGTATCTTGAATTTTAGGATATACACAACCAATATTAACTTTTAAATCTTCAGCTGTTCTTTCACCTATCATGATATTATGTTTTTTCTTAATATATTTTACAATATATTCATCAAATTTATCTCCAGCAACTTTTAGAGATGTATTTACAACTGAACCACCTAATGATATGACAGCAATATCTGTTGTTCCTCCACCAATATCGACTACCATATTTCCACATGGTTTTGATATATCAATTCCTGCTCCAATGGCTGCTGCAATTGGTTCTTCTATTAAATATACTTTTCTAGCACCTGCTTGTGTTGCTGCATCTATAACTGCTTTTTTCTCAACTTCAGTTACTTGTGAAGGGATACAAATCATAATTCTTGGCGCAAATATAAATTTACCACAAACTTTATTAATAAAATGTTTTAACATTTTTTCTGTAACTGTGTAATCTGATATAACACCATCTCTTAATGGTCTTGTTGCAACAATATTTCCTGGTGTTCTTCCAAGCATTCTTCTAGCTTCTTGTCCTACTGCTAAAACTTCTCCTGTAATATTATCCACAGCAACAACAGAAGGTTCTCTTAATACAATTCCCTTCCCTTTTACATATACAATTACAGTTGCAGTTCCTAAATCAATTCCTACATCTTGTCCAAAACCAAATTTAAACATTTGCATATCTTCCCTTCTTTTATTTTTATTCCATAAGAAAAATAATCTTTTATCCTAACCTTATATTTCTCTTGTTACAATTTTGTTACAATTATATTACAATATTGTCATTTTTTCAACCATTTTTTGTAAAAAGATTTCTTATTTACTTATCATTGTTCTGTTCAAGATACTATCACAAACAAAAACGATCCTAATGCGACAATGTCTCAAATCTCTCAAACAAAAACAATCTTAATGCAACATTTTTAAAATATCATATACCATATGTGTTGGTAATCCAAGAGCAGATGTATAATTTCCTTCTATTTTTTCTACATGTACACAAAATTCATTTTGAATTCCATAAGCTGCTGCCTTGTCCATCGCATTACCTGTATCTAACCATCTTTCTATTTCTTCATCTGATATATCTTTTAGATATACTTTTACAGTATCATATGTTTTATATTCTTTTAAATGACCATTTTCTTCTATTAAAATACTTAATCCAGTAATAATTTCATGAACTTTATCTCCTGTAATTAATTCTTTTATCATTTCTTTTGCATGATTTCTATCTTTTGGTTTTCCATATATTTTCCCGTTTTTTGTAACAATCGTATCAGAACCAATGACGATTCTATCACCTTCAGTTCTATCATAAACATTCTTTGCCTTGGCATATGCAATTTCAGTTACTTGGTCTTCTACTGATAATTCAGCATTTAAAGTTTCTTCTTGATTACTTACAATAATTTCAAATTTAGGAACAATTAATGCTAATAATTCTTTTCTTCTTGGAGATTGAGATGCTAATATAATTCTCACTTTTCTTCCTCCTTTTGTTGATTTTTCCATTATCCATATAACTCATTATATATATGATAGTCTCTTAATATTTTTCTTACATAATTATTCGTTTCTTTATATGGTATATTTTCTATATCTGATCCATCTGCTTTTATGATTTGTTTTTCTATCCAATTGTTCACTGTTCCGATGCCTGCATTATATGCTGCTAATGCTACTTCTATATTTCCATATTGTGTTAATAATGTTGATAAATATTTTGTTCCAATATTAATATTGTTATCAATATCTAATATTTCTTCTTCTATATTTTCTGTATCAATATCTATATTATTTTTCTTTGCAACATCGACCGCTGTTTCTTCTACAATTTGCATTAATCCAATTGCTTCTTTATTAGAAACTGCTCTACTATCAAAATTACTTTCTGCTTTTATGACTGCATATATTAAATTTTCATCTACATCATATTCTTCCGCATAGACTGATATAATGTCACTATATGTTTTAGGGTACAATATTTTTAATAATTTATCTTTAAACAGAACAAATAGTATGGCTATTATGAGTACCACAATAACCGTACCTATTATCATTTTATATTTGTTTTTCAATAAAGTTTCCTCTCCTTTAACATGTAAGTTTCCCCTTTTATTTACAATCATACCAATTTTTTGCTTCTGATATTTCTGCAACAAGTGGAATTTTTAATTGTATTGCAGACTCCATTTCTTTTTTCATAATCTCTTTTACTTCCTCTTTTTCACTTTCTGGTGCTTCTATCATCATTTCATCATGTACTTGTAAAATAATCTTAGATTTCAAGCCTCTGTTTTTCAATTCTCTATTTACATTAATCATCGCTATTTTCATAATGTCAGCTGCTGTTCCTTGAATTGGTGTATTCATAGCTACTCTATTTCCAAATTGTCTTACCATATAGTTTTTTGATTTCAATTCTGGAACATATCTTCTTCTATGAAATAAGGTTTCAACATATCCTTTTTCCTTTGTCTTTTCAATAATATTCTCCATAAATTCTTTTATTCCTGCATACTCTGTTAAATATTCATCTATATATTGTTTAGCCGTTTTTTTAGAAATACCTAGCTGTTCTGCTAATCCAAAATCACTAATTCCATAAACTATTCCAAAATTGACAGCTTTTGCGTTACTTCTTTGTTCTTTTGTTACCTCATCAATTGGTGTTTTAAAAACTTTTGAAGCTGCTTGTTTATGAATATCTTCATTATTCTTAAAAGCTTCAATCATGTGCTTGTCCTCTGAAATATGGGCCAATACTCTTAGCTCTATTTGAGAATAGTCCGCATCAATATATACTTTTCCCTCTTCTGGTTTAAATACTTTTCTCACTCTTTTTCCTAATTCAAATCTGGTAGGAATATTTTGCAAATTTGGCTCTGTTGAACTGATTCTTCCTGTGGCTGTAATCGTTTGATGGAAAAATGAATGAATCCTTTTTGTTTTAGGATTAATAAAAGGTTTTAATCCTTCTACATACGTAGAATTTAATTTCATCAATTGTCTATATTCTAATATCTTTCCAATAATCGGATCTTCTCTTTTTAGTTTCTCTAAAACATCTACATCTGTAGAATATCCATTTTTTGTCTTCTTAATAACTGGTAATTTCATTTTTTCAAAAAGGATTTCTCCTAATTGTTTTGTCGAATTAATATTAAATTCTTCACCTGCCATTTCATGAATTACCTTTGTTAAAACTTCAATTTGTGAAGTTAATTCTTCTCCAAATGCACTTAATTCTTGTTCATCTACATACATTCCATTCCATTGCATACTAGATAATACTTCTACTGTTGGCATATCAATATTGGTATATAAGTCAAAACTATTGGTTTCTTTTAATTTTTGTAAAATCATTGTGTTTATTTTTTCAATCACATATGCGTACAACGTATATTTTTCTGAATCTTTTTTATCATTTTGTACATCGTTTTCTTCAAATAAAGTCATTTGCTTTTGATTATCTTCTTCTCCTACATATTCCTCTATATCTAATTCTAAATATTGCATTGCTAAATTTTTAAGGTCTAATTTATTATTTGTTGGATTTAAAATATAGGCTCCGATAGATATATCATTTTCAATTCCATCCAAAGTAATATCTGCTTGTTTTAGTAAAATGTATACTTTTGTTAAATTAATACTTGTCTTTTTTATGTTTGCATCTTCAAATATATTTTTTAGTTTTACGATTTCTTCTTGGTTTAGTTTAATATAATAAGCTTCTTGGATTTCTGGATTATATACACTCATTCCTGTTATTTTTTCTTTTATGATATTTTCTGCATTATCATCCTTTTCTGTTTGCAAATAAAATATCATATTTTTTTGTTCTATGATAATATTGATTACTTCTTCTAGAGATTTTTCAATCGTTTTAAAATCTATTTTATAGGTTTCTTCTTGGTTATCCTCGTTTTCACCTGTTAAATGAAAACGTTCAATATATCGATTAAAATTTAATTCTTTAAATAATTTTAATACTTTTTCCTTATCCCATTCTTCTACTTTAAATTGTTCCAATGTATCTTCTATAGGTACTTCAAGATTGATAGTACCTAATGTTTTAGATAATTCTGCTAATTCTTTATTGTCTTTAATTTTTTCTC
This sequence comes from uncultured Clostridia bacterium, assembly GCA_944388805.1. Taxonomy (GTDB): domain Bacteria; phylum Bacillota; class Clostridia; order TANB77; family CAG-508; genus CAG-269. Next base: position 64,813 of record CALXKE010000001.1, on the reverse strand, counting down.
TTTGTTTTCCTTTTAAATCATCTTCATTTTTTTCTACTTTGTCATATAAATTGTCAATAGTTCCATATTTTTGAATCAAAGATAATGCTGTTTTTTCTCCAATTCCAGGTACACCTGGTATATTATCCGAACTATCTCCTTGCAAGCCTTTTACCTCTATTAATTGTTTTGGTTCTATTCCATAGGTCTCTATTATTTTACTTCTATCAAATAAATCTGTTTCCGTTTTTCCACCTTTTGTTCTAGGAATTCTGATGGTTACATTATCTGTTGCTAATTGGAAAGTATCTCTATCTCCTGATAATATGGTCACATGAAGTCCTTGTTTTTCTCCATATCTAGAAAGTGTCCCTAAAACATCATCTGCTTCATAGCCTTCTTTTTCCACAATATCGATATTCATAGCTCTTAATATTTCTTTAATTAAAGGCATTTGCTCTGCCAATTCCTCTGGCATTCCTTTTCGATTAGCTTTATATCCTTCATATAACTTATGTCTTGCAGTTGGTGCTTTTAGGTCAAATGCCACTGCCATATACTTTGGATTGGTATCTTCTATTAATTTAAACAAAATAGCTAAAAAACCATATACTGCATTTGTATATTTTCCATCTTTTGTTGTTAGCATCTTACTTCCCATAATTCCATAAAATGCTCGATTCATGATACTATTCCCATCGATTAAAACAAAATTATCCATTTTTTCCACATTCCTTTCTTAATGCACACAAATTTATTTGAATTTTTGAATCATCTATATTCTTTACAAGCTTATTTCGTCATCATCATTCGCCAAAATATTATCTACTAAAGGATTACATTCAACCTCTCTTTTCTTTGCTCTTTGTTTTTTTCCTTCTATGATTATCTGGATACAATCATCAAGACTTTCTATTTCTCCATTTTCTATTTTTGATAGTAGTGTTTCTGTTTGTTTTTGAATCCCTGTTTCTTGACTATTATTTTTCTTTTCTTTTTCAGGTTCAATATTATCAGCTACATAAACAATCTTGTCTAGTGCACTCATTTTATCATCGGCACCCGCTACATGAGATGATATAGCATGTTTAATTCTGTCAAATTTTTCTGGATCACTATTTCTATTAAATTCTTTTTCAAATAAAATAGCACCTGCTTTTCCATGTAAAGCCCCTGGTGATTGAAAAATTTCAAAGTCATACATTGTCACTTCTCTAGAAGCACATAGTTCGCGCATCTCTTGGTTAGTCATAGACTTTCCTATATCATGTAAAAGTGCTGCAATAACCGCCTCATCTACTGATACATTGTTTTTCTCTGCCAATATTTTAGCCACTTTTGCCACTCTTATAGAATGATATAGCTTTCCCTTATTTGCTTTCAAATATTTTTTTAAAACTTCTTTTGCATTATTGATTGTTATATCCATTTTTGTCCTCCTTTTTTTCTTTTTGGGTATGTCGCATTAGGTTCGTTTGTCTATGCGACATTTCTTGAAACACAAAAATACCTAACAACATAAAAAATGTAAATGGTGTTCCATTTCTCCAACCTTCTCCATTGATTAAGAATACACTATTGGCAAATTGACTTATCAATGCGATTTGCACAACAAATTGTATCATCTTTTTCTTTTGCCACATCATTAATGGAAATAACCACATAATATACCATGGTTGAAAATTGGTGATTAGCAAAAATAGGAATGCTATTAAAAAATATTCTGCTTTTCTCATTTCTTCTCTAAATGTTATCTGTTTTTTGTATAATACTGTCAAACAAGTAAAGAAATAGATGATGATAAATAAACTTAAAAATACAGCATTTACATTAGTAACCAAATTTGATCTATCAAAATATTCCATTAAGATAATATAAAAGTTTTTTGCAAATTTTTGTTGTTGCGTTATGATTCCACTTAATACTTGTATATCTTGTATATATAATAAATATGTAATTCCCACTATAAATACAAATAGCATACCATATAAGAAGCATTTCTTCAATCTTTCTAAAGGCTTTTTGTCTCTAAAATAGTAAATAATCATAAATGGTAAGAGTAAAATGGCAAAATATTTTATTGCAGTAGACAATGCCAAAAATACAACACTAACAATCAGATTTTTCTTTTTTAATAAGAAATACAAAGATGCTAATATACATGTGACAACATATATATCATTATGTACATTTGCAATGCTTTCTATAAACATATATGGATTTAATCCATATAATAGCACAAATAATTTCTTTCCTGTTAATTTATAGATAAGATAACAATTCAATAAATGACTTGCTATATTGAATAATTTTAATACTAATAAAGCAATATCAATATTTCCAAAAGAAATCCCTGCTACTATCTTACAAATCAATGTCCAAACTGGTCCATATACAACTGTTGTGCTTCCCCAGTCATTCTCATACCCTTTTGCTAATACTGTATCTTGCTCTAAATATTGACTATTCTCTCCACTTTCTACAAAATCTTTTATTGTTACATAATATGGATTTTGACCATATTTGCTATCTAATCTTCCCACACCTAAATAGTAAAAGACATCTGAACTTAAGAACGGTACAACTACTACAAAGATTAGTGAAATAATTGCTATATACATATACATCTGCTTATTATTTTTAAATAGCTTATTTCTATTTTTGACGATTAAGAAATAAACGATTGTTAATATTATTAAAATAGCAATATATATTATGGTTTGTCCAAATTGACTTGTTGTATCATCTAAACAAAATTTAAAATATTCATTAAAGTTTCGTATTGTCCCATTTTCTAATAAATACTTCATAGATGGTATGGCAAATATGATAGTAGCCAATACAAAAACAATTAAGATTATTTTCTTTGAATTAATAAATTCTATTACTTTTTCCTTCATCTTTTCTTTTATTTTCCTCTTTTTCCTATATGATTTATTTAATCTCAAAAAACTAATTCACTTATATCTTAACTTCAATTCTATTAAAATCACTAGTTTTTATTTGCTTTTTGTTTATCTTTTTCAATTTTCTTTTGATACCTATCCTCTTCAGAAAAAATACATCCACAATATTTTTGCATATACAATCCTAACTCTCTTGCTTTTGCTTGTCCTTCCCTAAACCCTACTCGGAAATCTCTATACAAAAATTCCACATCATATTTCTTTGCCATTTGGTTTGCCACTTCTATTAATGCTTCATGATTTTGATATGGACTAACTAATAAAGTAGTAGAAAAATGGGTATAACCATTTTCCTTTGCATATTTTGCTGTTTGCTCTAATCTCACTGGATAGCAATATTGTTTACATCGATTTTGTAAATCTCCAATGACATGTTTGCAAAATTCATCTAACCCATAGTTTTCTTCAAATATGGCTTCTACATGAATACTTTTTGTATATTCTTTTAAACAGTCTCTTCTTGCTTTATATTCCATATATGGATGGATATTGGGATTAAACCAATATACAGTTGGTTCAATGCCTTCTTCTCTTAATGTATCAATACAATATACACTACATGGTGCACAACAAGTATGTAATAATAGTTTCATTTTTCAACTTCCTTTACTCTTCTATTTATTTCTTTTTAATTTTTATCATTCAAAAATGTCGTATTAGGAAACGTTTTCGTTGGGACAAAATGTCGCGTCAACAAACGAACTCTATGCGACATCGTTGGGACATGGATACCCTAAATGTTTATATGCTGGTGGTAATACCACTCTTCCTCTTAATGTTCTTGCAATAAATCCAATTTGTATTAAATATGGCTCATAGACATCTTCAATCGTATCCACTTCTTCGCCAACTGTTGCTGCTAAGGCTTCTATTCCAACTGGTCTTCCTGCATATTGTACAATCATGGTATCTAATATTTTTCTATCAATTTCATCTAATCCTAGCTCATCAATTTCTAGCTTATTTAATGCATGTTTTGTGATTTTTAAAGTAATATTCCCATCACCTAATACTGCTGCATAGTCTCTAACTCTTTTTAATAAACGGTTTGCTATTCTAGGTGTTCCTCTTGATCTTCTGGCTATTTCTGTTGCTGCTTCCTCTTCTATTTCTACATTTAAAATTCCGGCAGAACGTTTTACAATTTTTGTAAGGTCTTCTACAGAATATAACTCTAATCTATGCACAATTCCAAATCTATCTCTTAATGGTGTTGTCAATGACCCTGCTTTTGTGGTAGCCCCAATCAATGTGAATTTCGGTAAATCTAACCTGATTGACCTTGCACTTGGTCCTTTTCCTATAATAATATCTAATGTATAATCTTCTAGTGCAGGGTATAAGATTTCTTCAACACTCTTACTAAGTCTATGGATTTCATCTATAAACAAAACATCAAATTCTGAAAGATTTGTAAGAAGTGCCGCTAAATCCCCCGGCTTTTCAATTGCTGGACCAGATGTAATTTTGATATTAGAATTCATTTCATTAGATATAATATTTGATAACGTCGTTTTTCCTAGCCCAGGAGGTCCATACAATAAAACGTGGTCTAATGGCTCTCCTCTTTTTTTAGCTGCTTCTATATAAACTTTCATATTTTCTTTTATTTTATCTTGTCCAATATATTCATCTAATGTTTTTGGTCTTAATGAATTTTCTAGTCGTTCTTCTCCTGTATTCTCTAGTTCTGGGCTAATAATTCTGTCTTCTTCCAATTTTAACTTCCTCCTTTTTTGTCCAATTAGGGACATTTGCGTAATTTTGAGGGATTTTGGGAACGGACGAAAAGGGAAATCGGGGACGGACTCATTTTTCCCTTTTCACAAAATTTAATATATTTTAAAGTTGTTTTGGAGAAAAAGAGAAAAATGAGTCCGTCCCCGATTTCCCTTTTCGTCCGTCCCCAAAATCCCTCAAAATTCCTCGAACCACCATTGGTCACTATTTCAACAAATTGTTAATGCTAATTGAAATAGATATATCTAATTCTCTTCTCATTTTCTCGTAATAGTCTTCCAATAATTCTCTTTCGTCTTGTGGTAGTTCTTCTAAGTTTATTTCTTCTCCGTCCTTGATTCGATACCATTTTTCATCAAAATAATATCGACTTGTAACAATTCTTTCATTATTTAGACATATAAAATCTTTTCTTGCAAACATATTAGTTCCTAAGCTAAATCCAGCATCTCCATCTATTAAATAAGCAAATGTTGGTTTTATGTCTAATTTGCTGACTGGTTTTTCTATTTTTATATTTTCTATTCCTGGAATTTTCATTCCACAAGCTACCCTGATATAATTTAATTTTATATCTGTATCTGTTAATTCTGAATCTGTTCCTTGCAAAAAGTCTAACATTTCTTCATTATACATATCCATTCCATTATGATCACCAAATAAAAGAATTACTGTATCATCATATAAATTGGCTTCTTTTAATTTATCTATCAATACTCCAAAAGCATAATCTGCATAATTAACAGCTTCTAAATAGTTTCCAAAAAATGTATCTTTATATTTTCCAACATCAATATTCACTTTGCTCCTATCTTCTAATCCCTCCAAACTAAATGATGTGTGTGAAGATGCTGAAACAATATAGGAAACAAATGGCATATCATATTTTTTTAATTTCTCTACTGCTTGTGTATATAGTAATTCATCTGATAAATATCCCATAATATTTTCTGATGTATCTGCAAAAGAATCTTTTAACTCAATATTTTCTACTCCAAAGGTGTGGTATACATTTTCTCTATTCCAGAAAAACCCATAATTTCCATGCATATAAGATGTCGTATATCCCTCATTAGCAAACATCGTAAATATGTTATCATACGCATTTGTATAATATCGGCTATATGACATGCCATTTTCCATTGGATATAAAGATGTTACTGTCGAAAATTCTGAATCAGCTGTTGAAGAATAACTTTGCATAAACATATTTGATATTTCAATATTATCATTGATAAACTTATTTAAGTTTGGTGTAATCTCTTTTCCATTAATTTCTTTATTAATGACAAAGTTTTGAATAGATTCTAATTGTAAAATGATAACATTTTTTCCTTTTGCAATTCCTTGTAAATCATAATTAGTCTTTCCATATTTTTCATCATAGTCTTCTTTAAGTTCATTATAATCAGCTATAAGTGTTTCTTTCGTTGTATATTTTGCTTGCTTTTTTATATTAATTGTATTTTCTATATCTGATATATGATATCCATAAATTGTACTCTTCTTTACCTGCATATCTTTATTAAATGGATCTTCTTTTGTTTTTTCAATAAAATCCACATCTATTTTTAAAAACAATACAATTGCAATTACGCCCACTAAAACTTTTGCTATCTTCTTTTTCCAATCTGTTTTTTCTTTTTTATAAATTTTTAAAACTTTTGCACATAGTAATACTATCATCAATAAAATATCTAAGAAATATAAAATTTCTTTTGCTTTTATTAGCATTGGCAAAGTATCCATAATTTCTTCTCCATATTGGAGATTCATGATTTGTGCCACAGACAAAACAGAACTTGAATAGGTATGATATACATTATCAGCAAATAATATGATACTTAATAATATATCTACTACTATTGTGGTAATCGTTCTTCCCCTATTGGGTAATGCACATATCATACAAATCACTGTTGCTAAAAATGCAATTGTACCTAAGATTGTATCTTTATCTATCGTTTCTCGAATAGATATAGTATTTAGGTAAAAAAAGATTGTTTTTAATAGTAATAAAATTCCTATTAAAATTGGAAATCCTATCGAATTAAAAAATCGATTGGATACCTCTTTTATTTTTGCCTTGGTTATTTTCATTTCCTTTTCATCTGTTTCTTTCTTTTTTAATTTTTCTAACTTCTCCTTTATCTTTTCTTTTATCTTTTGATTTTCTTTTATTTTTTCTTTCAATTTTTTTCCTCTTTCTTTACCGTCATTTTATTGTATATTATCTATAAAGTTTTCTATTAACTTTAACATTTTATGATTATTTTCTATATATGGTTTTGGTTCAAAATCTTGTACCTTCTTGATTGCCTCTTCTAATTCTTCTACAGATTGCAGTCCAATAATGTTTCCTCCTTTATGAAACTTTTCTACAATTTCTGTTTGATGATTATTCACATGTTCTCCATATTGATGTAATCTTGGCACGGCAATTACTTTTTTTCCTTTTTCAAGTGAAGTAATAATAGAACCTACTCCCCCATGTGTGATAATGAAATTCGCTTTTTCTTCAAATGTATCTAATTCTTCTCTTGGCATAAAATCTATTATCTTCATTTTTTCGTTTTTTGGTTGATACTGGGTATATCCCGCCTGTACCACTACTTCTTCATTAATTACATTTTTGCTAATTAATGTATCTATTTCTTCTAAAAGTCTTTGAAATGAATTGTTTTGTGTTCCTAACATTACAAATATCATTAATAAATCGAACCTCCATAAACTGCTTTTGGATATATTTTTAGCATTTCTTCCCATTGCACAATGAATAAATCTGCAATAGGATATAATAATCTTCCTGTTGCTGTTTTTTTATTGGTATTCGCAAAAGTTTCTATATAGATAATTTTACTTCCAAATAGTTTTCCTAATATGCACATTGGTCCTGCTGTATGTGTCCCTGTTGTTACAATTACCTTTGGTCTTAATTTAAAATAATAATATACTGTTTTGATACATAAATACAAATATTTAAATATATATGTAAATAGTTTTGCTCTTGTTCCATAAGGTAAAAAATCTAGTTTATCTCCATATGTTTCTTTTAAATGTTCATTCACTTTATCTTTTTCTGTTATAATATGATAATCATATTTTTCAAATAAAGGAGAAAGTTGTAATAATTCTGTTAAATGCCCTCCTGTACTTGATATAAATAATACTTTTTTCTTCATTTTTTACACCTTTTTATTCTTTATATTCTTGTATATTATATCTTTTTTTCAAGTATCTGTCTAGTAAAATAAAGAATAAAACAAATTCTTTAACTTTTTCCTATCCCAGAACAATAGCGGGCTTTCTTAAACATTTTTTCTGTTCAACAAAAAAAGACTCAATTATCAGATTCTCATCTAATATTTAAGTCTCTTTTTATTATCCAAATATTCCTCTCTTCTTTATTGGTGGTTGTTCATTCATCGTTCTTGCTAATTGTACTAGCAATTCTCTTTGTTCTTTAGAAAGTTTCTTTGGTGTTTGAACATTTACTGTAAATACAAAATCACCAACCGAACTTGAAGTTACAGATTTAAATCCTTTTCCTCTTATGGCAAACTTAGTTCCTGTTTGTGTTCCCTCTGGTATTTTATATTTTTCTTTACTTCCATCAACCATTGGTATTTCTAGTTCTGCCCCTAAAGCTGCCTGTGTAATCGTAATTGGCACTTCACAATATACATTACTTCCTTTTCTTGAATAGATACTATGTTTCTTTAATCGAACCGTTATATATAAATCACCTTTAGGGCCACCTTTTTCTCCTGGTTCTCCTTCACCTCTTAAGACAACGGTTTGACCATCATCAATTCCTGCTGGTATTTTTACTTTTATTTTTGGTTGTTTTCTAACAGTTCCTTTTCCTCGACAATTTTCACAAGGTTCTTTTATGACTTCACCTGTACCATGGCAATTTGTACAAGTTCTTGTAGTTTGCATTTGTCCCAAGATTGTATTTTGCACTTGTCTAATTTGTCCTGTACCATTACAAGTTGGGCATTTTGTAACAGATGTACCTGGTTTTGCACCTGTTCCATGGCAGACTTGGCATTCTTCATTTCTAGTAATCGTTATTTCTTTTTCTACTCCTAAGAAAGCTTGCTCAAAAGTAATATCAATATGAAGATTTAAGTCTGCACCTTTTCTTGGTCCATTTTGTTTTCTGCTACTACTTCTGCCACCACCAAAACCTCCACCAAAGAATGAAGAAAAGATATCTCCTAAATCTCCGAAGTCACCAAATCCATCAAAACCAGAAGATGTATATGAATAATATCCATTCTGTCCACCAAATGGTCCTCCTGCTCCACCATTAAATCCTTGTGGGCCATCAGGTCCAAATTGATCATACATCTTTCTTTTTTGTGGGTCTGATAATGTTTCATAAGCTTCATTGACCTCTTTAAATTTGGCTTCTGCTTCTTCTTTATTATCTGGATTGGCATCTGGATGATATTTTTTTGCTAGTTTTCTATATGCTTTTTTTAATTCGTCATCTGTCGCATTTTTATTGACACCTAAAACTTCATAATAATCTCTTTTACCTGCCATTCTTTTAACCTTCTCCTCTTTCTAATTTTTTAGGACGTTTGAGGGATTTTGGGGACGGACTCATTTTTCCCTTTTTTGCATTAATCCCCTAAAATTATAAAATACAACATTATTATAATTTTATGTGTAAACTAACTTTCTAAGTTTAATTTTAAGTATGCAAAACTAGTTCATCTTTATAATTTATATTTTTTATATACTTAAAATTCTAAAAAGGGAAAAATGAGTCCGTCCCCAAAATCCCTCAAACGTCCTAATTGGATAAAAAGGGAAATTTGAGTCCGTCCCCAAAATCCCTTTTTATTTATTATTTATTGTCATCTTCTACCTTATAATCTGCATCATATACATTGCCGTCATTTCCTTGCGCATTTCCATTATCCTCTGCCCCAGCTTGTGTAGCATTTGTTGCATTTGGGTCTGCTCCTGCTGCTCCATTTGGATTTGCATTTTTATATAGTTGTTCTGACATATCATAGAATACTTTTGTTAGTTTTTCTGTTGCTTCTTTAATTTTTTCTGTATCATTTGCTTCTAATGCTTTTCTTGTATTATCGATTTCTGTTTGAACTTTTGCTTTTTCTTCTCCACTAATTTTGTCTCCTAAATCTTTTAATGTTTTTTCACTATTATATACTAAGCTTTCAGCATTATTTCTAACTTCAATTTCTTCTTTCTTCTTTTTATCCTCTGCAGCATGTGCTTCAGCATCTTTTACAGCTTTATCAATATCTTCATCTGTTAGGTTTGTTGAAGCTGTGATAGACACATTTTGTTCATTTCCTGTTGCCATATCTTTTGCAGATACATGAACAATACCATTTGCATCTATATCAAATGTTACTTCAATTTGTGGTACTCCTCTTGGTGCTGCTGGAATTCCTGTTAATTGGAATCTTCCTAATGTTTTGTTATATGCTGCCATTTCTCTTTCACCTTGTAACACATGAACTTCAACTGATGTTTGACCATCTGCTGCTGTTGAGAAGATTTGAGATTTTTTCGTTGGTATTGTTGTATTTCTTTCAATTAATTTTGTGAATACACCACCATATGTTTCAATACCTAATGATAATGGTGTTACATCTAACAATACTAAGTCTTTTACATCTCCTGATAAAACACCACCTTGAATAGCTGCACCAATTGCAACACATTCATCTGGGTTAATGCCTTTATCAGCTTCTTTTCCTGTTATTCTCTTTACGGCTTCTTGTACAGCTGGAACTCTTGTTGAACCACCAACTAATAATACTTTATGAATGTCATTTGGTGTTAATCCAGCATCTTTTAACGCTTGATTTACAGGTCCTGCTGTTGCTTCTACTAAATCATGAATTAATTCTTCAAATTTTGCTCTTGTTAATGTAACATCTAAATGTTTTGGTCCTGTACTATCTGCTGTAATGAATGGTAAGTTAATTTGTGTTTGTTGAACACCTGATAATTCTATTTTTGCTTTTTCTGCTGCTTCTTTTAATCTTTGCATTGCCATTTTATCTTGTTTTAAATCAATTCCATTTGATTTTTTGAATTCATCAACTAAGTAATCAATGATTGCATTATCAAAGTCATCTCCACCTAAATGTGTATTACCACTTGTAGATAAAACTTCAAATACACCATCACCAATATCTAGGATAGATACATCAAATGTTCCTCCACCTAAGTCATAGATTAATATTTTTTGATCTTGTTCTTTATCCATTCCATATGCAAGTGCTGCTGCTGTTGGCTCATTAATAATTCTTAAAACCTCTAGACCTGCAATTTTACCTGCATCTTTTGTTGCTTGTCTTTGACTATCATTAAAATATGCTGGTACTGTAATAACTGCTTGTGTTACTTTTTGTCCTAAATAATTTTCTGCATCTGCTTTTAATTTTTGTAAAATCATTGCTGAAATTTCTTGTGGTGTAAAACTATCACCTTCAATATTTACTTTTTCAGCTGTTCCCATTTTTCTTTTAATTGATATAACTGTATTTTCTGGATTTGTAACTGCTTGACGTTTTGCTATTTGTCCAACTAGTCTTTCACCATTTTTAGAAAATGCAACAACAGATGGTGTTGTTCTATTTCCTTCTGCATTTGGTATAACGACTGGTTCTCCTCCTTCCATAACTGCTACACATGAATTTGTTGTTCCTAAGTCAATTCCTATAATTTTTCCCATTTTAATTCCCTTTCCTTTCTTTTGGCCTCTTCGTTTTAACAATGCTTTGCTTATTTTTAACGAAGTCCATAATAAAATTTATATTTTTAAAATTAATACCTTTCATATTTTTTCATTCTTTTTTAAATCAAGAATGATTTTTCGATTGTTTTCTATCATTTCTTTTGTTAGTTTTTTCATCCACTCTTCTTTTGTCATATTGGATAATTTCCAATTAGATAATTCTTTATATTGCATTTCTTCACCCAGCCATTCTGGCTTTTGGAAAGCATTTGCTATATCTTCACTTGGAAATTCTACTTCTGCTGTTATTAAGTCTTGTAAGTAATCTTTATATATGTCCATTTCTACTTTTAAGTTATTTTCTATTGGTATAATCATTCTCGTCTTTCTTATTATGCTACTAATTCTATTTTTTATAAGTTCATTAAACTCTTCTTCCTGAAGATAACTTTCTATTTCATATGCATTTGCAACAGTAGAATCTTGATGATACGCTATGTCTCCTTTTGTTTTAACTGTATAAATATATTCTATATGCTTATCCTTTTTATTTTGTATTTTTCGAATTCTAATCACTGTTTTTGCATCTTTATAGATAAATGCTTGTTCTATATCCAATATATTTGTTATGTTTAAATCTTCTGGGAGATAGTTTACAGCATATTTCTTTTCTATTTCTTGTTTCATCTTAACTCCTATTTCTATAATTTGTAAAAATGTGAAGATTGCTACTTTCTTTTTTCTGATTAAATGGATGAAAAGTAGTAAGATTTGCATTTTTATAAAATTGGTCAAGCCGAAGGTGTACTTATGGTACATCGAGGTTTGAACAAATTTGTAAAAATGTGAAGATTGCTGCTTTTCATTCATTTATTTCTAAAACAATTAGAAGTGGTATATTACAAGGCAAACAAGTAAAAATTTTTGAGATAGTACGCTTTGTACATCGAAAAAATTTTTATGAAGTTTAACGCAGTAAGATGCCGCTTGTAATTGTTTTAGTTGGCTACCACTACCATAGAATGTCTAATAACCTTTGAACCAATTTTATATCCTTTTCTATATTCTTGAACAATTTCTTTTTCACCTTTAGTATCATCTTGTACACTACTTACTGCCTCATGTAATTCTGGATCAAAAGTTTCTCCTACAGTTTTAATTTCTTCTACACCTTTTGCTTTTAATGTATCTTGAAATTGTTTCAATACCAATTCAATTCCTTTTTTGTACTCTTCATCTTTTGTTTCAACTTTAGCAGCATTTTCCAAGTTATCTAATATAGGAAGCATAACTGCTACTACATCTGATAAGATAGAATTATATAAACTTTCTCTTTCTTTTGCACTTCTCTTTTTAAAGTTCTCAAATTCTGCTAAAATTCTTTTATATCTATCATCTAATTCGTCATATTCTGATTTTGGTACAATCTCTTGCTCCTTTTTTTCTTTTTTATTTTCTACTTTTTCTTCTTTTTTTACGTCATTTTCTAACTCTTCTTTTTTCTCTGCCATTCTTTAACCTACCTTTCTCAAATTTCTAATTTGGAAAAGAATCGTTATTTGGCTAGGCGACCGAGTTTTTAATTTATGAGGCGTACTATTTGTACGTTGATGCTGAGGCTGTTAAAGCTCTGCTTGTTACAGCATCAGTAAGCTTTAGCTATAAATTAAAAATGAAGGTCAACAACGCCAAATGATGATTATTTCTCAAATTTACTCTATTTCTTTTAATTTCTTATTAATATATTTCATAACAGAAATCACTTTTGAATAATCCATTCTTTTAGGTCCAATAATCCCAATCGTTCCTAAATCCTTTCCATTTACCTTATGCTTAAAAGTAACAACGCTAAAATCTTTCAACTCTTCTTTCTGATTTTCTTCTCCGATATATACATGAATATCATCTGCAATTCCTGAATCTAACATATCTGTTACCAATTCTTTTGTATCCAATATATTAACAAAGTTTTTAGCAACTTCCAAGCTATTAAATTCTGGTAAATCAAATGACTTATTAGCGCCCTCTAAATATACATTTTCCTCTTCTAATACTTTTTTAATTTGCTCAATAATTGGCTTAATCACATTGACACTATATGTCATTTCATCATACAAATAATCTTCTAAAGGTCTATCAATTGTTTCAATTGGCTGTCCTTTTAATTTTTTATTAAACATATAATTAATAGTTTCTACTTGTTTTTCTGTCACATCTTCATCAAATTTAATAATGGTTTCTTTTACTAATCCACTATCTGTCAAGATAACTGCCATCATCATTCTAGAGCCTAATAATACAAATTTGATTTCTTCTATAATCTGACTGTTTGCTTTTGGGCCTATAGATACTGTTGTATAATGTGTTACTTCTGATATCGTATTTGCCGCAATCTTTGTTAAATCTTCAATTTCATTTACCTTTGTTTCTAATTTATCACTAATATATTTGATTTCCTCAAGACTAATATCATCATCTTTTAACAGTTCATCTACATAATATCGATAACCTTTTTCAGAAGGTACTCTACCACTTGAAGTATGTGTTTTATCCAAATACCCTGCCTTTTCCAAATCTGCCATTTCATTTCGAATGGTTGCACTACTGCAATCTAATCCATGATTTGTTGTTAATGCATTTGAACTAACTGGCTCTGCTGTATTAATATATTCTTCCACAATTGCTTGTAGCACTTTCTTTTTTCTATCATCTAACAATTTTCTCACCTCTTTAGTTTAATTGTTAGTTTTCAATATATATGGCATGATGTTTTTATATATTTTATTATATATTGCTTTTTAGCACTCTTGTTGTTTGTTTGCTAACTTCATATATATTATACCCGATTTTAGCACTTGTCAATACTTTCTGCTAAAATATTTTGTGAATTTTGTGTGAACAAAAATATGATGTGTTTTTTATTCTACACATCATATTTTTGTCATATATTTTTTTACACTTTTCATTAACTTTATACTATTTTTGTATCTAATGTAACATCACTATTATATATATAACTATCCCAATTGCTTGTATAATAAACAAGTTTAACATATTGGAAGTTAACAAATTATTTGTTGCTTCTATGACTCCCAATAGATTTTTATCTTCTTCCTTTTTATAATGTTTTTGTGACTCAAAAAATGTAACCAATTCAGGAATACTGGTTATCACTCCTAATAAAATGCCTAAAATCCATTCTGCAATTCCAAAACTTTCTGATAAGCTTTCCAATACATTTCCCAATGCATCTCCTATAAAATAAAGTAAGATACCTGCTATTAAAATATATCCTACATATATAAATGATTGTTTACTCTTATCGTTTTCTTTCTCTTCTTCATTTTCCTCAAAATTTATTTCTTCAAATTGATTTTCTACATCATTTAAGTATCTTTCATGTATTCTTTTAGAAATCCAGTAAAAAATAACATACATCACAACTAATATACCTGCTATTATTATATTTAATGTATTTCCTAACTTTAATAAGATGATGGGAAAAATAATGGTTAATATTACTAATATATTTTGAATCACAATTCCTGTATTTTTAATAACCTTATGATTGTTGTTTATTATTAACGATATTATATATTGAATAAAATTAATCACATTAGAACTGATAATATTATATAAACTAGTTCCTATTAATCCTCTAAAACTCGATACCGTTACGGTCAATAATTCAGGAATCGATGTAGCCATACCTGCAATATTTCCTATCGTCCTTGGCTTTAGTTTTAAGTTCTCTGCTAACTTTCGCAAAGCTTTTACTAATATATATTTTGATATCACGACAATCAATATAGAATATATAAAAAATTTTATCATTTCAAAAAACATTTTTATACCTCTTTCTATTTCCGCTTTTGTCACAGTTTAATCATACATATATTTTTATTATTTAAAAATGCTGGGTCGACGATTAAACAACGATTTATATTGGTTATTTTGCCCAATTTTATTGCCATTTATGAAAAAATATTATATAATGACTTCGTATTGTAAAGGAGCGTGTGTTTATGGAAGAAGTAAAAATTGGACAAGTTTATCGTCATTTTAAAGGAAACTATTACTTTGTTGAAAATGTGGCATATAACTCGGAAACAAAAGAAAGAATGGTTGTATATAAACCTTTATACCCTAGAGAAGATGGGCGCTCCTTATGGGTGAGACCTGAGAAAATGTTTTTAGAAGAAATTCCAGAAAGACCAGACAATATCACTGGTCAAAAAACAAGATTTGCGTTAGTAACAGATTTAGAAAAAGATTATACTAAAAAATAATGTCGTATAGACAAACGATCTCAATGAGACAAATGTCGCATAGACAAACGAACTCAATGCGACACAAACAATCTCAATGAGACAAAAAAGGAGGATTTTTATGATAGATATTAAATTTTTAAGAGAACATCCTGACATCGTAAAAGAAAATATCAAGAAAAAATTTCAAGACCATAAATTGGTTATGGTTGATGAAGTCATTGACTTAGATAAGAAAAATAGAGAAGCACAACTTACTGGTGATAATTTAAGAGCTGAAAGAAAAAACTTAAGTTCTCAAATTGGAGAATTGATGAAAGCTGGTAAAAAGGATGAAGCTGAAAAAATCAAAGCACAAGTTCAAGAAATCAACGCTAAACTTGAAGAAAATGAAAAACTAGAGAATGAATATGCTGAAGAAATTAAAACTAGAATGATGAAAATACCAAACATTATGCATGAATCTGTTCCTATTGGAAAAGATGATTCTGAAAATGTAGAGGTTGAAAAATTTGGAGAACCTATTGTTCCTGACTATGAAATTCCTTTTCATGGTGAAATATTAGAAAACTTAGGCGGTCTAGATTTGGATAGCGCTAGACGTGTTTCTGGTAACGGTTTTTATTATTTAATGGGTGATGTTGCAAGATTACATTCTGCTGTTTTAACTTATGCCAGAGATTTTATGATTAATAAAGGGTTTACCTATTGTATCCCACCTTTTATGATAAGAAGTGATGTTGTAACTGGTGTTATGAGTTTTGAAGAAATGGATGCCATGATGTATAAAATTGAAGGAGAAGATTTATATTTAATTGGTACTTCTGAACATTCTATGATTGGTAAATTTAAAGATCAAATTTTAAGAAAAGAAGATATGCCATACACCATGACTTCTTATTCTCCTTGTTTCAGAAAAGAAAAAGGTGCTCATGGAATCGAAGAACGTGGTGTATATAGAATTCACCAATTTGAAAAACAGGAAATGATTGTTGTTTGTGAACCTGAAGATAGTTGGAAATGGTATGATAAAATGTGGTCATATACTGTTGAATTCTTCAGAAGTATGAATATTCCAGTAAGAACCTTAGAATGTTGTAGTGGAGATTTAGCAGATTTAAAAGCAAAATCTTGTGATGTAGAAGCCTGGTCTCCTAGACAAAAGAAATATTTTGAAGTAGGAAGTTGTTCAAACTTAACAGATGCACAAGCAAGACGTTTAGGTATTCGTATTAAAGGTGAAAAAGGAAATTATTTTGCACATACTTTAAACAATACGGTTGTTGCTCCACCTCGTATGCTAATTGCAATTATGGAAAACAACTATAGGCCAGATGGTAGTGTGATTGTTCCAGAAGTATTAAGACCATATATGGGTGGACTTGAAAAAATCGAACCTAAGAAAAAATAGATACTATTTAATCAATACTATTTAAAGAAAATTTAATAATTTTATATATAATTCTTATAATTTTAAATTGTATATTATATGTTTTATGTTTTTAATTTTATAATATATATTATAAAAATTTATATAAATGTTCTAAAAGGAGAAGAATGAAATGAATAAAAATATAACAATAATTGTTGGCACCAAATGGGGCGACGAAGGAAAAGGAAAAATAGCTGCAATAGAAGCACAAAATGCAAAATTAGTCATCAGAGCAACTGGTGGAAGTAATGCTGGACATACTGTCATTTATAAAGGACAAAAATTACCATTACACTTAATTCCTGGAGGAATTGCTTATCCTCAAACCACTTGTATTATTGGACCTGGAGTTGTACTTGACTTAGAAATATTATTTGAAGAAATTGCATTTTTACAAAAATGTGGTATTCCAGATATCGAATCAAGATTAAAAATTAGCGGACGTACACATGTTACGCTTCCTTATCATAAAGACTTAGATGCTTTATATGAATCTTTAAAAAATAAACCTGTTGGAACAACCAAAAGAGGAATTGGTCCAACTTATGCAGACAAAAGTAATCGTATTGGTATTAGAATGTATGATTTACTTCTTCCAGAAGATGAATTAATTCATAAAATTGAAGAAGCTACAAAAGTTCATAATCAAGTTTTCAAGGCAAATCATATGGAAGAATGTGTTGTAGATTGCCAAAAACTAGGAAAACAATATCATGAATATGGAGAAACTTTAAAAAATTATATTGCTGATATTGAACCTTTAATTTTCAATAGTATTAAAAATAATGAAAAAATCGTTGTAGAAGGTGCGCAAGCTTTCCGTTTAGATTTAGATCATGGAGATTATCCAATGGTTACAAGTTCACACCCTGTTGTTTCAGGAACACTTTGTGGAGCTGCTTTACCACCACAAGCTTTAAATGTAGTAATTGGTGTTGATAAAGCGTATAATAGTAGAGTTGGTAATGGTCCATTTCCTACTGAATTACCTGCTTCAATTGATGAAAATGGAAATGTGATAAAAGATGCCACACCTCTAGAAGGTGATATTGTTCGTGACTTAGGACATGAATATGGTACAACAACAGGTCGTCCTCGTAGATGTGGATGGATGGATTGCCCTATTCTTTGTTCTGCTAAATATACTTCTGGTATTGATTATTTATGCTTGAATCATTTAGATACTTTAGGAGAAATTGGCAAAAAACTAGGATATGTTAAGATTTGTACAAGTTATATGTATAAAGGTGAAAAAATTCATCATTATCCTGATGATATGATGGTATCAGGTGAAATTCCTGAACCAGTTTATGAAACTTTAGAAGGTGGTTGGACAATAGATTCTTCTTGTAAAAAATATGAAGACCTTCCAGAGCTTGCAAGAAAATTTGTTGAAATCGTAGAAAGGGCTTCTGGTATTCCTGTAAAATATATCGGAACTGGTCCTGCTAGTGATGATTTAATTGTAAGAACAGATATATAAATATTAGAGAGCCTATGCTCTCTTTTTTCTTATTTGAAAAAAATAGAAAAATATGTTAGAATATAGAAATATAAATTATTAGTAAGGAGAAAAATCATGAATATACACAATCCCCAATTTGAAATATCTGCAGTTGGTCCAAAACAATATCCTAATAACCATTTACCTGAAATTGTTTTAGTTGGAAAATCCAATGTTGGAAAATCTAGTTTCATTAATACCATGATAAACAGGAAAAAACTAGCTAGAACAAGCAGTGAACCTCGGAAAAACTCGTCAAATTAATTTCTACAATATGGATAATCTCTTCTATTTTGTAGATTTACCTGGATATGGGTACAGTAAAATGTCTAAAAAAGAACAAGAACAAGTAGGAAAATTTATTGAACAATATCTATTTCATAGAAAAGAAATCTCATTAATTATCTTTCTAATAGATATACGTCATTCCCCTACTTCTAATGATAAACTTATGTATAACTATATTATTTCTTCTGGATTACCTTGTTTAATTCTTGCAAATAAGGCTGATAAAATTGCAATTACAAAAGTAGATGATACTGTAAAAGCCTTGCAAAAAGAATTAAATCCTATCGGCGATATCCCTACTCTACCATTTTCGTCAGAAAGAAAAATATATAAAGAAGATGTGTGGAATTTTATTGATAATCATTTTAACAATGATTGATTATTTTAATAACTATCTATTTTTATTGCTAGCTATTTTAATTACTAATTATTTTTAAGAGGATATTCTATTATGAACTTTCCACTTTTAAGGTAACAGTTCATTAATGAATACCCTCTTTTTATATCATTTATAATTATTTTTATACAAAATTTGAATTTAAATAATTTCTAATTTATATAATTTTTAAATACAACATTACACTTCTTTTCTTTTTTCTAGTTTTGTTATCACCTTTAAAGCTTTTTCTCTTGGAAGTATTACGACATGTCCACATCCTTCACATTTTAATTTAAAGTCGACTCCTACTCTTGTAATTTCCCACAATTTACTTCCACAAGGGTGTACTTTTTTTGTTCTTACAATATCTCCTATTTTATAGTCCATTTTTATCTCCTTCTTTGTTCATTACCAAAAGTTGCCAAAGGTTGCCATTTTGGCCCGTCCCCTTTGGCAACCTTTGTCTTATTTCTTTGCTACTTCAAATCTTTTCTCTATGCTCTCTTTTCCTAATACTTGCATAATTTCATACATATCTGGTGTATTTGTTCTTCCTGTCAATGCTACTCTTAAAACTGTACTAACATCACCTACATGTGCTTTATATGCATCTGGATTTGCCTTATATTCTTTTACTTCTTTTGCATATCCAAGTTCTCCTGCAAGTTCTTTTATCTTGTCAAACCATTGTTGTTTATCATCATTTTCATCGTAGTATTTTTCTATATACAAATCTAATATTTTATTAACATCTTCTTTTTCATTGATAACTTGATATGGATATTCTTGTTCTTTTGACAAAAATTTATCATCATACATATATTCTATGTTTTCTTTGACATCTGACCATTTTGCAATATCTTTTCTAGGCTTTTTGTTTCCTCTTTCAATTCCAAATATTTTTAAAGCATATTTTTTATCTTGTAACATGTCCTCTAATTCTTTGTCATACACTTTTGCCCAGTTGAAAGCATTTTCATATACTTCCTCTGCAGTAAATTTGGAAATAACTGTTTTTCCTACATCTAGTAATTTTACCATATCAAATAGAGCACCACTCACACTCATTTTGTTTAATTGTAATTCAAATTCATCAATAGATTTATCTTTATTGGCTCTTCTCCAGTTTTCAAAATTAGAATTGGCTATATTTAATAAATATTCATTCACTGCTTCTTTTGGAATTCCCATTTCATCATAATATGATACTGCTGCTTCTGGATCTTTTCTTTTACTTAATTTTCTCTTATTTCCATTATCATTTTTCATGATTGGCGCAATATGTGCATATTTAGGAGCTTTGAATCCTAATTCATGGAACAATTGCAAATGCAATGGAACTGATGATAACCATTCATCTCCTCTAATAACATGTGTTGTTCTCATTAAATGATCATCTACCGCATGTGCAAAGTGATAGGTTGGTAATCCATCTGCTTTGATAATAACAATATCTTGATCATTTTCTGGAAAATCTACATTTCCTTTTATAATATCATGATGTTTAATTTTTCTATCTTCACGTCCAGGTGATTTAAAACGAACGATATACTTCTCTCCATTATTTATTTTTTCAATGGCTTCTTCTACTGTTATATTTCTGCATTTTGCCCAAACACCATAATATCCTGGTCGAATTTTAGCAGCTTCTTGTTTTGCTCTCATTTCTTCTAGTTCTTCTGGTGTACAGAAACATGGATATGCTTTTCCTTGTTCAATTAGGTATTTTGCATAACTTTGATAAATTTCTTTTCTCATAGATTGTTTGTATGGACCATAATTTCCTTTTCCTTCTGTTTCTGAAATCATTCCTTCATCAGGGTCTATTCCAAATCTATCCAAAGATTGTACAATATCTGTTATTCCATTCTCTACTTCCCTTTTTTGGTCTGTATCTTCAATTCTTAAAATAAATACACCTTCTGTTTGATTGGCTAATTTTCTAGCAATTAAAGATTGATATAAACCTCCTATATGTACAAACCCTGTTGGGCTTGGCGCAAATCTTGTTACAATTGCTCCTTCTTTTAAATTTCTTTCTGGATATTTTTCCTCATAATATGTTATCTCCTTTGCCTCTGGAAATATTGCATTTGCTAAATCTTTATAATCCATTTTTATCTTTCCTCTCCTTCTATTTTTCTTATATTTTTAGTTCTTCCTTTTTTTAATGTCTTTTTTTCCTCTTCCTTTCTTTGATTCGCTTCTGATATCAATAAAAATAAATGTTCACTAGTAAACTTTGTCCTTTGCTGTATGGACATTTTTCTTTTTATTATTCTTTTAATTTCATTTAGTGATTTATGTTGATTATTTAGAATAATTTGAATCGCTTCTTCTTTTGTCATTTCTTTAACCACTAACCTTTCTTTATTTTTTATATTAAATTGTTTCTTTATGTCAAACATTATACTACATTCTCAAACATTTCACAAGCCTTTTTCTTGAGTTTTAGAGGAAATAAAGAGACGGAGATAATTTTGGGGACGGAGAAAAAAATTATCTCTCCGTCCCTCTTAATCTTTCTGCGTTTTTGATTGTGAACGCATTTTATTTAATACCTTAACTGCTTTAAACATTTTAGAACTTCTAAAGTTTTTAATAGCCTCTGGTATACGGGATATATATACACCTAAAGCAACGCATAAGACACATAAAATTGTTTCCAATAGTGTCATTCCTTGTGGTAAAAGGACAAATATTGAACCAATCGTAAATCCAATAATACAATAAAAAGTTTGTGCATAATACTTCTCTAACAATTTTTTTGTTAATTTCATCACAACGATACTACCTAAAATCAATCCAATTCCCATAGGAATTAATACTGGTAAATATAGGTTGGCAACTGATTGTAAATAAATAGAATATACACCTAGTAACATTAAAATAATCGTACTACTAACTCCTGGTACAACAATTCCTACAGACATAATAAATCCACACATAACCAAATACATAATGTTCAGATTATCTACATTAGTAATGATATGCATTCTATTTTCTAACACCACTGTTATCATTCCAATTGCTAATGCTACCAACAAATATATCACATTTTGCGGTTTAAACGTTTCTTTTTCATTGACTTCTTTTATTAAAGAAGGAATTGTTCCAATGATTAAGCCAATAAATATAGATTTTGTTTGTATAGGAAACTCATATAAAAGATAATTTAATATATTACTAAATAATAAAACACCAATCCCAACACCTAAAGCAATCGGAAATAAAAACTTTATATTCTGTTTAATATCTTTAAAAAAGTTCAAAACAGCATCTAATAATTTTTCGTAAATACCAAAAATCACACATAGCACGCCACTGCTAACACCTGGCACGATTGCTCCTGCTCCAATAAAAATGCCTTTTATCATATTTAAAAATCCATTCATAAAAAGTACTCCCTCATAAAAAATACATCTAGAAAGTCTCGTCATTTCCCTTCTTATTTTATGAATTTCTTTCTATTTCATTCATTTAATTGATACTTTTTATTAATTAAACAAATGCTATACTTCTTATTATATGGTATATCAGGAACGATAGCGCCTTCTTGACACAACAGATATATAATTTTGAAATTTTTAGATTTTAATTTTTATGAATTTTAAATAAAAAATTTAATTAAAACTTAGATTTAAAGTTATCTTGACTAATCTTATCTTGACCTAAATTTATTTTATTTGATTAAAATTTATTCATATAATTTTGTGTAGTATGAAAAATATGTAAAATAAAGACTTGTCCGTTTCTCTTTATCAACTTCATAAATGATAATATAATGATTCACTATCATTTTCCTTACATTTTTTGTCTTATCTTTCCAATCTTCTATCTTTACATATTTTTCAGGTAAATAGCTTAAATTTGAAATAGAATTTAAAATTTTATTTACTATTTTATTTGCTGTACTTTTCTCTTTAAAATAATATTCTATATAAAAATGAATATTTTGCAAATCATTACGAGCCTTTGGAGACCAAATAATTTTATAAATCTTCACTAAGATGATACTTCGCCTCCATTTCTCTTACAATATCTTCCATCGAAATTCCTTTTCCCTCTTTAATTTCTTGCATTGCTTCTTCAATTTTCTTAAAAATATCTTTTTGAAACTCCTCAAAACTAGCATATTGTTTATCAAAATGTTCTGATACCAATCTGTCAATTCTCTCTTCTTCTGTTTCTTCTAAAAGTTTTGTTAACTCTTCATATGCTTCATCACTTAAAATGACCAAATCATTAGTTCCATTTTTTGTGATATACATTGGTTCTTTTGTTTCATGACATATTTTTGAAATTTCATTATAATTATTTCTTAAATCTGCACATGGTCTAATGAATGCCATAAAATCGCCTCCTTTTTATATAGGCAAATTATATCAAAATTATGATATATTTGCAATCCTTTTTCTAATATTTCATTTTTTTAGTAAATGTCTAGACAAATCTCGCTTCGCGAGAACTTTTCTCTACTTTTCTAATTTAACTACATGTATTTAAGTTCTCGAAGAAGCGTAAAGATTTGTCGACGCGAAAAATTGCGTAGCAATTTTTCTGTACAATGTTGTTTTTTTGTTGAATAGGAAAAATCGATTTTTCCTATTCAACAAAGAAAAACGTTCTCAATACAACATATTTTTGTCAATTGAAATTCAAACAGACCTGGTTACAATTGACCTAAAATAATTATTTTATAATGGTCAGGCACTTTTATTTTTCTCAAACATATAATTTGTTATGCAAGTTTTTAATACAGCTTTACATTGATTTGTATAAATGTCGCATAAACAAACGAACTCAATGCGACACGATTAAAATGTCGCAAAGAAAAACGAACTCAATGCGACAATTAGGAGGTGCCTATATGTTTTCTGCACTTTGTATGTCTGGTATTTTGGGATTTATTGAATTTCTAAAATCCTCTGTATTTTTAGTAGGATATATTTCTAGCAGTAATATATTTCCTGAACCATTAACATCAGAAGAAGAAAAAATGTATTTAACACAAATGAAAAATGGTGACGAAGAAGCCAGAAACATTTTAATTGAAAGGAATCTAAGGTTGGTGGCCCATATTAGCAAAAAATATTCAACCACTAATGTCGAACAAGATGATTTAATTTCAATTGGTACCATTGGCTTAATTAAAGGAATTAACAGCTTTAATATGGATAAAGGTTCTAAACTTTCTACATATGTTTCTAGATGTATTGATAATGAAATTTTAATGCATTTGAGAGCTACCAAAAAATTAGGTGCTGAAGTCTATTTAAATGAACCCATTGGGAAAGATAAAGATGATAATGTGATTACTCTACAAGAGATTTTAGAGAATGACGAAAGAAATATTGAAGATACAGTCGATATTAAGATGAAAATTAAATTATTATATGAAAAAATGAAATCTATTCTAAAAGACAGAGAAAAAACGATTTTGGAACTTCGCTTTGGTTTAGGCGGTCATAAACCAAAAACGCAACATGAAATTGCAAAAATAATGGGTATCTCCCGTTCCTATGTTTCAAGAATCGAAACGAAAGCGATTGGAAAATTGTCTAAAGAGTTTAAAAATTAAATTTTGTTTTCCTTTCTTAGTAAGCATAATAAAAATCTTTCCCGACATAGCAACTAAACATTACAATCGAGTGCTCCAGAAACTTATTGTCTTTATCAATAAAAATCACGGTATTATTTCTATATATTTATAAATACCGTGATTTTATTGAACTTTTATTTTTACTCAAATGTATACCTTTCATTTCTCTTT
The DNA here is from genome assembly GCA_944388805.1 of uncultured Clostridia bacterium. Lineage (GTDB taxonomy): Bacteria > Bacillota > Clostridia > TANB77 > CAG-508 > CAG-269. The sequence continues at coordinate 39,751 of CALXKE010000001.1, read as the reverse complement.
AATAAATTTATATAATCTCTTTATATCCCAGCAATTCTAAATGATTACTGATAAAATGTTTATTGTTATTCATATTTTTTCCTAAATCTGTAGATAGATATTTTTTATTATCATCTGCAAAAACGGTAACCATATTTCCTTCTTTATTTTCTTCTAAAATTTCCTCTACATTCCCTTCTGATTTTTCTTCCACATTTTCTTTCAATTTTTCTTGTGCCAATACAGCTCCTATCAAGTTTGCTCCTGATGAGATTCCAACACCTAATCCTAATTCTTTTGCTAATTTTCTTGCCATATTGATAGCATCCTCGTCATTTATCAATAAAATGTCTTTTTCTATAATATCTTTATTCCTTTCAAATATATCTGGTACAAAATCATCTCCGATTCCTTCTATTTTATGTTGGCCTACTATTTTTCCATTTGACAATATTGGCATTTTTTCTGGCTCTAATGCATATATTTTTGTTTGATTATTTGCTTCTTTTAATCGTTTTCCTATCCCTATTAATGTTCCTCCTGTTCCTACACCAGAAACAAATCCTCCAATTTTCTTTCCTTCTAATTGTTCTAAAATTTCTTTTCCTGTTGTTTCATAATGGGCCAATATATTGTCTTCGTTTTCAAATTGGTTCGCCAGAAATCCATTTAATTTTTGAGCTAATTTCTTAGCCTCTTCTACACATTTTATAAATCCTCCCTCTTCTTTTGAGATTAATGTGATATTGGCACCATATTGTTTCATTAATTCCATTCTTTCTTTACTTGCCCAATCTGGCATAAAAATATATACAGGATGCTTATAATATGCGCCTAAGGCAGATAAAGAAATACCTGTATTTCCGCTTGTTGCTTCTATAATTGGCATATTATCTTTTAATATACTTTTTTCTTTCGCATTTTTTATGATGTAATAAGCTACTCTATCTTTTATACTACCTGTTACATTAAACATTTCTAATTTTACATATATATTGTTTTCTTTTCCTTTGTATCTATATGTAATATTTATCATGGGTGTATTACCAATAACTGTGCGATTATTCATGAACATTTCTCCTCTCTTCTTTGCATACACTTTGTGCTTTTCATTTTATGATAGTATTACTTGCTTTTGTGTATTATATTCAGAAAAGTATTTTTAGGATACTTGTTTTAATATGATTATACTTCATGCAAATAATTAGTAATATTTTTAATATAATTTGCATTTCCTTTGCTATTCTTGACTTTTCCTCGTTTTTACTATATAATATTGTTGTTATCAAACAGAAAATTCTGATTCTGTTTGTAAACATCACTACCCTTTGATTCAAAAAATTTTTCGATCACTGGCTTGGTGATTATGCTGTATCTGTAGTTGTAACTATTAATAGCATCCAAAGAAAGAAGGTAGATAAACACAAAAAAAGGACACTCAAAACGAGAACTCGTTACTCATACCACAAACTGTACACACCTGACAACGTAACATACTAACGCATAGTCAAAATTCTGCAGATGCAGCAAAAGAGCCGTACTATTTGTACGGCTCTTTTTTATTGAATAGAAAAAATGGCTTTTTCCTATTCAACAAAAAATAACGTTGCACAGAAAAATCTTCTTTTATCTTTCCATTATATGATTTTTTGCTATATAGCAAAATTCAGTTTCTTATTTTTCTCTTCTTATAATCCAATCCTTTTCACATTTCATTGGTAATTTCATTAACACCTTTTGTCCTTTCACACCTGGACTAACCGCTTGTATTTCCTCTTTAGTATCATAATCCCATAAATTATTAATTGTAAATTGTACAGGTTCTAATTGATATGGAATTAAAATTTCCATTTTATCTCCTACTTGAAGTTTATTTTTTATTTCAATAACAGATTTTTCTTCATCATATTCTACTACTTTTCCACCAAACTCATATTTTTCGTTATATTGTCTTCCTCCATATTCCTGTATATCTTTGTTATTTCTATCATTAAAATAAAATGTAGTAAGTCCTCTTGTTTTTACCTTTTCTAATTCTTTTAAATATTTTGTATAATCATAACGTTCTGGATCTTTTTCATAGTCATCAATCGCATTTCTATAGGCACCTATCACACTTGCTAAATAATATTCTGTTTTTAATCTTCCTTCTATTTTTAAACTATCCACACCCATATCAATGATTTCTGGTATTTCTTTAATCAAGCACAAGTCTTTTGAAGAAAAAATACTTGTTCCATATTCACTAGTTTCAATTGGCATCAATTCTCCTGGATTGTTCTTTTCTTCAGCATATAAATTATATGACCATCTACAACTTTGTGCACAATCTCCTAAATTGGCACTTCTACATGCCATAAAATCACTCAAGAAGCATCTTCCTGAAAAGGCAAAACAAATGGCTCCATGAATAAAGATTTCAACTTCCATACCTTCTGGTTTATTTTCCATAATATATTTTAATTGCTTTTTATTCATTTCTCTTGCCATAATCATTCTTTTGGCTCCATTATGATACCAAAAGTTTGCTGCATGAAGACTAACAATATTGGCTTGTGTACTAACATTGATAGCTACACTTGGTGCATATTGTTTTAATACTTCTATAACCCCTCCATCTGCTGCAATGATTCCGTCTGGATTTAATACTTCTAATTTTTTTGCCATTTCTATAATTTCTTCATATTTTTCATCCCAAGCAAAAATATTTAAAGTTACATATACTTTTTTTCCAATACTATGTGCATATTTGATTGTTTTTTCTAAATCATCATCTTTCATATCTGCTCTTGTTCTTAAAGATAATGATGAGGTTCCACAATATACCGCATCTGCTCCATATAAGAATGCAATTTTTGCTTTTTCATAAGAACCTGCTGGTGCTAATAATTCTACTTTTTTCACTTTTTTGCCTCTTTTCCTTATTTAATTTAATTATTTATGACAAATTTTATCATAAATTCACCTTTTTTACAACAATTTTGTAAATTCTTCTCTATTATATAGTAACTATTCGTTACAATTCACAGCTCAATAAAAGACAGGGAAAGGTTATGTTATTCTAGATTGAATGAATTTCGAATGTGATTGGAGTACTTGTAGCCTTTCTTAATTTAAAACAAATGAGGAAGCGGGAATAGCGAGAGGCTCGTTTCTTTTATAGTTAGAAAGGCTAAAGCACGTATTGAACCGAGAAATTTATTAAAAATAAATGTTTAAGAACTCATTATTAAAAAAATTTATACTACTGAATAGTTATTTTATATAAATATGTGATATAATATTAAAGAGGTGAATAAAATGGCTTTTAATCCAAAGAGTAAAGAAGAATTTTTGAATTCTTTAAAAAATATAGAAATTAATAGACCACCAGCAGAAAATTTTATTGAAGATTTTGTACCTGTTGGATTGGCTAATATATATGAACTTTTTCTAAAATTAAAAGATGTTCCTCTTAGTACTGCCCAATTCAATTTTCTTGCTAATAAAGTCTCTTCTAATTATTCAGAAAATGTTTCTAACTTATTGCATAATCCAATTACTAGTGTTCAAATTAATCAATTATTAGAACTGTTAAAGCAAGAATATCTTACAATGGTTACATCTAACAATCAAAATCATCTATCAGAAGAAGAACAATCTCATCTAAAACAGATTATCAATAAACAATGTCCAGAAATCTTTTTGGATTTAATTGAGACCCCTGTTAGTGCTGAGGACTTTAAAAAGCAAAGAGAATTTGTAAATGATGCTGTTTCCAATCTTTTAGAACAATATTATCAACAAACCTCTCCTCATGCTCAACAGAACTCAAATTATTTAAGTAGTGCTATCTATTTAATTTATCGAGAATTAAATCCAGAACTTTCTATTTCTATTTCAGGGCGTGAAAAAGGTAGAAAAAGTTTTAATGACAATGCCACTAAAGAATTAAATAAAGGTATTAGGAATATTCTTCCCAGTAACGTAAAAACAGGAATTACACTTTCTGATATGCAAAACCATATTGTTTCTAATTCAGAAAATCCTAATAATTTTACAGATAAAACAAATGCTGATTTTTCTGGTTTTACCATTGTGTTAAATCATATAGATGATGCCCTTCATCTTGATGAAAATGACCCTGAAAACGCAGAACTTTTAAAACTAAAGAAACAAGCAACTGAAAATTTAAGATTTTTACATAGTGTAAAAAATTACTTACTAGCATATGATTTTACTATGACTCAAGAGGAATATTTTCAGGTATATATAGAATTGTTACAGCATTTGCAAGATTGTACCTATCCGGAGTGTACACATGAAATAAAAGAAGGTTCTTATTCTTCTAGATTAGAATATGCTATTGCCAATTATAAGAAAAATATGGAAGCAAATTCATTTGCTCCTAATGCAACAGATGCTGAAATAGCGGAATTGCACAATCTTACTGATTGTTTAAAAAGAAGATTATATGATAAATTGCAAAACGAAATGTTAAGAGTTACTTTTCCACATGTACTAGAAGACCCGATACTTACTGACAAATTTAAAATAAAAGGAAATTTCGTTAAATTTGTCAAAAAAGAAAATGGTTTTTGTGCAATTTATTTTGAATTGGTTGATGCTTTTGGTCGAAAAACTGAAGTACAACTTCAATCTAGTATGCGATATAAAGAGACAAAAAATGGACTTTCTACGCATAATGACATGCCTAATAAAAAAGTCGATATTAAACCATTTTTTGAATTAACAAATGATCGAAATGATTCTGAGCTTCTTAACCATTATCTTTCATTATTGGGAAGAACTTCAAAAAAACAAGAAGAAGATTTAAAAAAGGAATTAAAAAAAGAAGAAGAATTCATGTCTTTATCTACAACAACACCAGCAGAGAAAAGAAACGCAAAGATTAAAATTCAAAGATTGCAAAAAAAGATTGATGCAATTGAAACTGCAAGAGCTAATATTAAAATCAAAGATGAATATATCGAAGAACATGATATGATTGATATGGATAAAACCAAGAACGAAGAAAATGCTGAAATTATAAATGTAAATGGTAGTCCAATAAAAGTATATAATACACAAACACATAAGCGTGTTACGAAAATGCCAATCGAACAATATCTTCCTATATTTGCAGAATATTTATCTCCTGCTAGTATGAAAGTTATCAGCTCTGCACATGCTACTGCTCCTGAGGCACATATTAATAAGAAAGATTTAATAGAAAGTTTCACAGAAATCCTACGAAAAGGAGATGAAATTACTTATCTTTCAGAATTATTAATTGACAAGTTAAAAGAAATCTTAAATGTGAAAGATACAAATCAACTTTCTATGGAAGAAATTCTAAGTTATGTAGAAAATACTACAAATGGTTATTATGCACCAGAAGAAAAATTTTGGGATACTTCTGATGCAAACTCAGGAAATACACATGGAGAACATGATGGTTCAGAAAGATGAGAAAAAAGCTGATATTCTAATCAATATCAGCTTTTTTCTTATTGTCTTAGACAACTAGATTCTGTGGTACTAGGGCTGCAGCAATCTTTAATTGCTATGTCGGGTCAGATTCTTATTTAATCTTACTAACAGCTAGCCCATCTCCAACTTCTAAAATTTCTGTTTCAAGATTTGGATTTTCACTAACTTCTTTTATATATTCTCTTAAATTTCTAACCGCTGTTCTTTGTTTATGCTTGTTATAATCACTCATCACATAGCCTTTATATAAAATGTTATCTGCAAATATAATACCCTCTTTATTTATCATTCTTAAGGCTTCTTTTAAGAAAAATGGATATTTTCCTTTTGCAGCATCGATAAATACCACATCATATTGGTTATTTAAAGTTGGTAAAATTTCTACGGCATCTCCCTCATAAATGTTTATTTTTTCTTCTACCTCTGCTAATTGAATATTTTTCTTTGCCTCTTCTACTCTATCAGCTTCTCTTTCAATGGTATCAATAACACCATTTTCTGCCAAAAATTGTGTAAAACATATGGCAGAATATCCAACTGCTGTTCCGATTTCTAGTATTCTATTAGGCTTGTTTTTATTTAAATACTTTTCAATGACTTCTAATGTTTCGTCCATGATAATTGGAATATGTTCTTCTAATGCTTTTTGTTTTATTTTTTCTAATTCTATGATATTCAATTTTATTTCCTCCATCTCGTTTTCTAATCCATTATTTTTATAAGTTTTCTACCTATTTTTAAGAACTGTCAGTTTTGACAGTTCTTTTCAGTTATTTATTTTGTTCTTTCTCTAATTCTACTAGTTTATCATTCAATTTCTGATAAATTGGTACCATTTTCGGTTCATTGGTTACTTCTGTTACCTTGTCAATATCTATCCATTTCACACCACTATTTTCATCTTCTTTTATTTTAAGTGGTTCATTTTCATCTGCTTCAAGTAAATAACAACAGTCTAGATGTAAGTGAGATGGTACAAATTTTCCTCTTTTTATATGACTATCTACTGTAAGAATTTCTAAACCATATATGCCATCACTTACTACTTTTAAATTTTTTATCCCTGTTTCCTCTTCTGCTTCTTTTAATGCCACATGTAACAAATTTTCATCTCCGTCGGCATGCCCACCTGTCCATGCCCAAGATTGATAAATATTATGATAAATCATTAATACCTTTGTTCTTTCTTTATTTACAATCCAATTAGACGCTGTAAAATGACACATTTTATTTTCTCTAGTTAATACATCTTTAAAAATATTTATATATTCTAGCATCATTTCTTTATCTGCTCGCTCTTGTTCATTAAATGGTACAAATTGTTTTATTTGTTCTTTTAGATTCATTTTCTATCTTTCCTGTCCTTTTACTCTCCTACTATTTGTATAGGATTTAACCAGATTTGTTATACACTGTTTTATATGCATTTTCAATAGCTAATCCTATGATTATTCTTCCTGAAATTTTCTTTCTCTTATTTATTTCTATTGGCTCTTTCTCTTTCCTTGGTATCTAAGATTTTCTTTCTTAAACGAATTGATTTTGGTGTTACTTCTACCAATTCATCGTCTTGAATAAATTCGATTGCTTTTTCTAGTGACATTTGAATTGGTGGTACTAAACGTAATGCATCATCTGAACCAGAAGCTCTTGTATTTGTTAAATGTTTTTCTTTACATACATTGATTGCTAAATCTTCTCCTCTTGAGTTTAATCCAACAATCATTCCTTCATATACTTCTACACCAGGTCCGATGAATAAGTCACCTTTATCTTGTGCATTGTATAATCCATATGTGACAGATTTTCCTGCTTCAAATGCAACAATGGTTCCTCTAACACGCGCTTGGATATCTCCTTTATATGGTTGGTATGAATCAAATATATGATTCATGGTTCCTTCACCTTTGGTGTCTGTTAAAAATTCTGTTCTATATCCAATTAAGCCTCTTGCTGGAATTTTGAATTCAATTTTTGTATGTCCATCTTCAGCTGGTTCCATATTTACCATTTCTGCTTTTCTTCTTCCTAATTTTTCAATTACATTTCCTACGCAGTCATCTGGAACATTAACTACTAAATCTTCAATTGGTTCACACTTTACACCATCAATTTCTTTAAAGATAACTTTTGGACGAGATACTAATAATTCGAACCCTTCTCTTCTCATTGTTTCAATTAATACAGATAAATGTAATTCTCCTCTTCCTGATACTTCAAAAGAATCTGGTGAATCTGTTTCTTTTACTCTTAAAGATACATTTCTTTCTAGTTCTTTAAACAATCTATCACGAATATGACGAGATGTAATAAATTGACCTTCTTTTCCTGCAAATGGTCCATTATTAACACTAAATGTCATAGATACAGTTGGTTCATCAATATCTACAAATGGTATTTTTTCTGGATGATTAAAATCACAAATCGTATCTCCAATGTTGATATCTGGTAAACCTGCCAATTCAATAATATCTCCAGCTTTTCCCTCTTCTACTTCTACTTTATTTAATCCAACATGTGTATATACTTTTGCTACTCTTCCTTGTGTAATTTTATCTTCTTTTCCACAGATGGCAACTGGCATTCCATCTTTTATAATTCCTCTTTCTACTCTTCCTATAGCAATTCTTCCAACATAATCATCATAATCAATGTTAGATACTAACATTTGTGCTGGTCCATCTTCATCACAATCTGGTGGTTGAATGGTATTAACAATGGTTTCAAATAGACAATGTAAATCTGTTGCATCATCTTCTAAGTTCATTTTGGCAATTCCATTTTTCGCTGAAGCATAGACAACTGGGAAATCTAATTGCTCATCACTTGCATCTAACTCAATAAATAATTCAATAACTTGATCCACAACTTTTTCTGGAGTTGCACCTGGTCTATCAATTTTATTAATTACAACAATTGGTTTTAATCCTAAAGCTAATGACTTTTTTAACACTTCTCTAGTTTGTGGCATGGCACCTTCAAAAGCATCAACTAATAAAAGTACTCCATCAACTGTTTTTAGTACTCTTTCTACTTCTCCACCAAAATCAGCATGTCCTGGTGTATCTACAATATTTATTTTGATATCATGATACATAACAGATGTATTTTTAGAAAGAATGGTAATACCTCTTTCTTTCTCCAAATCGTTAGAATCCATGATTCTTTCTGCTACTTGTTCATTTTCTCTAAACACATGGCTTTGTTTTAACATGGCATCTACCAATGTCGTTTTTCCATGGTCTACGTGTGCAATAATTGCGATATTTCTAATGTTTTTGTTGTTCATTTTACTACTCCCTTTCATTTTGTCGCATTGAGTTCGTTTGTTGATGCGACATTTGTTTTTGTCGCATAGAGATTGTTTGTTGATGCGACATTTATTAAGACGTTTTCCAAAGTTTTTCTTGAAAAACGCCCCATTCTCTAAAAATCAGCTTATAAAATTATACACCTATTAAGTCAATTTGTCAAATTATTTATGTTTACTCAAATATTTGCTTATATTCCCGTTTTATGGTATATTATTTTTAATGCATAAAGCATTATTTTGTAACTAGCAATGGTAAGCTTGCTAAAACTTTTTCTTGTAATTAAAAGGAGAAAAATATGGAATCTATTGGATTAATAACCAAACCCAAACCGCCTATAAAAAAGTTTTACATCCCCGGTTCAAAAAAACAATTCTATTTTACAAGAAGCCCCGTTGAAGTCTGGAGTGCAGATTTTATGGATAAAACAAATGATGAATTAGTAGAAGCTCTCAGAAAAGCTGTAAAGGATTGTTTGAAAAATTCAAAATAGAAAAAAACAGATTCGCTTACCAATCTGTTTTTTATTAATGTCGCATTGAGTTCGTTTGTCTATGCGACATTCTCCTAACTAGCAAGTTCGATAATCTTGCTCATAATTTCTTCAGTTACTTTATCTAACACTTCTTTATCTTTGCTTCCTTTATACTGACTATAATCTAGTGGCTCACCATAAGTAATGGTAATTTTATGATGATCTTTTGTTCCACCTTTTATACCACAAGGAACAACTTTTGCACCACTTCTTATGGCAAAAAAGGCAACACCATCTTTTACTTTTTCGCCTTTTTCTAATCCATTTCTAGTTCCCTCTGGGAATAGAGCAATACATTTTCCTTCTTTTAAATCTTTTAAAGATGCTTTAATCGCAGAAATATCTTTTTCATCTCTTTTTACTGGTATTGCTTCAAATGCCCAACCTAAAAATGCTAAAAATTTATTTTTATACAACTCTTCTTTAGCTAAAAACTTCATATCTCTCTTAGCAGTTGCCACCATTAGTGGTGGATCCATGTAGCTTCTGTGGTTTCCACAAAATATAATTGGTCCATCTTTTGGAACATTTTCTAATCCTTTTATTTCTGCTTGATATACAATTTTAAACCATATATATAAAGCACCTCTTACAATCCATTTTATAATTTCTTTTAATACTTTTTTCATTTTTTTCTCCTTTTCTGAAACATTAGGGACGTGCCAAATCGTTCCATTTTGAAACAAAAGGGACAGACCTTATTTGTTTTCTTGTTCTGCTACTATTTCTTTTTAATAATTTCTATAATTTTTTCTACCGCTTGTTCAACATTCAAATTTGTAGAGTCCACATATATAGCATCTTCCGCCTTTTTCAATGGTGCAATTTCTCTAGTAGAATCTCTTTTATCTCTATCTTTGATTCCTTCTAGTACTTCTTCATAAGAACATTCTATTCCTTTTTCTTGATTTTGCAACACTCTTCTTCTGGCTCTTTCCTCAGCTGTTGCATCTAAATAAATTTTAACATCTGCATCTGGAAAAACGACTGTTCCAATATCTCTTCCTTCCATGATGACATTTTTTCCTTCTGCAATTTTTCTTTGCACTCCTAATAGTTTATTTCTTACCACTGGTAACACAGATACAGGTGAAACCAAATTGTTCACATCATTTTCTCTAATTCTGTGTGTTACATCTTCTCCATTTAAAAATATTTTTCCATCAGGATGCATTTCAATATTGATTTTACTTAACATTTCCTCTATTCTGTCTTCTTCTTGTATATTGATATGTTCTTGAATCATATTTAGAGCAACACATCGAAAGGTTGCTCCTGTATCAATGTTCACTAATCCTAATTTCTCACCTACTAGTTTGGTTATCGTTCCTTTTCCTGCTCCAGCAGGTCCATCAATTGCAACTACAAATGACATATTCTTTCCTCTTTTCTTATATTTTTATGACTTCTTTTTTCTGATGCTGAGTGATACCCTCATTCAAAAAGGGAAAAATGAGTCCGTCCCCAAAATCCCGATTTGTTAATCCTGCTTTTCTGGCACATAAATATTTTTTGCAACCACATCTAATTCTACAACATTCATGGCTGTTAATTTTTCTATTTCTTTTTTTGCTCTATCCTTGAAATCTTTAATTCCGTTTATGACATTATATCCATACATAACTGTCACTTCTACATAGATTTTAGCTCCTTCACCATAGTTTTCTACCCTTGTTCTTGATATTTTGTAGATAGCTGGTGTTTTTACAGCAATATACTCTAAGATTTGTCTAAACACTAAATCTGATATGGTAAATTTTCCAAGATAACTAAAGGTTGGTCTGATGATAGACTTTTCTGATATATATGGTTTTTGTCCTTTTCCTTTTGATTTAAAGATTTGTAATGGGTCTAATAAATACCCAGAAAAGTCTTTTTTTATTTGAAATGTTGGTACTGGTATAACATGTTTTCCTTCTGTTACACGAATTCTTCTTGCCGTTTCCATTTCTTGTTTTGTTGCAACATCAGTTATATAAATATATTCACTAATTTCTGGTAACCCTAAATTTGCTGCTATTTTTTGTACCATTCCATCTGATGTTCCTAATATTAAAATACTTTGTGGTCTTTCCTTTTTTAAGGCTTTTATAATTTTTTCTCTTTCTTCTTTTTCATAAAATAATGCATGTTTTACCGTTCCTACTTTGGTAGGTGCTTTTTTTGCTGATTCTCCCGCTAATACTTCATTATCTTTAATTAATAATCCATCATCAATAATATAGTTTATGTTTCTTTCACTTGCTACCATTTGTGCACGATAACTTTTTCCTGTTCCTGATGGTCCAACAAATGCATATACTTTTATTTTATTTCCAAATAGTTCATCTAATATCATATTTGTTTGGTTGTTCGCCTTGTGCTACACAACTTTCTCCTTTCTTTAATTTGAATAACTTTCATAACTTAGATTTGGATAACTAAATATTTTTCCACCTTCTGTAAATTGTCCACTTGGATTATGGTCTTGGTCAATCACTTCTCTTCCTACTAAGAAATATTGATATCTAGATTCTTCACTTGCAGTGCCTCCACCTATGACCACTGGATCATCCCAAGTCGTATCCACTGCATACCAATTTCCATTTAATTGGACATAGTTCCAAGCATGATTTTCTGTTTCTCCTTGAGAGTTTGTTCCTGTTCCAATCACCATAACACAAGGAATATTTAATTCATCTAATAGATATTTAAATGCTCTTGCATATCCTTCACATACACACTCTCGATTTACCAATGCTCCGTAAATATTATATATATTTTGTTTTGATAAACTACTATCATAACCAATATTATCTACTAAATAGTCATGTACCATTTTAATATCTTGATAGGTATTTCCTGTTTTATTTTGCACAATTTGATTTTTTACTTGTTCAATCTGTGTAATTGCTTGGTCAATTGCTTCTTTAGAATCAAATTCTTCTGCTAAATAATTGGCTTCATTTCCAGAGTTGATATATACATTATATGTTGAATTTTCGCCTCTCGTTGTTGTTTCTATATTTAAATACATTTTTTTAGGACTTAAATAAAATATTTCTGGGTTATCATATGTATAGGCTTCTATTGCAGATTGATAATATTCCCCTAATTTTTCTTGTCCATTGCTTTGAGATAATATATCTGAAAAACTCGTTCCCAATTCGATTTGGTAAGTTCCTGTTTTCATTTGTTCTTTATTACTTTCAAATGCTCTGTATATAATTCTTGATTTTTCATCTAATTGATTATAGAAATATTTATCTACTTGTACATTTGCATAATTATTACTTGTATTACTATTCGTTTTTTCTATTGAATTAATTGGATTTTCAACAATTTCCGGTACTTCTATATCATCTTCCACTGTTTTTTCATTACTTGTTGCAGTCTCAACATTTCCTGAATTTTCTACAAATGTTAATGCTTCTTTCTCTCCTGAAAATTCTTGGATTGCAATAATAGAAAAAACAATGATAACTGCGAAAATACCTATAATTAGTAAAAATAATATCACTGAAGTGATTTTATCGATTATGTCTTCTTTCATATTATTGTTTTCCTTTCTTAACACTATGTTTTTATTATATCATTTTTGTTATATAAAAACTAGTATAAATTTAAAAAAATTAGCAATACTAAAATAAATGACAATTATTTCTAATACGAATATATGTATTATTATGAATTAGGAGTTTTCATTATGAATTTAAAAGATTTATTCTCTTCACTTTTTACTTATACACCTGATAATAAAGAAACTTACAATTTTAATTTAGTAGAAGATTTAAATACCAAAATCTATCCAGATAGCACATTAGGAAAAGAAGGAAACGAAAAAACAAAAATTTTTCCAAGTGTTACTGCCAATATAGATTATTTGAAAACAAAATATAATCTGTTAATCAATTCCGATATTGTTTTTCGTGATTTTATTTTAAACGCTAGAGGTAAACAATATCATGCACTTCTCATCTTTATAGATGGAATGATTAATACAGAAATCATGAATGAATTCCTTTTAGAACCACTGATGATGAGAAATCGCAATAATCTATATGATAGCTCTCAGAATAGAATCATTTCTGAATCTGTTACCAATCATATTACCGTTCGAAAAGTCAAAAAATTTAATTTGGCAAACTATATTTCTAGTTGTCTTGTTCCTCAAAACGCCATTAAACAAGTCTCTACTTTTGAGGAAGCCATTTCAGGTATTAATTCCGGAAATTGTGCTTTATTTGTGGATACCTTAAATATTGCTTTTGATATAGAGGTAAAAGGATTTAAGCAAAGAGGAATTGAAAAACCTAGCAATGAAATTGTCATCAAAGGACCTCATGAAGCATTTGTCGAAAATATTAGAACCAATACCTCACTTGTCAGAAGATTTGTTAATAATGAAAATTTAGTTATTGAAAATATAAGTGTCGGAAATATAACAAAAACAAAATGTGGCATTTGTTATGTTTCAGGACTTGCTAATGAAGATTTAATTGCAGAAGTAAAATTTCGAATGAATAATTTAGATGTTGATTCTTTACTTTCTGCTGGACAATTAGAACAATTAATTTCCGATTCTAGTAATCTAAATACACCTCAACTGATTTCCACCGAAAGACCTGATAAAGCTGCCAGTTACTTACTAGACGGTAGAGTGATTATTCTAGTAAATGGTTCTCCTTATGCGATTATCACACCTGGTATTTTATCTGATTTTCTAAGTTCGCCTGATGACAAAAATCAAAAAGCACTGTTTTCTAATTTCACCAAATTTATTAGATTAATTGCTGCCTTTATAACCTTATTACTACCTGGACTCTATATTGCCGTTACTAGTTTTCATCAAGAAATATTACCTACTGAACTATTATTCTCCATTTTAGCCTCTCGTGCCAATGTTCCATTTCCCATTATTTTCGAATTATTAGTATTAGAACTATCCTTTGAATTAATTCGTGAAGCTGGCTTAAGGGTTCCTTCTCCTATTGGACCTACAATTGGAATTGTTGGCGCCTTGGTAATGGGTCAAGCTGCTGTCAGTGCAGGAATTGTCAGTCCTATCTTAATTATTGTAGTTGCCATTACAGGAACCGCCTCTTTTGCCATTCCAGATTATGCATTTGGATTCCACCTAAGAGTTTACAGATTTGTGTTTATCTTTCTAGGCTACCTTTGTGGATTCTTAGGAATTGCACTTGGTCTTTTTGTCTATATGATAGCTATGTGTGATTCAAAATCTTTTGGTGTTCCTTATACAGTAGGTGCCTCTCCTCTTGAAAAAGTAAAAGGAAGCGCTTACTTCTTACCACCTATGGAAAAAAGAGAATATCGTTCTGGTTTCTTAAATTCGAAAAAAGAAACCAAACAAGGTCATATTTCAATGAAATGGAAATAAATGGTTGCCAAAGGGGACGTGCCATTTTGAGGGATTTTGGGGACGGACTCATTTTTCCCTTTTTGCATGAATTATCCTAAAAACATAAAATATATTTTTTGTATATTTCTTTAATTTAAAAAGGGAAAAATGAGTCCGTCCCCAAAATCCCTCAAAATGTCCCTAACAGAAACGTCCCCAATTGGACAAAAATGAGAAAGGAGTTTATATGGAAACCTCTAAAATAACTGCTGCTGAAGCAATTAGCATTGTACTTGGAATTTTTGTAGCTTATACGTTAGTTGCACTTCCAAGAAGTATGCTTGAAACAACAAAAACAGCTACTTTAATTAATCTGATTTATGTAGGCATCATTGCAGTACTAATTACTTTTTTAATTTATAAATTACTTATTAAATTTCCTGGAAGTGATATTGTTGATATCGCAGAATATCTTGGCGGAAAATCATTGAAAACATTTATTGGTATTGTCTTTATCTTTTACTTTTTATTTAGTAGCAGTATTCTTCTTCGAAATTTTTGTGAATGTTTAAAAATTGTATATTATCCTATGACAAGTCTAATCTTTATTATATTAACTTTTATTATTGTCATTTGTCTTACATTGCACCATCGTTTTTCTTCAATTGCTAAAGTAAATCTTTTGATTATTCCTTTGGTCATTATTAGTATTATTTTCTTATTTATTGCAAACATGAAAAACTTTTCTTTGGATAATATCTTTCCGATTTTTGGAGATGGATTATTTAATACATTTGTAACAGGATTAGGCAATTTAGGAGCTTTTGGTGGTATTACTTTATTATATTTTCTTCCTCCCTATTTAAAAGAACCTCAAAAGATGAAGAAAATTTATCTAACTTCTATTATTTTAGGAATTGTATATTTCTTGCTATGTGTTTCTATTATCTTATTCATGTTTATCTCCTTAATGTATACAAATCAAATCATGCCTCTATATTCTGCTGCAAGATATATCGAATTTGGAAACTTTTTTCAAAGGTTAGAATCCATTTTTTTACTTATATGGATTTTACAAATGGTTTGTTACTTAACGATTGTTGCCAAAATATCTCTTTCAATATTTAAAAAAATCACCAATATTCGCGATGAAAAACCTTTGATTTTTGTATTTGGATTATTAATTTTTGCAATTAGTTTACTACCTAAAAATTATGCAGTTTCAAAATTTATTGAGGATTATATTTATCATTATATGGTCATTATTGTTTCTATCTTTTTAGGAATTTCTCTTCTAATCCTCGCATATTTCAAAAAAATAAAGAAAAAGGAGTTGAAAGCAGATGCACAAAAATCTATTTAAAAAAATCTTTATTGTTATTTTAATCATCATGCTTCTTCTTGCCTTTTCCAAGTCTTACTCTACTTTAAATATTGATAATTTAAGTGTGGTTGTTGCTATGGGAATTGATGTTTCTGACAAAAATCATTTACAGATTAGTTTTCAATTTACCAATCCTTCTTCTGTTTCTGAGTCGGGAACTTCTGAACAAGCCCCTTCTATTATTTACTCTGTTGATGCTTCTTCCATTAGCTCAGGTATTAATTTAATTAATACGTATATAGGAAAATCTGTTAATCTTTCACATTGTAAGGTCATTACATTTTCAGAAGAAGTTGCAAGTCAGGGAATTTCTGATGAAATCTATACTTTAATTAATGATACACAAATTAGACCTTCCACCAATATTGTGATTTCAAAAACCTCTGCTAGATATTATTTAGAGCATTCAAAACCGTTATTTGAAAACTTGATTACCAAATATTATGAAGTCTTTTCTGCCTCAGGTAGTTATACAGGATATACTGCAAATGCTACCATCGGTGACTTTTTCGATAGCTTAATATGCCATTCTTGTGAGCCATTTGCTATATTAGGGGGCGTTACGAATAACTCCACAGAATATACAGGAAGTACCAATTCAGAAAATGATTCCACCACAAAGTCAAATGCCTCTTCTTTATCTGGTCAATCTACTGCAGAAAATACAGGTCTTGCCGTCTTTAAAGATGATGTTTTGGTTGGCGAATTGAATTCTATAGAAACCTTATGCTTTTCTATTCTTCGAAATCAAGTGGATGGTTTTTTAATCTCCGTTCCAAATCCTGGCAAATCTAATTCTTATATTGATTTACATGTTACACCATTAGTTACCCCTAAAGTAAAGGTAGATATTTTAAATGGAACACCATATATTACGGTAGATTGCCGTTTTACAGGAAGAATTTATTCTATGGAAGATGGAGCTGACTATTTAGATAGTAATATGTTAGATCAGATTTCAAATTCTTGTAATAGTTATTTAGAATCCATTTTGACAGAATATTTGTATAAAACATCAAAAGCATTAAATTCTGATATCAATGGATTTGGAAAAACTGCTAGAATTAACTTTTTAACGCTTGATGAATTTTATGATTATAATTGGAGTGAAAAATATAAAGATAGCTTTTTTAAAGTAAGCGTTAACTCTTCAATTCGTTCTTCTTCATTATTGACAGAAAGTTAACTTAAAAATCCTTATCTGCTAAATTTGTATTTGCTTGCATAAAAATCTTAAATCTTGTGAAAGAACAATAGCGGGCTATCTTAAACATTTTTTCTGTTCATAACATTTCAAAGCCCGCGTCATTGTTCGGCGCCAAATTTTACGCTAGTAAAATTTGTGTGCAATCACTAGAGCGAAGCGACGTTCTTGTATAGGAAAAACTTGATTTTTCCTATACAAGGACAAATCTCGCTTCGCGAGAACTTTTCTCTACTTTTCTAACTTAACTATATATATTTAAGTTCTCGAAGAAGCGTAAAGATTTGTCGACGCGAAAAATTGCATAGCAATTTTTCTGTGCAACGTTTTTTTGTGGTATAGGAAAAAGTCATTTTTCCTATACAATAAAAAACAATTTTACGTAGAAAATGATGGAGGTTTAAATAAAATGATTAGTTTTTTAGAATTTGTTGTTTTTATTTTATTTTGCCTATATGTTTTTAAAGAGGCTATGAGTTATGGGATTTATGAATATAAAAATGAAAATAAATTTGGTGGTATATTTGTCATTTTCTTTTCCTTATTTTCTATCATACTAAGTATTGTAGCTTTATGTATTTCTTGATGTCGCATAGAGTTCTTTTGTCGCATAGAATTCGTTTGTTGATGCGACAAAAAAATGAACGATTTGGCCTTTCCCCTATCGTTCACCTATCGTTCATACTCAAAAAGGGAAAAATGAGTCCGTCCCCAAAATCCCTTAAATTTTCTCAAAATCAACTGTTCTCATTAACTTACTAGCATCTTTTACTCTGATATTGATTTTGTCTCCTATTTTATAAGTTGTTCTTGTATGTTCTCCAATTAACATTTTTCTATCTTCATCATAGATAAAATATTCATCTCCCAAGTCATCAAATCGAATTAATCCTTCTACTGTATTTTCTAATTCTACAAAAATACCAAAAGAAGTTACTGAAGAAATAATCCCTTCATATTCTTCTCCAATTCTACTTTCCATATATTCTGCCTTTTTGATATCTTCACTTTCTCTTTCCACTTTTGTTGCAATGCTTTCTCTTTCAGAAGATTGTTTTGCTCTTTCTTCTGCTTGTTTTTTATATTCTTCCACAAAAGTTTCTTCTACATCATAATTATCTTCTAAATATTTTGAAATAATTCTATGGATAAATAAGTCTGGATATCTTCTGATGGGTGATGTAAAGTGGCAATAATATTTACTAGCAATTCCAAAATGACCTTCATTAATTGCTTCATATCTTGCGACTTTCAATGTTCTCAATACCAAATTAGAAACTACTTTTTCCTCTTCTTTTCCTTGTACTTCCTCTAAAATTTTGGCAAATTCTTTTGGGTATATATTATCTTTATTTGCTTTAATCTTTAATCCAAAATTAAATAAAAATTTGTTTAATTCTTGCACCTTTTCATAATCTGGTTTTTCATGTACTCTATAGATAAATGGTGCATCTAGCCAGAAAAATTTTTCTGCAATGGTTTCATTCGCCGTTAGCATAAATTGCTCAATGATTTCGTTTGCAAACGTCGTTTCATATTTTTTGATATTGGTAACTCTTCCATCAATGTCTAATTCAATTTTACTTTCTGGAATATCTAAATTTAAATATCCTTGTTCTAATCGTTTATGTTTTAAAATCAATGCCAATTCTTCCATTAATTTAAATTCAGAAAAATATGGTTTATATCGATTGATGACTTCTTCATCTTCATTATCTTGTGCCTTTAATTCCATTTTTTCTATATCGTTTGATACATCTTGTTTCTCTGTGTTCAGATAATCTAATATTTTTTGCACATTTGTATAAGTCATTCTTTCTGTTACATTGATCACTGCTTTATAGACATCAGAGGAAATCACCTCTCCTTTTGGGTTGATTTCCATGCTACATGATAATGTGAATCTATCTTCCCCTGCATTCAAACTACAAATTCCATTTGATAATTCTCTTGGAAGCATTGGAATCACTCTTCCTAACATATAGATACTCGTTCCTCTTAATAATGCTTCTTGATCTAATAAACTATTTGGTTTTACATAGTAACTAACATCTGCAATATGGACATCTAACTTGTAATTTCCATTTTCTAATTTCGTTACCTTCACAGCATCATCTAAGTCTTTGGCATCTTCTCCGTCAATCGTAAAAATGATATCTTTTCGTAAATCTCTCCTATTTGCAATATCATTTTCATCAATCTGATTACCACATTTTTTTGCCTCTTCCACAACAGGTTCTGGAAATGTTGATGGTAATTTATGTTCTTTTATGAGAGATAACATATCCACCCCTGCTTCATTCACATTTCCTAATACCTCTATGATTTTTCCCTCTGCCTTTTTTCCCTTTTCCGGATATTTGGTTATTTTTACCAATACTTTGTGGTTATTTCTAGCTTTGCCAAAGTTCTTTTTAGAAATGAAAATATCTGTTCCAAAATTTTTATCATCTGGTACTACAAATCCAAAATTTTTATTATTTTCAAATCTTCCAACAATCGTATCTTTTTCATGTTTTAATATTTTTACAACTTTACCTTCCGCTTTTTTTACCTTATTTTTTTCTTCAATAATTTCAATTAACACTCTGTCTCCATTTAAGGCATTCTTCGAATTTTCTTTTGCAATATAAATCTCATCTTCTTGGTCCTCTATTTTGACAAAGCCGAAACCTTTTTGATTTTTCCTATAAATACCATCATAATAGACTGCATCTACTGTTCTATATTGATTTTTTCTATTTTTTTGGATTTTCATTTCCATTTCTAGCTTTCCTAATATTCTTAAAAGCTCATTATATTCACTTTTTGGTACATGCATTATCATGGCAATTTCTTTTGCCTTCATCGGTGCATAATCTTTATCTTTAATTAAATTTAAAACTTTCAGTTCCTGTTCTTCCATTAACATTCCTTTCTTTTTAAAGTTGCCATTGGGGACGGGGCATTTTGGCAACTTCTCTATAAATCTTAAAAACATCCCAAATTGGACATAAAAAGTTGCCAAAATGCCCCGTCCCCAATGGCAACCTCAAAATTCAAAAAAAGGGAAAAATGAGTCCGTCCCCAAAATCCCTTTTCTTTGTTTTATGCCATATATATAATTCCTAATACAACCGTCAATATTGCAAATACGATTGATAATATTACTGTCCATCTTTTTTGTTTTCCTTCTTTTGTTCTACTTTTATTTTTTTCGAAGAAGTTATTTGTTGATGAACCTGTAATTGTTGAAGATAGTCCTGAATCTTCTTTTGATTGCAATAAAGCTAATATGATTAATGCTAATGCTACTATAAAATATATAACAACCAATATCCATTTTGCTATTTCCATGTTTATCTCATTCCTTTCTCTAGTCTAACTGAAAATTAAATTTTAATTGTTTTTCAATTCTCCTAACGGTTTTTGACTCTCTAATTTACTTTGCTATTTTAACATATATTTTTCTAAAATGCAAATATTTTTGAATAAATCTTCAATTTTTCGTGATTCGTGATTTCATCATTTAAAAAAACAAAAATGTATATCTCTCTAATTCTGTTCTTTTAATAATATTTCTTTCATTTCTATTATGTTGTAAAACGGAATATTTACTCCTTCTTCTGCAAGCCTTACTACTCTTAATGCAATAGTTATAATATCATCTTTTACTGCTTTTGGAATTACTACATCAATATTTGCATTTCTATATTTTTCTGCTATATACTTTTCTGTTGTTGGAAATATATTTTGTATTAAAAATACAGCTTTTTTCCCTAGCACATTACCAAAAACAAAATTGTATACTGGTCGATTTCCAACTTTTAACTTTTTGTTGTCATAAATTTTTTTATATTTTTCATATTTAGTTGAGATAGGAACAAACCATATTATTTCTTTATTTCTTCTATCTCTAAAACAAAAATAGCAAGGTCGTTTAGTTCCAGTTTCTTTATTTGACATTAGTTTATATCCTTTAAATATATCAAAAAATTCATCTTTTATAAAATAAAATTTTCCATCTTCTATTATCATTAATATACTCCTTTAAGAAAATGTGAGGTCTAAAATAATTTATAGACCCCACATTTTACTATAATTAAATTTTTTCACCTGCACATTTATATCTCGCAAGCAGGGTTGCGGTTCACATTTTTTCACCTATCCATTTATTCGACGCAAATAGGGTTGCGACTCACATTTTTAATTATAGTAGAGATATAAAATATCCCCTACTAGTATATTCATTATACTTTATTTTATTCACAAAATCAATACTTTTAACATAAAAACTTTTAATATACTTTGTATTTCGTGTTTGGTGTAAATAAGATTTTCTGAAAATAAAAATATTTTTTATAATGTCTTTCTTAAAGGCTTACTTAAATTCTTATTATTCATTTATAATCTTATCTATTGATTGTTTTCTCATATCTTTTATAACTTGACAACTATTATTTAATTTTTCTTGGTCTTTTTCATTTAATTCTAGATTTACCAATTCTCTAACACCATTTTTATTTATGATAGCTGGTACACCAATATATATATCATCTTGTCCATATTGATTATCTAAATAAGTAGATACTGTTAAAATTGAATTTTCATCATCTAAAATTGCTCTTACCAATCTGTTTAATGCCATACCAATTCCATAATAAGTTGCTTTTTTCTTTTCAATAATTTCATATGCAGCATTAACAACCTCTTCATGCATTTTATTCAATTTTTCCATTGGATGATGATTATCTTTCATAACATCTGTAATCTTTTTGCATCCTACATAACAATGTTCCCATGGTACAAATGAAGAGTCTCCATGTTCTCCCATAATATATGCATGGATATTTTTACTAGATATTTTTAAATATTGTCCAACAATATATCTTAGTCTTGCTGTATCTAAAACTGTTCCTGATCCAATAACTTGATTTTTTGGTAATCCAGATACTTTTGCAACCACATATGTCATTAAATCTACTGGGTTACTTGCTACAACGATAATTCCATTAAATCCGCTTGCCATAATGCTTTTTGTGATATCTTTCATGATTTTAGCATTTACTTCTGCTAACTCTAATCTTGTTTGTCCTGGTTTTTGTGCAACACCTGCTGTGATAACAACAACTTGTGCATCTTTACATTCATCATAATCTCCTGCTCTGATAATCATTTTTTGTGGTGCATATGGTAATCCATGTGCTAAATCCATTTCTTCACCAATTGTTTTATCTTTATTAATATCTATTAAGATAAGTTCTTGAATTCCTCCTCTGTTTAACATTGAGTATGCCATACTCATTCCTACAAACCCTGTCCCTACTAAAACAACTTTTCCTTTTTTCATATTAATCCTTCCTTTATCTATAAATTTATCTTGTTGTGTCTCATTGAGATTGTTTGTCCATGCGACATTAATAGTATACTACTTTTTTCTTGAAATTAAAAGTTTTTTTATATAATTTATTTTACTTTTTTCTCCACTTATGATATAATTTAGCAAATAAATCAAAGTAAGGAGTGCTATTTATGAGTTCAAATTCAAATAATACTACTACTTTGGCTGAAAATAAGGTTTTAATCCTATATATTTTAAATCTAATTGATGGTGATATTGTTCAAGATGGATTGTTTAAGATTATTTCTTCTATTAATAATTTAAATTATTTTTATTTTAAACAAATCTTGACAGATTTAATTGATTCAAAGCTAGTAGGTGTTTATACAAAAGATGATGAACAAGTATTAAGAATTACTAGTGAAGGAAAAAATGCATACGCTTTAACCAAAGATGTTATGCCTGGAATATTAAAATTAAAAGCAGATAGTGTTTTCAAAAAAGAGTTTTCTAATATTGAGGAAGCTTCTTCTGTGATTGCTGAATTCACCCCAAAAGATGAAAACAATTATACTGTAACTTTAAAAATTGTAGAAAATAATGAAACCATTTTTGAAGTAAAAACCTATGCTGGTTCAAGAGAAAGAGCTAAAAAAATCGTGGAAAATTGGAAAAATCATGCCAATACGATATATCCCAATATTTTAAATATTTTATTTAAAGGAAATTAAGATATGTAAAGAAAAAACACATCCATATTGTAGATGTGTTTTTTCTTAATCATAATTGTTCTTAAAATATTTCTTTCATTTTAGAATATCGTCATTCTAAATCCAATACTCCAATATGTTTGTGTCGTAGTATTATTACTTCTACTATTTACAGTTAATTCAGAAGAAGCACTACTCTCGTAAGATCCACCTCTGATAACACATGGTTGAGAATCTACATTTGAATTTTCCAAAGTCCATTCCCATACATTTCCTGCTAAGTCTAATATACTTTGTTTTCCAAAATCACTATTTGCTCCTGTTGATAGTAATACAGAACTTGCAGAAGTTTTATTATAAGGTGCTTGTAACCATTGTGAACCATTATTAGTTGAATATTGTGCATTGCTATTTACAATATTATATGTACTTGTCCTATAATTTCCCCAAGATGAACTATTATTGATTAATTGTGACTGAATGGTTCCAATTGCTGTTCCTTGATTTACTGCCTTTGATTCTATATATTTTTGTACTAAATCCCATTGAATACCAAATAGTAAACTTCCTGAATATCCATTAGTGCTTGCCTTACTTGCCAATTCTTGCGCCTCACTACAGGTTATCCAATTGATTGGATATTGATTTGCTTGTGACATTGGAACTAAGTCTGCAATAGATGTATGTCCATTTCTTCTTACATTCGTTCCTGCTTCATATCTTGATATATAGAAACCTCCATGTTGATATACACTCTTTAACATTTTTTGCTTTAACTCAGTATATTCACTACTTGATAATCCTGTTGTGTCTTCTGAATAATATGTATCACTTGCTGAAGTTCCATTTCTATATGTTGAAGCATAAGTATGTAAATCATTTTCAATTTTTTGATATTCTTCATCTGTAAACTCTGTTATACTAATACCAGCTGTTGGATATACACTTGCTAATTTTGGTACCTCTACCCAAACATATTCATTTCCAGCTGAATCTTGGATGATTAATCCTGTATCTAATGTTGTTCCTTCTACTTGTGTAAAATCAGAACTTGGCAAATATGGTCTAGTACCAGGTCCATTTGGTAGATTTCCTGTTCCACCTATAATTTCGTCATTTGCTTGATATGAATCTATACTTAGATTGATTGCCATAGCTGTTGTAGCATCTGGGTTTTCTTCAAAATATTTTCCTACTATATATCCCCATTCTGTGTCTAATTCATCATTATCACCCGGCCATTTTGCTGTAACCTTTAAATAGGCATCATCTAGTGCTGCTACCTGCAGAGAATGTTCAATTTCTAGTGTAAATGGAAATTTTTCAGGATCATTTATGATAATTCCTTTTGATATAAGTTCTCCTGTTTCTGGATCTGATTCTAATACTGGTTCTGCAATCATTATATAATTCTCAGTTGTAGGTTGTTCTCCCTCTTGTACCAATTCATAGGAGACGCCAACAATCGATATTTCCTGTATATGATAGCTTAAGTCTACTAATGCCTCTCCATTATTTAAAATGTCAACCGTAACCACTTGGTCTTCCATTTGAGGATATAATGTTGGGAACTCGATCCCAATCGGATTTTCCTTCTTTTCACCATTTATATAATACTCCATATCCCATGCTGCTACATGTATGTCCAAACTCGGATTTAATATTTTGGTATATGCAAACCATGCAAAAGTTGTCAATATAAGGGTAAAAATCAATAATAACGATTTTCTTAGTTTATTCTTTTGGTTTGATTTTCTATGTTTACGCAGTATATTGCTCATTTGTATTTTTTACCCTCCTTTTCTCTTTTGTGTCTGTCGTGTCGCATTGAGTTCGTTTGTCAATGCGACATTTTTCCTCCTTTATTTTACTAAATTTTTCTTTTTTCTTCAACTCTTTCTTGCTATTTTTTGAAATTTTATAAGACTTTTTGGTTACAGTTCTAAATAATAGTGGATTTTTTATTGGATAAAATTTGATATATTGATATAAAGCTTATGTATATATATGAACATTCCCAATGGACAAAAAGAACCATAATTACCAAACTATCCGCTTGATTATTATGGTTCTTCTTATTATATTTATCATCTCATTCTATATTTTCATATTTTTGGATATTAGCCACCTAATTCATCGTTTTCTGAACCTGGTTTGCTTAATCCAACGTCAATTGTTAAGCTTCCTCCAAGTGAAGCATAGTTGATACAGTCAACATCTTGTCCTTCTAACCATACATACATTCTCATATGCACATATTTACCTGGTTCAATTTTAAATTGAGCTTTAGTAGCATCTTTAGCACTAATTAATTGAGTTGAATCTGCCACTCCTGAATTTGGTGTTTGAAGTGTATATTGTCTTACTAATCCATTTGTTGTTGCTTCTGAATCCCAGTTATATATATCATCTATATTTGCTTTTGTAACAGATGCAGCTGTTAAAGCATATGTAGGAATTGCTTTATCTGCTGTGAACTTATTTGATGAATCTATTGTAAATTCACTTTTATCTGCTGCTGAAAATGTTACTTTATTATTGTTTTGTAATATGTAATTAACATGTGCTGCATATGTTTCTATTGCTGGGCTATCTCCAACTTGTGCACCACTTGCATTTGGTTCCCAAATAGCAACATCTGTTATTTCACGATCATCACCTGTAGTTGAAGCTAAAATTTGAGCTTGAGTTGGTGTATTATTAACTAATGTATTTGCCTCAACTCCGTCATCATCAAATATAGCAAAAGCCACTCTAAAAGTATTTTGTAAACCTGTTGATTCTTTTGATGTTGTATCTAATATGATTTCTGAACCAGGCTCAATTCTAAGTAAGTCTCCATCTCCTTCCATTGCTTCTTCTGATGAAGAGTTTTGTAAGAAGAAGTCAATTGCATAATATCCTGATGCATTCTCAGCTGCTACTTTTTCAACTCCAGTTAATTTAATTCCTGATTCATTTTCTCCTCTATACATGTTGAAATCATTTAATCCAATTCCCTCATTTGTTTGTGCTGTTGTAGAAACTGGTAATAATTCACTTGGTACTAAGTTATTACGTGCTTCATAACTAGAATCTGCTGCTTTTTTCCAAGGATTTTTTAATGATAATTTTTCTTTTCCAGCAGTTCCATCTAGTCCTAAGTCTGTATTAGTTTGTGCAAAATATGCTTCTGCATCATTTGTTAAATCAATTTCATTGGCCCAGTTTAAAGCATCTAATGAAATTTGTAGACCTTCAGCTACATTTACTTTACCTGCTAGTCCACCTAATGTTACGTTTTTCTGCGTAGAGAACCACGCATAAGTTGATACAATTAATAAGATTGCTGTAAATGCTACTAATAAAATTAAAGCATTTAATCTTTTTCTTGAGTTTCTTTGAATGTTTTCTTCTCTCATTTTTTACTCCCTTTCTTTCTTTAAATTAAATTATATATAAAAAAACTTATAAACATTTTAATCTTTTGTGTGATTTGTTCACAAAAGTTTATGATATGACTATCTTTCATCTTGTGGAGTTTCATCTTCTTGTAAAATATGTTCCTCTGTAAGTGTCATATGCATTTTGATTTCTCCACCGATTAAATCATCTAAGCATTCAGGATCATCTCCCTCTACCCAGACAACAACAGTCCATTTGTCTATATCGCCTACTTCGAAATTTTCTGTTAAATCTAACATAACAGTGTCTTCATCTTTAAAAGGTGTTGTCTCAGGTTCTGGTTCTCCTGTTTCTCTATTATTTTTTGCATAAACTACTCTTTCGCCATTTTTAAATACCATAACTCTAATTGCTTCATCTACATTTCTTACAACATCATCTATTTTTATGGTTGTCCAATAATTTATAGTGTCTTGTCCCATATTTTCTGCATAAAATGTATATGCTATGTAATTTCTACCATTATGTGAGCCATTTCCTTCATTATCTATATCTTCTGGCAACCAATTTATAGAAATATCTGTAAAAAATTCTATGTCTTTTGATCTTAAAAAGGTTCTAGTATATTTGTTTTCAGGATCTTCGTAGATAACTAATCCACTTTCTCTTCCATATTCACTATCTAGTGTGACGGTGAAATTTTCTCCTTTATAAAATATGGATAATACAATGTACACATTAATTAACAGTAATACAATAAGTACTAAAAATATTTCAAAAGCAATACGTCTTTTATTTTTTCGTTTTTCCTTTTTTGCCTTTTTTTCTAATTTTTCACCAAGTGTCGCTTCATCAATTTGCTCTTCCAGTGTTGGTGCATCTTGTAATTGCGTATTTGTTGTTTCTTCATTTGCCATAATCTCACCTAGCTTTTCAAAATATGTTTTTCTACATTTTCTATAAAAATTATACTCAGACTTCTATTTTTTGTCAATAAATTTGGTGTTACATTTTTATTACATTTCTGTTACAATTTTCCTATTGATTTACTATTTTATTACTTATTTATCAGCCAACGCATTGTATATTTATTTGAATAAATGACGAATGCGATTGGAGTACTTGTAGCCTTTCTTATGATAAATTAAATGAGGAAGCGTGAACAGCGAGAGGCTCGTTTAATTTATCATTAGAAAGGCTAAAGTATGTATTGAGCCGAGGAATTTATTCAAATAAATATACAATGCGTTAGCTGTAAACAATAAAATTTATGTATTTGGCCTTATCATTGAGCTGGTTATCTTTACAGTAATTTCTATTGCTTTTGAAGAATCATTTTCTTCATTTTGATAATACTCATAAGCATTTTGTCCAAACATAGTATCTAAAATATCTCTGGCAAGAATTTCCTCGTCTGTTCCATTTCCTTGATACTCCCAACTAGCATGAAACTGAAAGGTTGCTCCAGCATTTGGTGTCGTTTCATCATCTACATATTCTCCATCTAATCTCGTTTTATCGTAAGTATAGCTTATATCAAAAGGATATTTCGTGTCATCTGCAAATATATGTGTAGTATTTCCTTCTGTTTGAATAATGCCATTCTCCTTCAATTGGTCTAACATGTCTTGACCAAATATTTTTACAGAGGTTAATTCATAAGTTATGCTAGTACTTGTTGCACCCATATTATAAATTCGTACAGTGTCTTCTCTATC
This sequence comes from uncultured Clostridia bacterium, assembly GCA_944388805.1. Taxonomy (GTDB): domain Bacteria; phylum Bacillota; class Clostridia; order TANB77; family CAG-508; genus CAG-269. The sequence continues at coordinate 11,393 of CALXKE010000001.1, read as the reverse complement.
AGGCATACCTGGATACAATTCATCTATTGTAAATGTAACACTCTCATCTAGCACTTCTTTATCATCCACATAGTATCGAACATCCCAAGGTGTTACATCTGCTTCTAATCCACTCATATTAACTGGTTCATTTGCATTAAACCAGGCATAGGTATTTATTATTAATATTACAGAAAATATCAAAATTAGTAAAATTCTAACTGGCATACTTCGCTTTTTTATTCGTCTAAATTCACGTAATATATTCATAATACCTCCATTCTATCATTTGTTTTTATTTCTCCCCTTTTTCTCTTGTGCATTATTTTTTGTATGATTTATTGTTTTGTTATAATATTCTCGCATTTTTTCATTTATGATTTTTTCATGTGCTTTCTTTTCGATGTCCTCATCTTGATTCTTTTCAATTTTCTCTTCTATATCCTCTTCACTCTCAGCAACATCATACGTTTCTTCCTCATCATCTGCCTCTTCGTCAAATTCATCTTCTGTTTCTTCTATATCTTCCTCTACTACTTCTTCAAAATCTTCATCTGATACATTATCAAATGCATCACTATTATTAGCAATTTGTTTTACTTTACGTTTTTTAGATTTTTTTGATTTTTTAGGTGTATTAAAGGCTATAAATACATTTAATACTAAAATGATAATGATAAAAAATATGGAATATATATTTGTTGCCAAATTATACAATATTGTCAAAATATGAGCCCTGTACTTTACAACACCATATATTTGTTCCTCACTAATTTGAGGATCTTCAACACTATTACTTTGTAAACCTTTTGCATGGAAAGTCAATCTTCCATCTTGATTTGTATCAATCCCTACAACATTATGCATGATAATTTTGCCAGCATATTCGCCAGTTTTACCTAAGTATACAATGTCATCTCCTACTTCAATATCCTTAGGATCTATTTCCTTACTGATAACTACTTCTCCAACTTCATATTCAGGCTCCATACTTCCAGTAATAACTCTAAATATTTTATATCCACCTATTGAGCCATTACTATTGGTTACTCTTTGTAAAACAATTACCATTGTTAAGATTAAAGCCATTATGACAAGTAGTTGATATAAAATTATGAATACAATTTTTATTATTTTCTTTGCATTGCTTTTTTGTCTATTATCATTCTTCATAGTTTAACCCTCTATCTTATAATTATCTCTCAATTTTTTTATTTCATATTTTTTTCTTTTGATTTTTCTATTGTTTATCACATTTTCTCTAAAACTTACTAGAATCCATATAATCACTATCAAAATACATACATTCACAAATCCGCTTATCGTTTGTATGTAATTTACAAATTTCCCTATTTTAGGAACAATAAATACTACCTTACCATATATATTTTGTGTATTTACTGGTTCCAAATCTTCTACTTCATTATTATCACCTTTGGTAATAATGGTTCGTTCTCCCTTTTCGTTTGTAATTTCTGATATTCTATGTGAAATGATTCTATCTTCTTGTTTAAAAGTGATAATATCCCCCTTTTTTAGTTCTTCTAAATTGCAACTTTTGACAATTGCTAAATCATCTTTATAAAATGTTGGCTCCATACTTTCAGAAACAATATTAAACATATAGATTCCAAAAATATGTTTTTTTTCTTCTAATGATAAAATTACATTTACTATAAAAAGAATGATTAAACTAATCAATATAACAAACTTTATTATTTTTTTTGTTCTTTTTTTATTTTTTATTTTATGAGAAATTTTTTTAACATCATATTCCAATTTTGTTCTCAGCTCCATTATTTTCTTTTGTGTCTCATTGAGTTCGTTTGTCTATGCGACATGTCTCATTGACAAACGAAGTCTATGTGACATTATTTCTTTAGCATTTCTTTTACATTCATGATAAATTCTAAGTCTTTGATAGAAAATTTACTCTTTTGAATATTATTATAATTGTTGATAATTTTTACTTTTCTGATTAAATCTTCTATACTGTCTTCTTCAAAATTCTCTTTTGAAATTTGCATTCCTAATAATTTATATTTATCTTTTATGATAATTGATAAATCCTTCGTATCACTGATATTTACATGATTGATAACTGTAAAATTAGAAAAATTAATAAATTTTCTTATTGTTTCAGCCTTTTCTCCAATTTCCTTGTCTGTTATATCTTCATTATTTTTAATCATTGCTTTCGCCATATATCCATAATAACTGCTTGCGAATTTTAGAACATCAAATAATGATGATGTTTCATCTAAATCTTGAAGTATGTTTTGATTAATAATTTCTTCATCTAATTGCATATATGTCTTTTTTAAATCTAAAATCAAATTGTTTCTTTGTAAAATGGCAATACTGTCTTTCTTTTCTTCTGCTTTTTTTCTTTCAAAAAATCCTCTATTTGGTTTTTCAATTTTAGCATTTAATTTAAATATCTCTGATTGCAACTTTTTAATTTCTTCTTTTAGTAATTCATATTGTGTTTTCTTAACTTTCTTATCCTTCTTGTTTTTATTTGCTTCTGCAGTTTTTAATAGTTCTTGTCTAGTTTCCAATACTTGTTCAACTAAAAATTTATATTCCAAATATTTTGCATATTCTGTTAAATTTGTGTTCAATTTATCAATATTTTCATCTATCTCATTTTTTTCACTATCTGATAATTGGGTAACATCTTTATCTGTTAATTCTAAATATATTTTCTTATAGTTATCTTCTTTATAATCATTTATATTTAAACTACCTGTATAGAATTTGTCTAAAATGATTTTATTATCTGTTTCTTCGATTTGATTTTTCTTTTTTATTAATTCTGCCTTTTTTTCTTCAACGCCTTCTACTGTTAAAGAAAGACCTTTTAGGATTTCTTGCGCTTTTTCATTGTAAAATCTATCGATTTGACTTTCATATTTGTCATAAATATACCTGATATTAACATATAAATGTGATACCACTTCTGAACATTCCCAATATACTTTTTCAAACTGATTTTTTACGGCTTCTGAATTAATATCTCCATCATAAGCTTCTCTTAATAGAACTTCCATATATTTTTTGGCATATTCACTAATGCAAAAATCCTCTGCTGTTAATTTGATTCCCACTTTCTCAAATTGTTTCACACTAAAAATAATTTCTTTGTTTAATCTTTCTAAATTGCTCTTATAATACCCGTTTACGTTATATATCACACGGTCTAGCCCCATTTTTTCAAATGAAGATCGCATATCTGTATTTTTTTCGGCAATGTTATATTTTAGTACTTCTTGCTCAATTTGAGGAATCTCTGTATTTTCTTCAACTGTCGTCAATTCAGAATATCTAGTTTCGATTTCTTTTAACAATTTTTCATTTAGCTTTTCGTATTTTTCGGTCATATCCGAAATTGTTTTTAATAATGTTTTGATTGCTTTTATACCATTTCTTGGTAATACAGAAATGACTTCTTTATCTGTTGTGATTTGTTTTTCTATATTTTCTACTAACTCTTTCACGAATTTTCCTCCTCTAACTTTTTAACAGTGTCATATTCACCATTTAAAAACTTTAAAAAGCTTTCTACTTGTTTTTGGATATCTAGTAATTCATCATTTTCCAAATTCGATGTTTTCACATTTTTTAATTCCACAAAACTCACCTCTTTTTTATCTTTTTTAATTGTTTAAACCGAATTTACTTAAGGCTCGCGTCCATTGTCATTGAGTCAAAATATATTTATCTTGTTTTGCAATACTTCGTAAGCAACCAAACAAAGTAAGTTTAATTTATGTTGTTGTTTCCTCTTCTGGAGGGATATATTGCGTAAACTTCATTGTTGCCTGATATCTTAATACTGTATGTAAATCATTTTCAGAAGTATTACTTTCATCTTGATCTGTCGTATTGTCTTGACCTGTTGTATTGTTCTCATCTGTTGTATTATTTTCTTCTCCTCTAAATTGTGTATCTGCTTTATTATCCATGATGCTTCCTTCTCCATCATTCCATCTAAATAAGATTCTAATCTCTCGTTTCTTTTCGCCTGCACTATTTACTTCTGTTGTTGGATCAATCACACCTTTTATTTCTGATGTTTCTGTAATTGTATGATCCTCTCCATCAATGACCTCATATCCATAAATCTCAAAATCTTCTAGTGGTGTTTCATTTAATTGTTCTATGGAAAATTCATATTCAAATGCCAAATCTACATTTGTATAATCTATCAACATTTCAAAATATCCAGTTTGTCCAGGTACTAAAATATTTTCATTTATATTTTCATTTTCTGTAAAGATGGGTTCCATAACTTCATTAAGCGTTTCTGCATCATGTACAATCATATCATTTACTCTAATTAACCATCTTTTTATATTGGTGTTATATGTTGTATCTACCTGTTCAAAATATCTCGCATATGTCCTTTGTATTGAAAAAATGGTGATGATTAAAGAAATGATACATAGTATTTCTATAAATCTAATCTTATTTTTTTCTTTCATTAATTTTCCCTTTCAATTTTCTTCACTTTTTTTCCTTTAAAAATTCTAAAAGCGACATATATTGTTAATGGCAATATTCCGCAGAAATAGAAAACATATTTATTATTTAATAACATACAAATCAGTGATAAAATATACATTTTGGTTTGAACAACACCATTTATTTGATCTGCACTTACAACAGGATCCTCTAAATTATTGGCTATACCTTTTGTATGAAAAACTTTCTCACCATCGACTTCTTCAATATCAATAACCCTGTGAGTAACAATCAATCCGTTCATTGAGCCTGTTTCGCCTTCATATGTTACATCATCACCAATTTGAATTTGATTTGAATCTACTTCTCTTACTAGTATAACATCACCAATTTGATATTTCGGAATCATACTTCCTGTTTGTACTCTAAATATCCTAAATCCAAAAAATGATTCTTGGTTATTCGTTACTTTTTGTACAACGATGACAATAGAAATAAATATGATAATAAGTGTTAAAATTTTAACAAATATATTCCAAATGATTCTAAGAGGTTTGCTGGCAACTCTTGTCCCCACATTTTTTCCAATGTTTCTTTCTACTTTTTCAGTATTTTCCTCTATTTTCTTTTCCACTTTTGGTTCATTTGCTTTCGTTGCCTTTTTTCCAGCTTTTGTTTCAGCTGTTTTTGTTGTGCTTGCTTTTTTTTGACTATTTTGGGTACTATTTTCTTCTCTTTCGTCTTTCTTGCTATCCATTTATTTTAACCTCATTTCTTTTGCTTGTATCATATATTTTTCAATTCGATCCTTAAATCGATCTTCTATTGGTTTTAAAGAAATTAATTTTTTCGTTTTCATTACTAAAATTTTCTCTGAAATCAATTTATTTAGCTCTTTTTCTGTCATTTCAGGATTTAATTCTATAATCCTTTCTATCATAGCATCTGTTAGTTGTTTTGCCATCTTCTTGTCTTCAATTGCTGATTTAGCTTTTCCTTGTAATGTATTTCCATTATCTGTTTTCTTCAAAATAGAATATAGTAAAAATATATCTTCATCTACTAATTCTTTTACAATACCTTTTTCCTCGTACTCACTACTTTCATTTATGGTTTTATCATTTAATTCCATTTGATCACTTAAATAGTTCCATAATTTTACAGCATATTGAAAATTGACATTTTTCAACAAAACATTTGTCATTTTTAATGGTGCTTTTACATAAGTGGCTTTTTTAGCAACTAACGTTTGATAAACCTCAGTTTGTTTTAACATTTTTATAGATTGTTCTATCTCTGCTATTTTTTCCGAAGTTTTTTCTGACTTAGTGATTTCTGTTGTTCTTTCAGAATGGTATTCCAAATTCACATTAATTTTTTCTCTATTTAATTTAACCTCTGCTTCGTAGTTTGCTTTCTGATGATTTTTACCTTTATATTCCTCATTAGCCGCTTTTTTTCTTAAATACATATAATCTTCAATCAATTTTATCAAAGTATACAAAAATCGATTTTCATAAGTAAGAAAAGTTTCTTCTTTATAGGAATTTAAAATCTTTTTAGGTGTTACTTCACCACTTTTTTGATTAAATTTATCCACAAGATTTACATGTTTTGATAAATGTTTTACACTTTCAACAGTTACTTTTTTAATTAACTCTATCTTGATAATCTCTTCTTCTGTTACAATATTTTTAATTTCTTTTGTCAGTGCTTTTTCTAAATATGGAATGGTAAATAAAACCATATCAATCCATTCATCATTCTCAACCAGGTGACTTCTATCTACATCCATCATTAACTTTGAATCAATTTTACTAAGAAATTTGGTTGACTTTTCCTTTTCCATATTTGCTAACTTTACAATATTTAAGTCCATTTTCTCCTCCTTTTAGCATCTGAGGGATTTTGAGGGATTTTGGGGACGGACTCATTTTTCCCTTTTTACTTAAATAATTTTAAAAATATAATAAATTTCATAAAAAGGGAAAAATGAGTCCGTCCCCAAAATCCCTCAAAATCCCTAACTGGGCATATCCATTAAGACATCTTTTTAAGTCTTAGTAAGAATTCTATACATTCGCTCATTTTGCCTTTTCCAAAGTTTTTGTCTAAGAAATCAATATAACCATCTATTTCGTCTCTAATTAATGTTAAGTTTAATCCTTCAAATTTTCTTAATACTTTTTTGGCCATGAAATAGTCTACGGCTTCTGTTTCGTCTCCTCCACAAGCAACATATACTGGTACGAATTTTTTCATGTGTTTTACAATACGGTTACCAAATGCAACTCTGAAGTGTTTGATTGTATAGTTGTCCATGTCTTCTATCTTTTTTAATGTTGCTGGTGATATAGCATAATCTATCATCGCTTTATCAAATAAGCCATTTAAGTATGAATAGTTTACATCAAGAGCGTCAACATCATCTGCTTCAAATGCAACACCTTTTTCGTTAATATCAATAGGCATTGCTCTATCATATACCTTATCTGTTACCATGAATGTTGAGTCGTCATTGTTGATGGTTCCGATATACCATGCATTAGGTGGAATTTGCAATTTTCCTTTGATTAATTTCTTTGGATCTGTTGGCCATGAACTTTGTACTATTTCGATTTTCCAATCTTTTGTACTGTGCATTTCTAGGATGGATAACATTTCTGCAAAATAATATTCCACACGCGCTAAGTTCATCTCGTCAAGGATAACTGTATAGATTTCATCTGTATATCCTGCTTCATATAAATATGCTAAGAAGTCTGTTTCATTAAATTTCTTGGTGAACTCATTTAAGTATCCAAATATATCTGTTCTATCTCTCCATGATGGTTGTACAGATGCAACACATGATGGATGTTTTACAAAGTTACCCCATGCAAGAGATATAGATGTTTTACCTGTACCAGAAATACCTTGTAAGATAACCAATTTGGTTGATGCAATCGCTGATACAAATAATCTTATCATTTTTTCACTATAATATAATTTTAATTTACTTGCAGCAAAATTTCTAAACATATAGCAAAACTCTGGTAAAGTAAAGCTATTGTGATAATCTTTTTGTTTATATTTTGCAAAATCTTCATCGATCATTGTTAATTTAGAGAATCTGCTTTGGCTATTTGGATCAATTTGTTCTTCATTATTTGCTTCTGATTGTGCAGCAGCAAGTGCAGCTTTGTCCATACCTGTACTGATACCGTTTGGATTAACACCTAATTCTGGTGACTTCATATTTAACAATTTTAATTTTTCATCTACTAGTTCTTCTACTTGTCCATTCAAGGTATCAATTTGTTTTAATAATTCTTCTTGATCCACAATCTTTTTTCTCCATTTCATATGTCTTTTCAAGAAAAAGATTAAGACTCCAATGATTCCGCCAATAACGATAAGCATACAAATAATGGCTAATCCTGTTAAAAACCATTCTGACACTTTAAAATCATTGGCATAGTTTTGGATAATGCTCCAATATCTTGGTATATTAAATATATTTACAATCCCATTCCAAAGACCACCTAATATGTCTCCAAATCCAGAAAAAAATTGACTTAAAAATTCAAATAAAAATCTTCCATATGTTTCCATGTTTATTTCTCCTGTTTTTTTATTTTTGTCGCATTGCGTTCTTTTGTCCCATTTGGTTCGTTTGTTGATGCGACATTCTTTCTTGTCTCATAGAGTTCGTTTGTCTGTGCGACATTTATTTCAATATCACATTATCAAATAGTTCTTTATTGCTTTTTATTTCTTTGTATAACAACAATTTTTGAGGTACAATAACCATTTTAAACATTTTTAATTGTTCCACATCTTCTATACTTTTGGCTTCATTATCTAATGTAATGGTGAAATTGTAACCTTTTTTTGTATATTCTAATACACTTTTCTGATTTTTTATATAATCCGCATACATGATATTTAAACTGATTTTATCCTGTAATGCTTGATTTCCAAGAATAGATAAAATACTATCTAATTTTTGTTTCTTTTTAAATAATGTACTTGTAAATTCTGCAATATATTTGTCATTAAAATTTCCATTGACAATATCTGAAATAACGACAACACTTAATAGTATATATTCTACTTGTAATTTATCCTCTGCCACAATTCCCTCATGATATACCTTTTCTATGGCAGATTCACTATATTGCATCGGCATTTTCACTTTTTGCTCTAATGTGGCAAAATAGATGTCATCTTTAAATTTGCTATTTTCAAATTGTAATGAAAATTCATCTGTATCAAATTTGTCCAAAAATATTTCTTTTTCAAGCATATCATTTTTGATTTCTTCATACAATTTTTTTTCTGCACTTTGTGAAATCTCTGTCTGAAATAATGCATTTGCTGTTTGTACCATTTTACTGACAATCTCTTTTATATTGTCAATTGTCTTAAAATTTTCTACATTTCTAACATTATCAAAAAATAAAATATAAGCAAATAATTCTTTTAAATTGTGAATCGTATTTAATGTATTTTGCTTTTCATCCAAGCTTTGCGCTTCTTCTTCACATTTTTTCATTAAAATATCTTCTTTATATTCTAATTCATCTAATATTCTTAGATAAAATGCTCTTGCAGGCTTTTCTGCATTCTGAATATTATAATATCTGGCATTAATATATGTTTTTAAATATTCATTCACTAAATTTTCGTCATATTGTTTTGCTAATAATGTTTTCATGTATTTCTTTATTTTCTTTTCTGTAAATGTTATATATGTATCCATTAAGTTATTCATTTTTACCTCCTGTGTCGCATTGAGTTCGTTTGTCTATGCGACATTTGCCTTAAATGATTTGTCTAGCATTTATATCTAACTTGATATATTCAATCAAATCTGAATATTCTGCATTTGTATCATTTTCTTTTGGAAATGTTACTTTAATCACATAATTATCTGTTAAGTCTTCTCCTTGTACCATTTGTGAAGGTTCTATTAAGATTTCTCTGTAATAGGTTCCATCTTCATCGGTCGTTATATTTTGTTCTGTACTTAAAATCTCACCGTTTTTTTCTATCACATATTCTAGTGGTAAGTTGGTTGTTGTTGTTACTGTTAATTCATATTCCAAATCTGTTTCTGCTCTTCTGTTTATTGTTCCATCTTCCTCTGCTTCAAAATTTGATACAGAAAAAGAATAATCAAATGAATTATTTGATGGATAAATATCTTCTATAATGATATTTGCTGACTGAAAATCATCATGAAGCATCCAAAAAGCAACATCTACATCTTTTTCTGATGTCGCCACTGTTTCATATCTTGATAATGTATTTCTTATAAAAATAATAGCGATTATGATAATTGCTATTAAAAAAAGTATGATGATACTTTTTTTCAACTTTTTCTTATCCAACATCTTTTTTCTCACCTATTTTTTCTTTATATGCTATCATCACGATAAATAATATAATTGTTATCACTAGTGGTATAATAACATGCATATCTGTAAATACCTGTTTCCAAACCTCTACATGATTAATAATGTACACAGCTTTACCTATCACTTGATTTTTTTCTATCGGCTCATCTTGAACATTATTATAATCTCCTTTTGTAATAATGGTATCACCATCTATTTGTTCTATTCTATGTGTAATGAGTACATTATCCTGTTTGTATGTTATAATATCATTTTCCTTTATTTCATCACCTATTTTAATGATTATAATATCACCTCTCTCTATGGTTGGTGACATACTTCCAGTTTCTGTACTAAGTATGGAATATCCAAATATGTCTATATATTCTTTATTTTGTACATTTAATTGTATAAATCCCCATATGACAAGAATAGCAATGATACTTAATACCAAAATTATTAGATTCACGATTACTTTTTTAATAATTTTTAATATTTTATCCGCTTTCATTGCCTATCACTTCTCCTGTATATTGTTTTAAATTAATTTCTAATGGTATTGATATCTTTGCATCTTCTGTTTGACCTAATTCTGAATCAGAAGCATTATTTTCTTCTATATTTTCCCATTCAAAATATAATCTGACATGATTTATATATTTATCATTTATTCTCGCAAGAGGAATAATGGCCTCATGCACATTGGTTTCGTTGTTTGTGTATACATCATCATTTGTAAGTTGTTCTGTCTCTCCAGGTTTTTGAAAATAATTTTCCACATTTACCAACTTTAATTTTGCAGTTGTGACTGCATCTAATTTTATATTTAGCGTGTATAAAACAGATACATCTGTATTGGTTGGATCAATCACAATTTCAAAATATGCCTGTGTTCCTGGTGCCATTGTTTGGCTTTTAACATGCTCAGAATCCAAATATATAAGATTGTCTTCTGTCATGTTAAAAGTCAAATTTTCATCTCCTGAAGATATGTCTGTTTCATTTACTTTAATTGACCAAACACCTAACAAATTTGTATATTCTCCTTGCAATTGGTCTGTATATAGAGCATACATATTTGCTATTTGGAATAAGGTTATAATTAACATTATTAATACTAAAATTCTTAATAATTTTTTCATTTATTCTTCCTCTTTTGCTGATTTTGTTGCCCTTGGTTTACGAGTAGCTGTTGATGCTTTTGCTGATGATTTTGTTGCTGTTTTTCTTGTTGTACCTGCTTTTTTCGTTGTATTAGCTTTTCTTGCACCAGAACTTGAAGCTGTTCTAGAACCTGTTCTTGCACCTGTACTTGTACTTGCTTTTTTTCTAGCACTTGCCATTGTACTTGACCTTGTAGCCGTTTTGGTCCCTGCCTTTTTTGTAGTTCTAGTTGCTCTTACAACTCTTTCTTCTTCCTCATCCTCTTCGTCTTCGTCGTAATTCTCATCATAATCTTCATCCTCTTCTTCTGCTTCCACTTCTATTGCTTGTTTTTTCTTTTGCTGATTAAGATATTTAATTTCCATAACTAATTCAAATACTTCTTGTAGGAATAGTAATAGT